>DAOOVM010000017.1:0-4320 GCA_035370085.1 Rhodanobacteraceae bacterium | reverse complement strand
GCAACCTCTGGACCACCGGCGCCATCACCGCCGACTGCACCGTCGTGGCCAACTTCGCCATCGACACCTTCACGGTCACGCCCAGCGCCGGCACGGGCGGCAGCATCGCGCCCAGCACGCCGCAGACCGTGAACTACAATGGCACCGCGCAGTTCACGCTGACGCCGAGCACCGGCTACCACCTCGTCAACGTCACCGGCACCTGCCCGGCCGGCTCGCTCAGCGGCAACCTCTGGACCACCGGCGCCATCACCGCCGACTGCACCGTCGTGGCCAACTTTGCCGCCAATCCGGCCGACCATCTGGTCTTCAGCCAGACGCCAGCCAACGTGCTGCAGGGCAACCGCCTCGGCGCTGTCGTGGTCTCGATCGTCGACGTGGACGGCAACGTCATCAGCACCGACTCCAGCTCGCAAGTGACGCTCAGCGTGACCGCCTGCGGGGGACCAATCACGCTGGCGCAGGTGACCGTGAGCAACGGTGTCGCGAGCTTCCCGGCCGACGCCACGCAGCGGTTCTACACATTGGCCACGGGCCGCACCCTGTCCGCGGGCAGCGGCAGCCTCAGCGGGACAGCGAACTTCGACGTCGTGGTCAACAACGACATGGTCTTCCCGGACGGATTCGAGAGCTGCCGTCTGTGAGTGCGTTGCAGCCGGGCGCCCGGGCGCCCGGCTGCCGCCGCTGCGAAGCGTCTCCACCATGCGGCTTCAGTGACCCCGCTCCGGCGGGGTCTTTTCTTTTCATCCGCTGCGCCAAGCGCCGGACGGGATCGGTGCTGAGGGCAGCAACCGTGCGCCTGCGCCGAAGGGCGCGCATCCATGCCTCTGCGCGTCCGGCACTCACGGGGCAGCAATGGACGCGGGCGCGTCTGGGGGCAGGCTTGCCCCGCAACATGGCGGGAACCACGGCGCCACCAGGCGCACACATGAAAACGGCCCGGAGTTCCGGGCCGTCGGCGTGGAGAAGGAAGGCCGCGGCAGTTGCGCCTCGGCCCGCATGCGCGCGTCAGGCCGTGAACAGGGCCCGCATCTTCTTCATCGCATTCGCCTCGATCTGCCGGATGCGTTCGGCGGAAACGCCGTACTCGTCGGCCAGCTCCTGCAGGGTGGCCTTCTCACCGTCCTTGAGCCAGCGCCGGGCGATGATGTCGCGCGAGCGCGCATCGAGCCTGGCCATGCCCTCGCGCAGCACTTCCAGCTGGCTCTCTTCCTGGTCGTCGCGGGCCAGGGTCTCGTAGGGGTCCGCCCCCTGGTCCACCAGGTAGGCCACCGGCGCGGGCGGCGCATCGTCGTCGGCATCGGCCGGGGCGTCGAAACCCACGTCGCGACCGGACAGGCGCGACTCCATCTCCAGCACGGCCGAAGCCGGCACGCCGAGCTCCTTGGCGACCGCCTGCACTTCCTCGTGGTTCATCCAACCCAGGCGCTTCTTCGACTTGCGCAGGTTGAAGAACAGCTTGCGCTGCGCCTTGGTGGTGGCGACCTTGACGATGCGCCAGTTGCGCAGGATGAATTCGTGCATCTCGGCGCGGATCCAGTGCACCGCAAAGGAAACCAGGCGCACGCCGAGGCTCGGATCGAAGCGCTTCACGGCCTTCATCAGGCCAATATTGCCTTCCTGGATCAGATCCCCCATCTGCAGTCCGTAGCCCTGATAGCCGCGGGCCACGTGGACGACGAAACGCAGATGGGACAGGACCAGGCGCTTGGCGGCATCGAGGTCGTTCTTGTCCTGCAGGCGATGCGCCAGGTCCTGCTCCTCTTCCACGGTCAGCATAGGCACGCGGTGCACGGCCGAAATGTAGGCATCCAGGCTGCCGAGCGCGCTGGGGATGGGCAGGTTGCTGGCAACCAGGGCTTGGGCTTCGGACATGGGTGACACCTCCGCAATCGGGTCATGCTAGCACTCAACTGGTGGGAGTGCTAAAGCCACGGCGAGTGCCCTACAGGGTGGAACCCGCTTAACTAAACTCAATGGTACAGAAATAGGGGCGGCCCTGTCCAGTGCCGTGGCAGGACGCGGTCAAGGGTGCCCTGGCGCCGGCAAATGGGCGGTGAAGATGACCCGAGCACCGGCCAGATGACCGGCGCGGGCCGGGTTTCATGACGCGGCCAGCAGGGCTTCCACGTCGACTCTCGCCGGCAGTCTCCATTCGATGGGGGACTGGCCGCGGGATTCAAGGTGGCGGTTGGCGGTACCGAAGTGGCCGCAGCCGAGGAAGCCACGGTGGGCCGACAGCGGTGAGGGGTGCGGTGCTTTCAATACCCGGTGTCGGCGTGGATCGATCAGCCGGCCCTTGGCCTGGGCGTAACTGCCCCAGAGCAGGAACACCAGGCCCTCGCGCTCGCGGTCGAGGGCGGCAACACAGGCGTCCGTGAAGCCCTCCCAGCCCTTGCCCTGGTGCGAGCCGGCCAGTCCGCGCTCCACGGTGAGGACGGCGTTGAGCAGCAGCACGCCCTGCCGCGCCCAGGGCAGCAGGCAGCCGTGGTCCGGTCGCGGGATGCCGAGGTCGCGCTCGATCTCCTTGAAGATGTTGTCCAGTGAGGGCGGAATCGGTACGCCGGGCAGCACGGAAAAGCACAGGCCGTGCGCCTGCCCCGGCCCGTGGTAGGGGTCCTGTCCCAGGATCACCACCTTGACCTTGTCGAAAGGCGTGCTGTCGAGGGCGGCAAAGATGCGCTGGGGCGGTGGATAGATGGCCTTGCCGGCGCGCAGCTCGGCCCGCAGGAAGGCAGACAGGGCCTGCATATCGGGTCGGTCGAAGTAACTGCCGACACGCGCCTTCCAGGACGGCTCCAGGCGCAGGGCCTGCGCACTCATGCCGGCGCGGCGGACACCTGCTGGCGCAGATGCTGGCCGACGCGCAGCTGAAACAGCAACTTGGTGATCAGCAGGCGCTCCTCGATCGGCTTCTCCACCAGATCATTGGCGCCGGCGCGGATGAGCGCAGCCTGGTTCTTCGGATTATCGTCGCCCGTCATGACGAGCACGGGCAACTGACCCTTGCCGTAGCCGAAGCCGTTGCGGATGCGATCGAGCAGATCGCCGCCGGTGAGGTCGCCCTTCAGGTTCACGTCGGTCAGGACCACGTCGGCCCCCGGCACCCGCCCCTGCGCCCTGGCGGTTTCCAGCAGGGCCAGGGCGTCCTCGACACTGACGACGTGCAGAACCGTGAGACCGTGCTTCTCCATCATGCGCCGCGTGGCAAGGGCGACCACGCGACTGTCTTCCACGTACAGCACGTCGCCGGTCGTCTTGGTCTCCGGACGCACGTAGCCGCGGATGAAGGCCGCCAGTGCGGCGAAGCCCAGCGACTTGTCGAAATAGTCGGTGACCGCATCGGTCAGGGTGCGCGCCGCCAGGCGCTCCTGCACGTCACCGGACACCACGACGATGGGCATGTAGGCCTGGGGAGAATGCTCACGGATGTAGGCCGCGAGCTCCATGCCGTCCATGTCGGGCAGACGCAGCGCCGTGGTGACGAAGTCGACCACGCCGCTCTCCAGCTGCTGCTTGGCCTCGGCGCCGGTCTCGCAGCACAGGACGGTCACCCCGGGGAGCTCGGCCTTGAGCAACTGCTCGATCAGGCGACGCACCACCTTCGAGCCGTCCACCACCATCACCCGCGGTTCGTCGCTGGCGATATGGCGGGTGAGCTGTGCTTCCATCGATCCCCCTCGCAAGTCCCGGCGGGCCCACCGCTAGTCGGGCCGCCCCTCGGCCAGATGCCGGGAGGTGGCTAGCATAGCGCCTAGCCAGCCCAGGGCGGCACTGCCCAGCGGCACGGCGGCGGCCAGCTGCGGCGCGAGGCCGCGCAGCACGAAGCGGTGGTCGTAGCTGTCCAGCAAGCTGGCCACCGGACCGGCCAGGGCGAACTCCACTCCGAGCACCGCGGCGAGCGCGATCAGGCCGGCCAACAGGCCGTACCAGACCCCGGCATAGAGAAACGGTCGGCGCACGAAGCCGTCGCTGGCGCCGATCAGCTGCAGAATCGCGATCTCCTCGCGCCGCGCCTGGATGTCCAGGCGCACGCTGTTGCCGACCACGAGCAGCGCCCCCAGGGCGAGCAGCGCCGCGATCACGGCGACGGCGCGGGTGGCCAGCTCGACGATCGCGCCCAGGCGTCGCCGCCATGCCGCGTCGTACTGCACCAGGTCGACCTCGGCACGCCCCTTGAGAAAGGCGAGCACCGCCGGCTCGACGGCATCGCGCCCATCGCGCGGCGTCACGATCAGCACCTGCGGCAGCGGGTTGGCGTCGAGCACCTCCAGCGCCTGGGCGGAGCCGGACATGGACCGGAATTCGGCCAGCCCCTCC
>DAOOVM010000016.1:7564-23661 GCA_035370085.1 Rhodanobacteraceae bacterium | reverse complement strand
AGCGCGGCTTCTCCGTGCTGGACGCCGACGACACCGGCGCGATCATCAAGGACCTCTTGCCCAAGGCGCTGAAGTCCGACCAGCTGTTCGCCCTGCGTCAGCTCGTGTCCACGGCCAAGAACAATGCGCTGACGCCCGCGCAGGCGCTGGCCGCCGCGCGCAGTCCGCGCGAGGTGGAAGCCGCCCAGCTCTACGCCGACTACCAGCGACGCCTGGGCGCCTTCAACGCGGTGGATTTCGACGACCTGATCCGCCTGCCGCTGGCCCTGCTGGAGGACGACGCGACGCTGCGCACGGCCTGGCAGGAGCGCCTGCGCTACCTGCTGGTGGACGAATACCAGGACACCAACACGGCGCAGTACCGCCTGCTCAAGGCCCTGGCCGGGCCGCGTGGCGCTTTCACCGCGGTGGGCGACGACGACCAGTCCATCTACGCCTGGCGCGGCGCCAATCCGGAGAACCTCGACGAGCTGGCGCGCGACTATCCGACGCTCAAGGTGGTGAAGCTGGAGCAGAACTACCGCTGCGCCGCGCGCATCCTGCGCGCCGCCAACCGCGTGATCGCCAACAATCCGCACAAGCACCTCAAGCAGCTGTGGAGCGAGCACGCCGACGGGCCGCCGATCCGCGTGCTGGAGTGCAAGGACGGCGAGCACGAGGCCGAGCGCGTGGCGGCCGATCTGTCGCACATCGCCGAGCGCGCCCAGGCGCGCTGGCAGGATTTCGCCATCCTGTACCGCGGCAACCACCAGTCGCGGCCGCTGGAAAAGGCGCTGCAGCTGGCGCGCGTGCCCTACCACCTGTCCGGCGGCACCTCCTTCCTGGAGCGCGGCGAGGTGAAGGACGTGCTGGCCTACCTGCGCCTGCTGGTCAATCCGGACGACGACGCGGCCTTCCTGCGCGTGGCCAACGTGCCGCGCCGCGACATCGGCGCGACCACGCTGGAGAAGCTCGGCGAACTGGCGCAGTCGCGCCACGCCACGCTGCTGCAGGCCGCCGGCAGCGACGGCGTGCTGAAGCAGTTGGCGCCGCGCTCGGCCTCGGCCCTGGCCGGCTTCGTCGACCTGCTGCGCGAGCTGGCGGGCAGCGCGCGGCGCCTGTCCGCGGCCGAGCTGGTGGACGAGGTGATCCGCCGCACGCGCTACGCCGAGCACCTGGCCGCCGAGGTGAAGGACCAGAGCGCGCGCAACCGTCGCCTGGAAAACCTCAAGGAGCTGGCCGACTGGTTCCGCGCCATGGGCAAGGACGGTGGCAGCGTGGGCGATCTCGCCGCGCAGTTGGCCCTGCTCACCCACGCAGACCGCGGCGATCCCGGCAATGCCGTGCGCCTGATGACCCTGCATGCGGCCAAGGGCCTGGAGTTCCGCTTCGTCTACGTCGTGGGCCTGGAGGACGGCCAGTTGCCGCACGAGGGCAGCATCGAGGAGGGGCGCCTGGAGGAGGAGCGACGCCTCATGTACGTGGGCATCACCCGCGCCAAGGAGCGCCTGTGCCTGTCCTACGCGGCGCGCTCGCGCCGCTTCGGCGAGGTGCAGGTCAACGCGCCCAGCCGCTTCCTCGCCGAATTGCCGGCCGAGGACCTGCACTGGGACGGCCGCGACGCGGCGCAGGACGCCGAGGCGAAGAAGGACTTGGCGTCCTCGCACCTCGCGCGTCTGGCCAGTCTGCTGGCGGATTAGCGCGCCCGCACGGGCCGCAACGGCCTTCGCAAGACCGTCGCCGGCTTCGCATACACTTCGCGGCCCAGCGTTCTCCCGCGGAGTCGAACCATGTCGCGTCCCGTCCTCGCCGCCGTCCTGCTGCTGGCTCTGGCCGGCTGCGCCACGTCCACCGCGCGGCACGGGCCAGCGCCGGTCGCCACCCCGTCCGCGCCCGCAGCGGCCGCCGCGCCGGTGGGACCCGCGCCGAACGACAACCTCAACGCCGTGGCCTGGACGCAGACCGCGATCGAACACGACCTGATCTACCGCGAGGTCTACCGCCATGCGCGGGAAACCCTGCAGGCGGCCCTGCGCGACCCGCGCTGGGACGCGCTGTCGAAGGAGGATCGCGTCGCGCCGCTGAAGGGCCTGAAGCCGGCGGTCATCCTCGACATCGACGAAACCGTGCTGGACAACTCGCCTTATCAGGCCGCGCTGGTGCGCGAGGGCAAGGAATTCAACGAAGCCACCTGGGCGCAGTGGTGCCGCCAGGCGAAGGCGCGACCGCTGCCCGGCGCGCTGGAGTTCACGCGCTTCGCCGACCGGCACGGCGTGGCGGTGTTCTACCTGTCCAACCGCGCGCAGGACCTGAACGACGTCACCCTGCAGAACCTGCGCGCGCAGGGCTTTCCGGTGGCCGATGACGGCCGTTTCCTCGGCCTTGGCACTGTGGTGCCGGGCTGCGAGCAGAACGGCTCGGAGAAGGGCTGCCGCCGGCAGAAGATCGCGCGCCAGTACCGCGTGCTGATGCAGTTCGGCGACCAGCTCGGCGATTTCCTCGATGTGCTGGCCAATACGGTGGATGGGCGCGCGACCGCTGTGCAGCCCTACCTCGACTGGGTCGGCCAGCGCTGGTTCGTACTGCCCAATCCGACCTACGGCTCGTGGGAGCCGGCCCTGTTCAACAACGCCTGGAGCGAGCCGGCCGGACAGCGTCGACAGGCCAAGCTCGACGCCCTGCGGGTGCCCGCGCCGTGAGCGGCTACGCGCCCAAGCCCATCGCACCGCATGACCGCCTCATCTTCGCCCTCGACGTGGCGACGGCAGACGAGGCGCGCGCCTGGATCGATCGCCTCGGCGACAGCGTGAGGTTCTACAAGATCGGCATGGAGCTGCTCACCAGCGGCGACTACTTCACCGTGCTGGGCGAGCTGGACCGCCGCGGCAAGCAGGTGTTCGTGGACCTCAAGTTCCTGGACGTACCGGCCACCGTGGCGGCGGCAGTCAAGGGCCTGACACGCTGGCCGGTGTCCCTGTGCACCCTGCACAGCAGCAGCCGCGCCATGCTGGAAGCTGCCGCGGCGGTGAAGGGTGGCATCCGTCTGCTGGCCGTCACCGTGCTCACCAGCTTCGATCAGGCCGACCTCGCCGACCTGGCCATCATCACGCCCATCGCCGAACTGGTGCCGCAGCGCGCGCGCTTCGCGTTGGACTGCGGCATCGACGGCGTGGTGTGTTCCGGTCAGGAGCTGCCCGCCCTGCGCGCCCAGGTGGACCATCGTCTGCTGACCGTGTGCCCGGGCATTCGTCCGGTGAGCCTCGGCGATGACCAGAAACGCACGGTGGACGTGGCCCAGGCCTTCGCCAGCGGGGCCGACTACATCGTCGTGGGGCGTCCCATCCGTCAGGCGGCCGAGCCGCGCGCCGCGGCCGAGGCGATCCAGGCCAGCATTGCTGCTGCGATCCAATGAATCAATGAAATTCAATGTGTTGCTTTGTGTTTTGTGAGGTATTGCATCAAGTTTGATAGCTAAGTAGCATTGCAGGCGTCAATTCGCCCTGACGCTCACCCCCCAACGCGCCGCAGGACGACACGAGCGCGACAACGACGCAATGCATCCCCCCTCCGGCGGACGCCGGACCTGACCCGGACGGCATGCCCTCCGGGTCTTCTTTTTTTCCGGCTCCGCGGCATGGTTCTTCCACCTATTGCATCCGCGGCCGCCGCGGCGCGGCGCGGCGGCTCTGCTAAAGTGGCGGCTCGATTTGCCCGCTTCCGCTCCACCTCTCACCCCTGGGGATCACCATGTCCAGCAAGCTCGCCCGTATCGCCCTCGCCGCGGCCGTCGCCATGGCCGTCGTCGGCTGCAACAAGGAACAGAATGCCGCCGCGCCGCAGCCTGCGGCCGTCGCGCCAGCGCCGGCCACGCCCGATGCCGCCATCATGGCCTCGGTCAAGCACCTCAAGGCCGGCAATATCGATGCCCTGATCCAGAACGCGCTGCCGGCCGGCGAGTACGCCAAGCTCAAGGCGGACTGGGCCAAGGAAATGAACAAGGAGCCGATCACCGACGAGGATCGCGCCAAGTTCACCGAGCAGATGGGCAAGCTGACCGGCCCCGACGCCGAGAAGCAGATGTGGGCCGAGCTCGAGCCCAAGCTGAAGGAGCTGGATGCGCAGATGGCGCAGCAATTGCCGATGATGGTGGCGATGGGCAAGGGCTTCCTGCAGAGCTCGATCCAGCAGAACAAGGACCTCACCGATGCGCAGAAGACGCAGGCCACGCAGGCCATCGACGCCTTCGGCAACTGGGTGCAGACGGTCAAGTGGACCGATCCCGCGCTGGCGCAGAAGGCCATCGGCGTGGTGTGCAACACCGCGCGCAAGGTCAACCTGAAGACCCTGGACGAGGCGCGCGCGCTGAACTACGAGCAGGCCATGCAGAAGGCCGGTGTGGTGTTCCTCGGGGTGAAGGACGTGCTCAACGTCTACGGCTTCTCGATGGACCAGATGCTGGACTCGATGAAGGCCGAGACGCTGAGCAACGACGGCAACACCGCCAACGTCAAGGTCAGCTACACCCTGCTCAATACGCCGCTCAGCGCCGAGACCCAGCTGGTCAAGGTCGACGGCCACTGGTACGGCAAGGACATGATGGAGCAGCTGAAGAAGAAGGAAGGCGAGGCGGGCGACGGCGCTGCTCCGGCCGCGGCCGCGCCGGCGGCACCCAAGGGCTGAGCGCGTGCGCGCCGGCGCCACGCCGACGCGTTAACGCCAAGCTAACCCGCAGACGCCGCCTTCGGGCGGCGTCCGCATTTTGGGCGCGTTAAACGCGCGTAAAGCTGCGGGTTTGGCCGCGATCCCCGATTACAATCCGCCGATGGACCACGCCCTCTCCCACGACCGCGGGCCCGACGGCGCCCGCGTGCCCTGGCGCCTGCGCCTGTTCGGTCGCGTGCTCGAATCCTGGGTGCGCATCAAGCGCGACCCGGCCGATGTCGCAGCTCTGCTCAGGCCCGGCGTGCCCGTGTGCTATGTCATCGAGCACCACGGGCTGTCCAACGCCCTGATCCTGGAGCAGGCCTGCCGCGAGGCCGGTCTGCCCTCGGCCCTGGTGCCCTTCGCGCAGGGCGGCCTGCGGCGCAAGCGCAGCTACTTTGCCCTGGCGCGCAAGGACGGTTGGCTGGTCGGCAAGGCGCGCCGGCGCGCACCGACCGAAATGCTGTCGCAGCTGGTGCAACAACTGGAACTGACGCCCGAGCAGGACGTGCAGCTCGTGCCCGTGTCGATCTTCGTCGGGCGCGCCCCGAATCGTCAGAGCGGCTGGTTCAGTGTGCTGTTCTCCGAGAACTGGGTCGTGGTGGGCCGCACGCGACGCCTGCTCGGTCTGCTCCTCAACGGCCGCGACACGCACGTGCAGTTCAGCGCGCCGGTGTCGCTGCGCAGCGTGCTCGACGACGAGCGTGGCCAGCGCAACGAACGCACGGTGCGCAAGATCGCCCGCGTACTGCGCGCACACTTCCGCCGCATCCGCGCCGCGGTGATCGGGCCGGACCTGTCGCACCGCCGCACGGTGGTGGACAGCGTGCTCAACGCCGCGCCCGTGCAGGAGGCCATCGCGGCCGCAGCCAGCAAGGAAAACGTCTCCTTCGCTGCTGCCGCGCGCCGCGCCCAGGACCTGGCCCTGGAGGTGGCCGCCGACTACTCGCACCCGGTGGTGCGCTCGCTGTCGTTCCTGCTGCACAGCTTCTGGAACAAGCTCTACGGCGGTGTGCGCATGCACCACTTCGACAAGCTGCGCGCGATCGCGCCCGGCCACGAAGTGGTCTACGTGCCCTGTCACCGCAGCCACATCGACTACCTGCTGCTGTCCTGGCTGCTCTACACCAACGGCATTGTGCCGCCGCACATCGCCGCCGGCATCAACCTCAACCTGCCGGTGGTCGGTCCCATCCTGCGTCGCGGTGGTGCGTTTTTCCTGCGCCGCAGCTTCAAGGGCAACGCGCTGTACTCGGTTGTGTTCAACGAGTACCTGGCCCAGCTCATCGATCGCGGCGTGCCGCTGGAGTACTTCATCGACGGCGGCCGCTCGCGCACCGGGCGCCTGCTCGCGCCCAAGGCCGGCATGCTGGTGATGACCGTGCGCGCCTTTCTGCGCGCGCCGCGCCGGCCGGTGGTGTTCCAGCCGGTGTACATCGGCTACGAGAAACTGATGGAGGGCAAGACCTACATCGGCGAGCTGTCCGGCCAGCCCAAGGAGAAGGAGTCGCTGTGGTCGCTGCTGCGCGCCGTCAAGGTGCTGCGCGAGCAGTACGGCCAGGTCACCGCCAACTTCGGCGAGCCGATCCTGCTGTCCGACGTGCTCGACCGGCATGCGCCGCAGTGGCGCCAGTCAGCCATGGCGCCGGACGACAAGCCGGAATGGCTGGGCGCGGTGGTGGATGAGCTGGCCGAACGCATCCAGGTCAACGTCAACCGCGCCGCTGACGTCAACCCCATCAACCTGCTGGCTGTGGCCCTGCTGGCCACGCCCAAGCACGCCATGGCCGAAGTGGACCTCGTCGCCCAGCTCGAGCTGTACAAGGCGTTGCTGACCGAGCTGCCCTATTCCGATCGCGTCACGCTGACCGAGCTGGGGCCGGCCGAGATCATTGCCTACGGCGAGAGGATGGGCTGGATCCGCCGCATCAAGCACCCGCTGGGCGACGTGCTCACCGCCGAGGGCGACAACGCGGTGCTGCTGTCCTACTTCCGCAACAACGTGCTGCACCTGTTTGCCGCGTTCGCCTGGGTTGCCTGCTGCTTCTTGAACAACCGCCGCATGGCGCGCGCCTCGGTACTGCGCCTGGCGCGCATCGTCTATCCCTTCGTGCAGGCCGAGCTGTTCCTGCCCTGGGAGGAGGACGGCTTCGTCGAGCGCGTGCAGGCCACCATCGACTTCTGCACCCGCCGCGGGCTGTTCGAGCCCGACGCGGAAGGTCGCGTGCTGAACCGTGGTCCCGGGCAGGGCGACGCGGCATTCCAGCTGCGCACGGTCGCACACAGTCTGTTGCAGGCCTTCGAGCGCTACTACATCGCCGTCGCCGTGCTGGTGAAGAACGGCCCGCGCACGGTCACGGCGGCCGAGCTGGAAAACCTGTGCACGCTCACCGCGCAGCGCCTGTCCCTGCTGCACGAGATGAACGCGCCCGAGTTCTTCGACAAGAGTCTGTTCCGCGGCTTCATCCAGAAGCTGCGCGAGCGCCGCGTGGTGTGGACCGATGAGGCGGGCAAGCTCGATTTCGACGCTGGCCTGGAGGATGTGGCCAAGGACGCCAAGCTGATCCTCAGCCGCGAGATCCGCCATGGCATCCTCAAGCTGACGCCGGAAAAGCTTGCCCGCGGCGAGCCGGCGCCGGCGCCGCGCGCGGCGTGAGCGCGACGTTCGCCCGGCTCAGGCCGGCTCGTCCGGAATCAGCTGGCTCTCGAGCTGGGCGATCATGTCCTTCAGGCGCAGCTTGCGCTTCTTCAGACGCTTGAGCTGCAGCTCGTCGCTGCCGGGCACGTCGGCGAGGCGGGCGATGGCGCCGTCCAGGTCGCGGTGTTCCATGCGCAGCTCGACGAGCTGGCGGGCGATCTCGGCAGGGTCGTTCATCGGCGCGACGGGCGCAGGCTGGCGGGGACTGCCGCAGTGTAGCGCCTGGCATGCGTGGCGTGGCCTGCCCCAGGCGCATGCGCCGGCGCTGCTAGACTAGGCGGCCAAGCCGATGCCGCTCGTCCCACACATGAACGCTGTTTCCGATTCCGCCGTGCGCGCCCCGCTGCCGCGCAAGCAGGCCATCGACGCCAACAAGCTGGCCAAACGCCTGCGCCGCCAGGTGGGCCAGGCCATCGCCGACTACAACCTCATCGAGGATGGCGACCGCGTGATGGTGTGCCTGTCCGGCGGCAAGGACTCCTACACCCTGCTGGACTTGCTGCGCCAGCTGCAGGCGAAGGCGCCGGTGCGCTTCGAGCTGTTCGCGGTGCACCTGGATCAGAAGCAGCCGGGCTATGACCCCGCGGTGCTGCCCAACTATCTGCGCTCGGTGGGCATGCCCTTCGAGATCCTCGAGCAGGACACCTACAGCGTGGTCAAGCGCGTGGTGCCCGAGGGCAAGACCATGTGCGGGCTGTGCTCGCGCCTGCGCCGCGGCTCCCTCTACACCTATGCGCACGCCGAGGGGTTCAGCAAGATCGCGCTCGGTCACCATCGCGACGATATCGTCGAGACCCTGTTCCTCAATCTCTTCCACCACGCCAAGATGAAGGCGATGCCGCCCAAGCTGCTGTCCGACGACGGACGCAACGTGGTGATCCGTCCGCTGGCCTATTGCCGCGAGGAAGACATCGCCGAATACGCCGCGCTCAAGGGCTTTCCCATCATGCCGTGCAATCTGTGCGGTTCGCAGGAGACGCTGCAGCGCAAGGCGATCAAGGCCATGCTGGCGGAGTGGGAGAAGAAGCACCCAGGGCGCATCGAGAACGTGTTCCGCGGCTTGACCGATATCGCGCCCTCGCAGCTGGCCGACCGCCGCCTGTTCGATTTCGCCGCTCTGGGCAGCCGCGCTGGCGTCCGGCCCAGCCAGACCGACTGGCTGCTCGGCAGCGGTACCGCGGACACCGACGCCGACGCAGGCTGACCGCCCCCGTCGCCGCCGTCGCGCCTGTTGCGACGCGCGCCCCGCACCTTCCTTCCTTGCCGGCGGGACTGTCCCCGCCCTGTGGTGATCCGATGTTCTTTCGCAATCTCAGCCTGTTTCGCTTTCCCGCCACGGTCGCTCCCGCGCTGGAGTCGCTGGAGGCGCATCTGGACGGCGCGCGCGCCCGCCCCTGTGGACCGCTGGAGCTGTCCACGCGCGGCTTCGCCTCGCCCCACGGCCGCGGAGGCGAGGCCCTGGTGCACGCGGTGGGGCCCTTTGCCCTGGTCGCCGTGGGCGGCGAGGACAAGCTGCTGCCCAGCGCGGTAGTCAACGAGGCGTTGGCGGCACGATTGCAGAAGATCAGCGAAGAAGAGGGGCGCCGAGTCGGTGCGCGCGAGCGCAAGCGCCTGAAGGACGAGGTCCTGACCGATCTGCTGCCCCGGGCATTCTCCCGGCCCTATCGCCTAAGTGCCTATATCGACAAGAAAAACGGCTGGGTGGTGATCGACACGGCGAGTCGCAAGGCGGCCGAGGAATGCCTGAGCCAGATCCGCGAGGCGGTGGGCAGCTTCCCGGCAGCGCCCATGGCTCCGGAAGAGTCCCCGCGCGGCCACATGACGGACTGGGTGGTCCATGGCAAGCTACCCCCCGGCCTGGTCCTGGGCGACGAGTGCGAACTGCGTGATCCGGCCGAGGCCGGCGCCGTGGTGCGCTGTCGCCGCCAGGACCTTGAAACCGACGAGGTGCGCGAGCATCTGAAGTCGGGCAAGCAGGTGTTCCAGCTCGGCCTCACCTTCGACGACCGCATCAGTTTCGTGCTGGGCGAAGACCTCGTCCTGCGCAAGGTGCGTTTGCTCGACCAGGTGCTGGAGGAACTGGGCGACGGTGGGCAGGACTCGGCCTCGGCCGAACTCGATGCGCACTTTGCCCTGATGACGCTGGAGTTCGAACGCCTGCTGGCCAAGTTGGAGGAGTGGTTCGGCCTGCCGCGGCCGACGGCGAACTGAACGCCGCCGCGGTGCCGGGTGCTCCGCCGTCACCGCAATCCACACGGGTGCAGGATCGGGCATGGCGCAGGACAACGGCCACTACCTCGAACTGTCGATGCCGACCACCGGCGAGACGATCAAGGTGCTCAAGCAGGCGCATCCGCGCGCGCGCCGCCTGCGCCTGACGGTCACCTCGTCCGGCGCGCGCCTGTCCTATCCCGAAGGCACCCACCCGGCCCAGGTGTTCGCCTTTCTGCGTAAGCACGCCGATTGGCTGGAGCGCAAGCTCGACCAGCTGCAGCTCGACGGATCGGGTCCGCCGCCGCTCAAGCCTGGCGCCGCCACGGTGATTCCGCTGCGCGGGGAGACCACACGCCTGTCCTGGCGCGAGGGCCCCTACCCGCGCATCGAGCTGGAGGGCGAGCGCCTCGTCCTCACCCTGCCGCATTCCCACGCCCAGCGCGCCCTGCCCGCCGCGCGCGCCCTGCTGCGCTCCTTTCTCGATGCGCAGATCCGCCGCGATGTCTCGCGGCTGCTGGCGCGCCACACGGCCGAGCTCGGCGCCGCGCCCACGCAGGTGCGGGTGAAGCCGCTGAAGAGCCTGTGGGGCAGCCTGGACACGCGCGACTGCGTGACCCTGGATCTCGCCCTGGCGCTGGCGCCGCCCGCGGCGCTGAAGTACGTGGTGGTCCACGAGCTGTGTCACCTGCGCATCCGCAACCACTCGCCGCGTTTCTGGGCCCTGGTGGGCACGCTGTATCCGGAGTGGCGCGAGCAACGCGACTGGCTGCGCGACAAGGGCCACGCGCTCAAAGCCGAACTGGCGCGCCTGATCGGCGAGTGAGGCGGCGGGCAATCTCCGCCGGACTCAGGTCCGGCCCTGCAGGAACCCCTCGATCGCTGCCGCTACGCGCGCGGCGTCGTCCAGGTGCAGGTGGTGGTGTCCGGGCAGGCGCTGCACGCGCAGGTCGGCCACGCAGGCGGCTCGGGCGTCCATGACCTCGCGCGGCAGGTAGGACGTGGCGGGATCGGCCAGCAGCAGCAGGCTCGGTGCCACGATGCCGCGCAGCGCGGCGTGCACCTGCACTTCGGTGAAACGCAGCGGGCTGGCCAGGGTGAGGCGCGGGTCCGACGACCAGGACCAGCCGTCCGGCACGCGGCGCAAGCCGCGCTCCACCAGCTGCCGCGCGGCAGCGCGGCTGAGGTAGTCATTGGCCGTCAGGCGCGCGTCGATGGCCTCATCCAGGCTGGCGAACACGCGCAGGCTCTTTTCGCGGAACGCCTCGCGCTGGGTGTAGGCGCTGCGCAGGTGGTCCAGCGCCTTCTCCGGTGCACCCGACAGGGGGCCCAGCGCCTCGATCAGCAGCAGGCGCTCCACGCGTTGGGGATGGACCGCCGCAAACACGCTGGCCACGGCCCCGCCGAGCGAGTGGCCGAGCAGGGTGAAGCGCTCCCAGCCCAGCGCGGCCGCGGCGCCGAACAGCTCGTCGCCGTAGTCCACGTAGTGGTACCAGCTTCCCGGCGGACGGTGCTGCGAGCGCCCGTGGCCGGGCCAGTCCAGTGCGACGACGTGGAAGTGCTGCGCCAGTTGCGGTGCCAGCGCGGTGAAGGAAGCGGCATTGTCCAGCCAGCCGTGCACGGCCAGGAGCGGCGGCAGGGCCGGGTCGCCCCAGGCCAGGGCCGCCAGTTCCAGATGCGGCAGGCGCAGACTCAGTTCACGTGGGGACATCAGCGGGATGGGTAGGGGCGGGGCTCATCGCTGCAGGGTGCATGGGCGGACGCGGCCCCGTCGAGGGCGAATTCCGCCCACCCCTGGGCCGTTTGTGCCACCAGCCGCGTGATCAGCTCGACCTGGGCCGGCTCGGCGTTCAGGGCGGCGATGTACTCGTAGCGCTCGCCGCCGGCGTGGAGAAAGGTTTCCCGCCCGCCCATGGCGATTTCCTCCAGGGTTTCCAGGCAGTCCACGGCAAAGCCGGGGCAGAGGACCTGTACGGAGCGCACGCCCTGGCCGGGCAGCGCTTCCAGCGTGCGGTCTGTGTAGGGCTGCAGCCAGGGCTCGCGCCCGACGCGCGACTGGAAGGTCGTGAGCACGGCGTCCTCGCCCAGGCCGAGGCGCTCGCGCAGGCGCCGCGCCGTGGTCAGGCACTGTGCCGCGTAGGGATCGCCTGCAGCCACGTAGCGCTGCGGGATGCCGTGGAAGGACAGCAGCAGGCGCTCGGCGCGGCC
The DNA here is from genome assembly GCA_035370085.1 of Rhodanobacteraceae bacterium. Lineage (GTDB taxonomy): Bacteria > Pseudomonadota > Gammaproteobacteria > Xanthomonadales > Rhodanobacteraceae > Tahibacter. The sequence continues at coordinate 11,864 of DAOOVM010000016.1, read as the reverse complement.
GTGCACGCGCCAATGCGCCTCGACGCTGCCGGCCAGAGCTTCGATGTAGGCCGGGTCGGCATGGTAGTCGTCCACCAGGCGCAGCTGCGGCGGCCAGCGCAGGCGCTTGATGCCGTCGGCGACCGCATCGAGCACCGCCCCGGTGGAGGTCGCCGAGTATTGCGGGTACAGCGGCACGACCACCAGGCGGCGCACGCCCCGGCGCGTCAGCTCAGCCATCACCTCGGCCACGGCCGGCCGGCCGTAGCGCATCGCCACGTGCACTTCCGGTGCCCCGGTGCCCCAGCGTGCGCGCAGGGCATCGGCCAGGGCGCGGGTCAGGACCAGGAGGGGCGAGCCGGACTCGGTCCAGATTTCCGCATAGGCGCGCGCCGAGCGACGCGGGCGGATGAGCAGGATCACACGCAGAATCAGCCACCACAGCCAGCGCGGCTGCTCGATCACACGCGGATCCCAGAGGAACTGCTCCAGATAGCGCCGCACCGCGGCCGGGGTGGGGGCGTCGGGGGTGCCGAGGTTGACCAGCACCACGGCGGCGCGTGGCGCCACGCCGTCCGGGTTCGCCTCGGCGGCCACGTAACGGGGACTAAGAATCTTTGCAATCAATGGCTTGTTTCCTTGCGCAGTGCCGTCCCGCGGGGCGGGTAGTGCTGCGCTGCGGTGGCTTGTCGCGCTTTAAGAAGCTGTTAAACTCGGCCTGCCCTGCCGTACCCGGCGGGGCTGACGATTACAGCAAATAACCATAAGAAAATACGGTGAACCATGCGCCTGCGCCTGCCCATCGCAGCAGCAGCCTTGCTCACTCTGCTCGGCACCGTGGCGTGCCAGGCGGAGCCTGCGCCCGTGGTGTCCACCTTTGATGCCGTGTACCGACTGGACCTGACGTCGCGGCAGAGCAGCTTCCTCGGCAGCACCGGCACCTATGCCAACCAGCCCGTCGGCATCGAAGGCCTGGCCTATGCGCCCGACGGAACCCTGTTCGGCATCACCGACAATCTGAAGGCGCTGTTCCGCATCAACCCGCAGAACGCCCTGGGGAGCTACGTCGGTCCGCTGGCGGTGTCCGGCCTCGCATCGCCCACCACCAACCTCGACACGTCGCTGGCCATTGCCGCCGACGGCAGGGCTTGGATGGCGTCGGCCGCCCTGAAGAAGCTGTGGCGCCTGGACCTCGCCACCGGCGCGACGTCCCCGGTCGGCGATCTCGGCGTGCAGATCACGGGCCTGGCGGCCCGCGGTAGCGAGCTGTACGGCGCCGGCGCGCGCGGCCAGGAGGGCCTGTACCGCATCGATCCCGCCAGTGGCCGCGCCAGCCTGGTCGGCAGCGGGTTCAAGGCCAGCCTTCCCTATGCCGCCAGCATCGGTCTTGCGTTTGACGCCCAGGGCGCGCTCTGGGCGGTGGTGAACTACATTCCGCCGCAGCGCGACGGCGATCCCCTGCCGACCTGGAGCGATCTCGCCCAGGTGGACCTGGCCAGCGGCACGCTGCGACTGGCCGGAAACATCACGGGGCCACGCGAACTGCAGCGCAGTGTCCTGCAGGGCTTCGCCCTGGCCGTGCCCCAGGGTGGTGCGGTGGCGGTCGACGTCCCCGCCAACAGCTCGTGGGCCCTGGCTCTCCTCGTGCTGCTGCTCCTCGCACTGTCCGCCCGGCGCCTGCGCGGCGCGCATTAAGCCCCGGTTCGCGCGCCGCGGCATAGCCTGCGGCTCCATCCCCGAGCGGAGTTCGTCATGCGCCACCTGGCCTCCCTGATGCTGGCCTGCTGTCTGCTGATCGCCGCGGGCACCGCCCAGGCGGGTGAGGGCGAAACCAAGCGTGCGCGCGAGGCGCTGCGCGTTCTCGATGAAATCATGCAGGCGCCGGACCGGCGGCTGCCCGGCAACCTGCTCAAGGAAGCCTATGCCGTCGCGGTGATTCCCGACGTGCTCAAGGCCGGCTTCGTCATCGGTGGTCGCCACGGCCAGGGCCTGATTGCGGTGAAGAGTGCCGACGGCACTTGGTCCAACCCGAGCTTCGTCAGCATGGGCGGCGGCAGTGTCGGTTTCCAGGCCGGGGTGCAGTCCACCGACGTGGTGCTGGTGTTCCGGAGCCAGCGCGGCGTCGAGTCCATCGTGCACGGCAAGTTCACCCTCGGCGCCGACGCCGCGGTGGCCGCGGGGCCGGTCGGGCGCGATGCCCAGGCGTCGACCGATGCCCAGCTCAAGGCCGAGATCTACTCCTACTCGCGTGCGCGCGGCCTCTTCGCCGGTGTGGCGCTGGATGGGTCGGTGATCTCGATCGACAACGACGCCAACCAGGAGGTCTACGGCAAGGGTGTGACGCCGCGCCGCATCTTCGAAGGCGGCGTCAGCGGCGTACCGACCGAGGTCGTCGACTTCCGCGACCGCCTGGAGGAGTACACTTCGCGCTGACCGCGTCCGCGTCATGTCGCCTCCCCTCCGGCAGGCGACGGCGCAGCGCACCCCACGCGAGGTAGGAATCATGGGCGGTTTGAGTCTGGGCCATTGGCTCATCGTGCTGCTGATCGTGGTGCTGATCTTCGGCACCAAGCGGCTGCGCAACATCGGCGGCGACCTTGGCGGTGCCCTGCGCGACTTCAAGAAGGGACTGGCCGGCAGCGAGGAGGAAGCGCAGCCGCAACTCAAGGCCGATCCGCCGCCTCCCGGCGCCGCGGCCGCGCCAGCGAACGAAACCAGCAAGCGCGATCCCGCGCCCTGAGGCCGCTGCGGCGTGTTTGACGTCGGATTCAGCGAACTCGTGCTGATCGGCGTGGTGGCGCTGGTCGTGCTGGGACCGGAACGCCTGCCGGGCGCCGCGCGCACGGCCGGTGCCGTGCTGCGCCGCGCGCGCAACAGCTGGGCCAGTGTGAAGGCCGAGGTGGAGCGCGAGATCGCCGCCGAGGAGATCAAGCGCAACCTGCGCCAGGCGGCCAGCGCTGGCGACGTGCGCGGTGACCTGGCGGGGGCGGTCGATGCGGCCAAGACCGCGGCCGCGGAGCTCGGGCGGGAGGCCGCCGGTACGACGACGCAGACGCATGAGCACGGTTCCACCTGAACCCGGCCCGACCGAGGGCGGCGAGGAGCAGAGCTTCTTCTCCCACCTGATCGAACTGCGCGAGCGCCTGCTCAAGGCTATCGCCGCGGTCCTGCTCATGCTGCTGGCCCTGTTGCCCTTCGCCAACAGGCTCTACGCCCTGCTGGCGCGCCCGCTGCTTGCGCACCTGCCCAAGGGCGGACAGATGGTGGCCATCGAGGTCGCCTCGCCCTTCTTCACGCCGCTGAAGCTGGCATTCTTCGCCGCCCTGTTCCTCGCCATGCCGGTCGTGCTGTACCAGGCGTGGGCTTTCGTCGCACCGGGGCTCTACCGCCACGAGCGGCGCCTGGCGCGGCCCCTGCTCGTGTCCAGCGTGCTGCTGTTCTACCTTGGCTGCGCCTTCGCCTATTTCCTGGTCCTGCCCCTGGTGTTCGGTTTCCTCGCCGGCATCACTCCCGAGGGCGTGGCCATGATGACCGACATCGGCCACTACCTGGACTTCGTGCTGGTGATGTTCCTCGCCTTCGGTTGCTGCTTCGAGGTGCCGGTCGCGGTGGTGATCCTCGTTGCCATGGGTTGGGTCACGCCCGAACAGCTCACGCGCAGCCGGGGTTACGTGATCGTCGGCGCCTTTGTCGTCGCCGCGGTCCTCACCCCGCCCGACGTGCTCTCGCAGACTCTACTGGCCGTGCCGATGTGCCTGCTGTACGAGCTGGGCGTGATCGCGGCGCGCATGCTGGCGCGGCGCCAACCGGCCGACGCGGGCGCCGTCTGACACGACGGGCGTGACAATTCGTTACAAGTATCACGGCCAATTTGCGCCGCCGTCCACGCGGTCGTCCGTATACTAGTCCCGCTAGTAAAAGCCTATAACAAATGTATTAGAGGGATGTTCCCATGAAGCGTTCCAGCGCCGACATCGAAGATACTCGCGACGCCAGCCTGCGCGTCTCCAAGCGCGTGCGCGACAGCCTCAAGGCCGCCGCGGCCGTGATGGGGCGTCCGCTGTACGACGTGACCAACGAGGCCATCAGCAATTACCTGTCCACGGTCAAGCTGCCGGACCTGCAGGCCACGTTGCGCAAGGCCACCAAGGCGCGCAAGTAAGTCGCTCCGTATCGCCGCGAGAACGCCAGCCTCCCCGGCTGGCGTTCTTTTTTTCGGGCCATGGATGGCCCGAATGCCGGCAACGCAGGAGCAGTTGCCGGCGAGGCCATGGATGGCCCGAATGCCGGCAACGCAGGAGCAGTTGCCGGCGAGGCCATG
>DAOOVM010000016.1:0-7464 GCA_035370085.1 Rhodanobacteraceae bacterium | reverse complement strand
GAGGCCATGGATGGCCCGAATGCCGGCGACGCAGGAGCAGTTGCCGGCGAGGCCATGGATGGCCCGAATGCCGGCGACGCAGGAGCAGTTGCCGGCGAGGCCAGGGTGGCGCCGCGACCTGGCGTTCCACTACCCCTGGCGGTCAGGGCTGCGCGCGGTGCGCCATCCGGGTGTGGACACCGTGCCGGCTTGCGGCGGCCGACCGCAGCCACACCCCATGGTGCCTGCCACCGGCCCCGTCGAGGCGCCAGCGGGCGCCGCGCCGCCTGCGCGACGCGGTGTGGCGCCTACTCCAGCGGCGGCAATACCGTCATCACTTCGGCGATGGTGGTGATGCCGCGCGCGACCTGCGCGGCGGCCGACAGGCGCAGCGGACGCAGGCCCTCCGCCAGTGCCGCCTCGGCGTAGCGCACGACGTTGGTGTCGGCCTCGATCAGCCCGCGCAACCGTGGCGTCAGGCGCATCATCTCGTAGATGCCGGTGCGGCCGAGGAAACCGGTGTTGCGGCACTCCAGGCAGCCCTGAGGTCCCATGGCCTGGGTGGGCAGCTCCACGTTCCAGCCGTGCGTCAGCGCGCGCCAGGCGGGTTCATCCACCGCCGCCGGCGCCTTGCAGTGCGGGCACAGGGTGCGCACCAGGCGCTGCGCCACCACGCCGGTGAGCGTGGACTGGATCAGGTAGTGCGGCACGCCCAGGTCGAGCAGGCGCGAGACCGCGCTGGGCGCATCGTTGGTATGCAGGGTGGACAGGACGAGATGGCCAGTGAGCGAGGCCTGCACTGCCATCGAGGCGGTTTCCAGATCGCGGATCTCACCCACCATGATGATGTCCGGATCCTGCCGCAGCAGGGTACGCACGCCCGCGGCGAAATCGAGGTCGATTGCCGGTTGCACCTGCATCTGGTTGAACTCCGGCGAGACCATCTCGATCGGATCTTCCACCGTGCACACGTTGAGGTCGGGCGTGGCCAGGTGCTTGAGCGTGGAGTACAGCGTGGTGGTCTTGCCCGAGCCGGTCGGGCCGGTGACCAGGACGATGCCGTGCGGGCGCTCCACCATGCTGCGCCAGGTTGCCTCTTCCTCGGCCGAGAAGCCGAGCTGCGCGAATTCCTTGACCACGACGTCCGGGTCGAAGATGCGCATGACCACCTTCTCGCCGAAGGCCGTGGGCATGGTGGAGAGGCGCAGCTCCACTTCCCGTCCACCGGGCGAGCGGGTCTTGATGCGGCCGTCCTGTGGCCGGCGCTTCTCGGCCAGGTCCATGCGCCCCAGGATCTTGATGCGCGCGGTCACCGCGGTCATGACCGGCGGCGGCATCTCGAACACCTTGTGCATCACCCCGTCGATGCGGAAGCGGATGTTGCCGTTGTCGCGACGTGGTTCGAGGTGGATGTCCGAGGCGCGCTGGTCCAGCGCGTACTGCAGCAGCCAGTCGACGATGTGCACGACGTGACGGTCGTCGGCGCCGATGTCGCCGGACTGCCCGAGTTCCACCAGCTGCTCGAAATTGAACATCGCGCTGGCGTCGTAGCCGCCCTCGATCTTGGCGTCGCGCGCCTTCTGGATCGAACGCTGCACGCCATAGAACTCGGCCAGGTAGCGGTTCACGTCGAGCGGGCTGGAGACCACGCGACGCACCTCGCGGCGCAGGATGTGCGCCAGGTCGCCGACCCAGCGCAGGTCGTAGGGTTCGGCCGTGGCGATGGTCACGTCGGTCGGCGTGACCGCGACCGGCAGGATGCGGTAGCGCTGCGCGTACTGCTGCGAGATCACCGCCGTGACCGCGGCCACGTCGATCTTCATCGGATCGATCTTCAGGTAGGGCAGCTGCACCTTGTCGGCCAGCCACTGCGTCAGGGCTTCCAGGCTCAGCGGCCGCCCGGGCTGGCGCAGGTCGGCGGGCTTGAGGTTGGACACCAGCACCAGCGGATGCAGGGCGAGCTTATCCTTGCCGTTGCGCGCGTCGGCGCGCACGCGCAGCGCGTCCTCGCGCGCCAGCAGGCCCTCGTGCACGAGGACCGCCAGGGTCTCGTCCAGGTCCAGGCGCCGGTGCAGTCCCAGCTGGGGCACGGGCACATCGCGCTTGACCAGCGTCGGGCGGGGCGGGGTGACCATGGACAAGATCCTGTGGCGGAACCGGGGCCTCGCTATACTAGCCCGCTTTTCCACAGTGCCGGCCGGGCCGTCCCCGCCCGAGGCCGGCACCGGGGCGGCCGTCGTGCGGACGCCTCGCCGCCACTGCGCGCCGAGCGGCGCGACTGCCCGAGGATTCCGCCGTGAAAGGCCCCAGCTTCCAGGACCTGATCCAGACCCTGAACCGCTACTGGGCGGAGCAGGGTTGCGTGCTGCTGCAGCCCTTCGATACCGAAGTGGGCGCCGGCACCTTCCATCCCGCGACGTTCCTGCGCGCACTTGGGCCGGAGCCCTGGGCCGCGGCCTACGTGCAGCCCTCGCGTCGGCCCACCGATGGCCGCTACGGCGAGAACCCCAACCGCCTGCAGCACTACTACCAGTACCAGGTGGTGCTGAAGCCCAACCCGGACAACATCCTGGATCTGTACATCGGTTCGCTGAAGGCCCTCGGCATCGATCCGCTGGTGCACGACCTGCGCTTCGTCGAAGACAACTGGGAGTCGCCCACGCTCGGCGCCTGGGGCCTCGGCTGGGAGGTGTGGCTGAACGGCATGGAGGTCACGCAGTTCACCTACTTCCAGCAGGCCGGCGGCCTGGAGTGCTGGCCGGTCACGGGCGAGATCACCTACGGCCTGGAGCGTCTGGCGATGTACCTGCAGAACGTGGACAACGTCTACGACCTGCTGTGGACGCGCGCGCCGCACGGCGATGTGAGCTATGGCGACGTGTACCACCAGAACGAGGTCGAGCAGAGCACCTACAACTTCGAGCACGCCGATGTGGGCGAGCTGTTCCACCGCTTCGACGCCTGCGAGGCCGAAGCGCAGAAACTCGTGGCGCTGGGGTTGCCGCTGCCGGCCTACGAGCAGGTGTGCAAGGCCAGCCACAGCTTCAACCTGCTCGACGCGCGCCGCGCCATCAGCGTGACCGAACGCCAGCGCTACATCCTGCGCGTGCGCACCCTGGCCCGGGCCGTCGCCGAGGCGTATTTCGCCCAGCGCGAGAAGCTCGGATTCCCCGGCCTCAAGACCAAGAAGGACGCGGCGTGATGAACGCGAAGACGCTGCTGATCGAACTGGGCACGGAAGAGCTGCCGCCCAAGGCCCTGGACGACCTCGCCGCGGCCTTTGCCCGCGGCGTGGCGGACGGCCTGCACAGGCGCGGCGTCACCGGCGCCTACGCGCACAGCCGCACCTGGTGCACGCCGCGGCGCCTGGCCGTGGCCATTCCCGACGTGGCCGTGCAGCAGCCCGCGCAGAAGCACGAAGTGCTCGGCCCCTACCTCAACATCGGCCTCGCGGCCGACGGCACGCCGACCCCCGCCCTGCTCGGTTTCGCCGCCAAGAACGGCGTGGCGGTGGAACAGCTGCAGCGCCTCGTCGACGCCAAGGGCGAGCGCTTCGTCATGCGCAGCGAAAAGCCCGGCCAGGCCACTGCGGCGCTGGTGCCGGAGATCGTGCGCGAGGCGCTGGCCGCGCTGCCGATCCCCAAACCCATGCGCTGGGGCAACCACGACTATACCTTCGTGCGCCCGGTGCACTGGCTGGTGATGCTGCACGGCGCCGAGGTGATCGACGGCGAGGTACTGGGTGTGCGCAGCGGCCGCGCCTCGCGTGGGCACCGCTTCCACCATCCGCAGCCGGTGCATGTGGCCGATGCTGATTCCTGGCTCGACAGCCTGCGCGCGGCCAAGGTGCTGGCCGATCCCGCCGAGCGGCGTGAGCGCGTGCGCCGTGAGGTCGCCCGGGTCGGCGCCGATCTCGGCGGCGAGCCGCGCCTGCCCGCAGGGCTGCTCGACGAGATCGCCAACCTGACCGAATGGCCCGTGGCCATCGCCTGCGCCTTCGAGCGCGACTTCCTCGCCGTGCCACAGGAAGCCCTGGTGATGACCATGGAGACCAACCAGAAATTCGTGCCCGTGTTCGATGCTGGTGGCCGCCTCACCGAACACTTCATCGGCGTGGCCAACATCGAAAGCAGTGACCCGGCGGAGATCCGCAAGGGCTACGAGCGTGTGATCCGGCCGCGTTTCGCCGACGCCAAGTTCTTCTTCGACGAGGACCGCAAGCAGCCGCTGGCGCAATGGCAGGACGCCCTCAAGAGCGTCACCTATCAGCAGTCTCTGGGCAGCGTGTGGGACAAGTGCGTGCGCGTGGCGGAACTTGCCCGCGTGATCGCCAATCGCGTCGGCGTCGACGCCGGCGCGGCAACGCGCGCCGCCGCCCTGGCCAAGTGCGACCTGATGAGCCGCATGGTGGGCGAATTCCCCGAGTTGCAGGGCGTGATGGGCCGCTACTACGCCGCCGCCCACGGCGAGAGCGCCGACATCGCCCAGGCGCTGGACGAGTTCTATGCGCCGCGCTTCGCCGGCGATGCCATCGCCCGCAGCAAGGTGGGCCAGGTGCTGGCGGTGGCCGAGCGCCTGGACACCCTGGCCGGCATCTTCGCCGTCGGCCTGAAGCCCAGTGGCAACAAGGATCCCTTCGCCCTGCGCCGCGCGGCGCTGGGCCTGGCGCGCACGCTGATCGAGGGCGGCCTGGACATCGACCTGCCGGCGCAGCTGGCCGAGGCGCTCGCCCTGCTGCCGGATTCGGCCCTCGCTGCCGGCCTGCCCAAGGGCAAGGACGGCAAGATCGCGGCGCTCAATCCCGGTGCGCGCCGCGCCGAGCTGGCGCATGATCTGGTCGAGTTCATCCTCGACCGCCTGCGTGGCTACTACACCGAACAGGGCATTGCCGCCGAGGCCTTCGAGGCGGTCCGCGCGCTGGCGCCGCCGTCGCTGCTGGACTTCGACCGCCGCCTGCGCGCGGTGGTGGAGTTCGCGCGCCTGCCCGATGCGGCGGCCCTGGCCGCGGCCAACAAGCGCATCGGCAACCTCCTCCGGCAGTATCCCGACGCGCTGCCGGACCACGCCGACACCGGCCTGCTGCAGCACGAGGCCGAGCGCGCTCTGCACGGCGCGCTGCAGTCGGCCCTGGACGACGCCCTGCCGCTGATTGCCGAACACCGCTACGTCGAACTGCTGCGCCGCCTGGCCCACCTGCGCGCACCGGTCGATGCGTTCTTCGAGGCGGTCATGGTGATGGCCGAAGACGCGGCGCTGCGCCGCAACCGCGTCGGCCTGCTGGCGCAACTGCGTCGGCTGTTCCTGCAGGTGGCGGACGTTTCGCTCCTGCCGGCGGCCTAGACGCTGCGACATGCCGACGCAGCGCGGTTCCGCCGTGCTGCGCGGCAGCATGCGCCCTCGGAGATATTTCCCTATGCGTCCGCCTCGTGTGGCCGTTGCGGCCCCCGTTCCGCTGCGGCGCAGCAGATCGCGCCACGCAAGGCACCGACTCAGGGCTTGACCTCGACGGCTTGATTTCTTACGGTCCCGTAAGGATTGCCTGAGGTCATGTTGCTGCAACACGACTCTGGGGACAGGCAAGGGACGCCGACGAGTCAGGGGATGCGCCACCGGTTTGGGGTCCGGGCTACCGCCCGGAAATCCGGTCGCGCAGCACAGCACCCCTGGCACCAATAGTTTCCGCCGACACCGGCGCACGCACCGGAGCGATCCATTCGCCTCCGACGGCGTCCTGCGGCCTGGGGATCGAGGTGCGGTCGTCCCGCCCGGACGGCCAGGTGCCGCCCGTTCGTCGGGTTCGGCTCGGGCGCCTTCGTCGCCAGGAAAGGGATGCAGAGCCGACGCGGACGCGGCAGGGCTGCGGGAACTGATCAGCCGTTAGTCAAACAACGAGGGTCAAATGAAGATTGCCAACCACCGACTTTCCCGATCCGTACTCAGCGTCGCGCTCGGCTTGTGCCTGGCCTCAGCGGTGCAGGGCCAGAGCGTGACGGGCTCCATCTTCGGCTCGGCGCCCGGCTAAGAGGGCACCACGGTCGTGGTGAAAAACCTCGAAACCGGACTGACCCGCACTCTTCCGGTGGACAGCAGCGGTCGCTACCGCGTCCCCTCCCTGCCGGTGGGTCGCTACAAAGTCGTGCTGGAACGCAACGGCACCGAAGTGGGCGTGCGTGATGAGGTCGCCGTCACCGTCGCCGGCGGCACCCAGGTCGACTTCGCCGGCAAGGGCGAGGAACTGAGCACGATCCAGGTCCTGGCCAATGCCGCACCGGCCATCGACGTCTCGCAGGTGGACACCCGCTCGGTGTTCACCGCCGAGCAGCTGCAGAAGCTGCCCCTGGCGCGCGACATCGCCAGCGTGGCCCTGCTCGCCCCGGGCGTGGTCCGCAACGACAGCTACAACGCCAATGGCAACACGGTGCCCAGCTTCGGCGGCGCGGCCTCATCCGAGAACGCGTACTACATCAACGGTTACCCGGTCACCAACCCGCTGACCTCGATCGGCTTCAGCACCCTGCCGTTCGACGCGATCGACCAGGAGCAGATCCTCACCGGCGGTTACGGGGCCGAGTTCGGCCGCGCCACGGGCGGCGTGATCAACATCGTGACCAAGCGCGGCACCAAGGAGTGGAAGGGCGGCATCTACACCATCTGGGCCCCGGAGGCCCTGCGCGCCAATCCGCGCAACAGCTACTTCCCGCAAACCGGCTTCTTCGGCGACAACAATCCCGATCCGAACAAGCGCACCGACGGCAAGCTGTATCAGCTGCGCAACCACAACCAGTACTGGACCGAGACCACCGGCGTGTACGCCTCCGGTCCGATCGTGCAGGACCACCTCTACCTCTACGTCAACGCCGAACAGCAGCGCCGCGACGGCGAGGGTGTCGCCATCACGACTCTGGCCGCGCCGACCACCAAGGGCGGGTGGATCGACTACTCCTACAAGTATCCGCGCTGGAACGCCAAGCTCGACTGGAACATCAACGACAACCACGTGCTCGAATTCACCGGCGTGTCCGACGTGACGCGCTACCACGAGGACGGCTACACCTACAGCTATGCCGACGACACGCACGGTGCGGACAAGAACTCCGGCAGCGACACCGAGGACAACGCCAAGCTGTACATCGGCAAGTACACCGGCTACCTCACCGATGAGTTGACCCTGTCGGCGATGTACGGCCAGCAGAAGATCGACCACGTCAACGATCCATGGGGCTATCGGGCCGACTGCCCGCGCATCTCCGCCTCCACGGCGGCGCGTTACCCTGGCTTCAACTACACCGGGTGCCAGACGGCAGCCACCCACTACGTCGACGGCCAGTACGACAAGACCAAGGGAGGCCGGCTCGACCTGTCCTACGTCTGGAACAGCCATGAGTTTCACTTCGGCTACGACCGCCAGGACGCCGAGTCCTACACCGGATCGGAATACGCCGGCGGCTATGTCTGGGTGTACTCCAAGACCAACAATCCGAATGC
>DAOOVM010000015.1:0-23756 GCA_035370085.1 Rhodanobacteraceae bacterium | reverse complement strand
TGCTGCGCTGGCAGCGCGGTGCGGCCGAATTCGCCGGCGGGGAAACGCGCGGCAGTGGCCGGCAGCGCCGGCCTGGCCTTGGCCGGCTCCGGCGCGCGCGGCGTGGCGCTGGCCTGTGTGCCGCTGAGGCCGAATTCGCGCGCATCGTCCAGGCTGCCGCGACCGCTGAGCGTCTTGCCCTCGATGGTGGCGACCACGGCCACCGTGTCGCGCTTCACGCCCAGCAGCTCGCCCGGCATGTAGAGGGTCAGGCGGCGGCCGTCGAGCACCGCGGGGAGACTGCGCTGGCCGACCTTGGCGCTGAGCTCACCGCCCTCGCCCGACAGCAGCAGTTCGGCCGGACCGCTCACACCGCGCCAAGCCAGCGTCCAGTTGCCGCGCGGTTCGCCCGCGGCGGGATCGCTGACTTCGTAGCGCCGCCCGTCGATCCAGGTGGCGTAGAGGCGCGCCTTGTCGCTGCGGAACAGATCGGCGTCGGCCACGCTGAAGTGGGCGAGCTTGCCCGGCTCCAGGGTGCCGAGCTTGTCGCCCAGGCCCAGCAGGCTGGCCGGCTGCACGGTCAGCGCCGCCAGGGCGGAGGACTCATCCAGACCCGCGGCCACGACCTTGCGCAGGGCCGGCCAGAACTTCTCGTCCGGCTTCTTCAGCCCGGCCGCGGTCAGGGCGAAAGGCACACCGGCATCGGCCAGCACGCGCGCGTTGTAGGGCGCCCACTCCCAGTGCTCGAGGTCGGACAGCGCGACATCCAGGGCGCGGTCGGGATCCTCCACCGCCGGCGCCTCCGGCAGGACCAAGGGCACCACCACCGGCACACCGGCCGCCTTCAGACGCGCCGCCTCGCGGTATTCGTGGCCATTGCCGACCAGCACCAGCTTGAGCCCGAATTCCTGGCCCAGGGCGAGGGCGCGGGCATAGTCCAGCTCATCGCTGGTGGCGAAGAACAGCGGCTGCCTGGCCGCGACCACCGGTGCGAGTGCTGCCAGCGCCTGATTGGCTTCGGCGCGTTCGGCCTCGCGGTGGCGGGCCTGCCAGGCCAGACGCTCGCCGTGCCAGTGCACGTCGTAGAAGGTCTGCCGCAGCAGGGCGATGGCACCCATGAGCGAGGCGGGATATTCCGAGGCGGGCCAGTGGCTGAACTCGAACGCGGCGTGCTGCGCCACATGGTCCTTCAGCAGCACTGCATTGAGGCGCGGCGCGTCGGCCAGACTCAGCGCCGCGCTCTGGCCGCGGAGGACTCCGTGCTCCGGCGCGGACAGCACGTCGGTGTAGCCGAGCTTGCGCAGCGCCTGCGCCTGCTTGGCATCGGGCTTCAGGCTCAGTGACAGGTCCAGTTCGGGATGGATCCGGGCGTTCCAGTGACGCGCGCCCGGCACGGGCGGCGGCGTCGACGGACTGTCGTCGCGCGGCGTCGGCTCGGCCGCGGGCGCCGGAACCTGGGCGTAGTCGCTGAGCGGATCGATGAAGCCGGGGAAGACCGTCTTGCCGCCAAGGTCGACCTCGTAGGCGCCGGCCGGCACCTCGCGCCCGGCGCGCGCCGACACGATCACGCCGTCGCGCACCAGCAGACTGCCGTCGTCGATGACCTGCCCGGGCCGGACCACCAGTCGGGCGTGGGTGAAGACCGTGAACGAGGGGGTGCGATCGCCCAGTCCCTCGCTGGGCGCACTGCCCACCTGGGCGTGCGCTGCATCGGCCTGTGCGGCCAGGGCCAGCACGACGCCGGCGCACAGCGTCCACCGGGGCCGCAGGGCGCGGCCGGAAACGTTCTCTCGCATGGTGATTCCCCGTGGAGGAAGCGGGCAGCATAGCCGGCACCGGGGCTGCGACAACCCCAACTTCCGGCATAGGCGGAAGGTCGCATCGCGCCGCACCGCATCCGCGCTTGCCCCAGGTCAAAGGCGGCGGCGCGGACTGGCCCTAGGCTGCGCCGACCGTCCTGCCGGAATCCACCATGCCGCCTGCCGACGCTTCGGCGCACGCCCTGGCCGCACGCCTGCTGCCCCTGCTCGACCTCACCAGCCTGGGAGAGGACGACAGCCCCGCCCGCATCGAGGCCCTGTGCGCCCGCGCCCGCGCGCAGGGTCTGCCGGCGGCGTTGTGTGTGTATCCCGAGCACGTGACCACGGCGCGTCGCGCGCTGACTGGCACGGCCGTGAAGATCGCCACCGTGGTGAACTTCCCCGATGGCGGGTGCGATGCCGCCCGCGCAGAACGCGAGACGCGGCGCGCCCTGGCCGCCGGCGCCGACGAGATCGACCTGGTCCTGCCCTGGGCCGCCTACTGCCGCGGCGAGGCCGCCGCCGCCCGCGCCGTGGTGCACGCGGCGCGCCGCGCCTGCGGCACGACGCATGCGCTGAAGCTCATCCTGGAAACCGGCGAGCTGGCCACTGCCGAGCGCATCCGCGCGGCGGCACAGCTCGGCATCGACGCGGGCGTCGATTTCCTCAAGACCTCCACCGGCAAGGTGGCGGTGAATGCCACGCCCGAAGCCGCCCAGGCCGTGCTGGAGGTCATCGCGGCCAATGGCGGGCGCTGCGGCTTCAAGGCGGCCGGTGGCATCCGCCGCCTGGATGATGCCGCGGTGTATCTGCAGCTGGCGCGCGAGCGCCTGGGCGACGCCTGGATCACGCCGGCGCACTTCCGCATCGGCGCCAGTGCGCTGTACGACGAACTCGCGCCGCTCGCGGCTGAGGGCGCATGAGCCCCGGCGCCGCCGCATTGATCCGCGCCAAGCGCGAGGGACATCGGCTCGATGGCGCGCAGTGGCGCGAGCTCGCCCGCGGCATTGCCAGCGGCGATTGGAGCGAGGGCCAGATCGGCGCCTTCGCCATGGCCGTGGCCTGGCGCGGTCTGGATGAGGCGGAGTGCCGCGATTTCACCTTCGCCCTGCGCGATTCCGGCCAACGGCTGGACTGGCGCGACCTGCCCGGTCCCGTGCTGGACAAGCATTCCACCGGCGGTGTGGGCGACGGCGTGAGCCTGGCGCTGGCGCCGCTGCTCGCCGCCTGTGGCGCCTACGTGCCGATGATCTCCGGACGCGGCCTCGGCCACACCGGCGGCACGCTGGACAAGCTGGAAAGCCTGCCCGGCTACGACGTGCACCCCACGCCCGAGCGCCTGCGCCGCGTGGTGGCCGAGGTCGGCTGCGCCATCGTCGGCCAGAGCGCGGATCTGGTTCCCGCCGACCGCCGCCTCTACGCCGTACGCGACGTCAGCGCCACGGTCGACGTGCCCGAGCTCATCGTTGCCTCGATCCTGTCCAAGAAGCTCGCCGGCGGCGCGCAGGCCCTGGTACTGGACATCAAGACCGGCAGCGGCGCGCAGACGCCCGACGAGGCCGCGGCACAGGCCCTGGCCGCGCGCATGCAGGCCGTGGCCACTGGCAGCGGCCTTGCCCTCAGCGTCGCGCTGAGCGACATGGGCCAGGTGCTGGGGCGCGAGGCGGGCAACGCGCTGGAGGTGCGCGCCACCCTCGACTTGCTGTGCGGTCGCGCCGCCTGCCCGCGCCTGCGCGCGCTCACGCTGGCGCTGGCGGCAGAACTGCTGCGCCTGGGCGGCCTGGCAGCGGATCGCAGCGCCGCCGCGCAGCGCCTGCAGCGGGCGTTGGAGTCCGGCGCGGCGGCCGAGCGCTTCGCCCGCATGGTGGCCGCGCTCGGTGGTCCGGCCGACCTGCTCGATCGCCCGCAGCGCCATCTGGCGGTGGCGCCAGTACAGCAAGACGTGCCCGCGGCCGACGGTGGTTTCGTGCAGGCCATCGACGTGCGCGCCCTGGGCGAGTGCGTGGTGGATCTCGGCGGCGGCCGCCGCACACCCGGCGCCGCCATCGACCCGGCGGTGGGACTGGGCGCGGTGCGTGGCCGCGGCGAACGCGTGGCGCGCGGCGAGGCACTGGCCGTCGTGCATGCGCGCAGTGCCGCCGCGGCCGAGGCCGTCGCGGCGCGCGTGCGGGCAGCCTTCCACCTCGGCGAGGAAGCGCCCGCCGCGGTGCCGCTCTACCGCTGGCTCACGGCGTCGATGCAGGAGCGCGCGGCGTGAGGCGCGCCGTATGGCTGGTGCTGGATTCCTTTGGGCTGGGCGCCGCACCGGATGCCGCCGACTACGGCGATGCCGGTGCCGACACCTACGGTCACATCGCGGCCGCCTGCGCCGCGGCCGCACGCGGACCGCTGCGCCTGCCCGAGCTCGAGCGCCTGGGCCTGGCCCACGCCCACGCCCTGGCCCACGGCCTGGCGCCGCCGCCTCTGGCCGCGCCGCAGGGACTGTGGGGCTATGCGCAGGAGCGCGCCTGCGGCAAGGACACACCGTCCGGCCACTGGGAGAGCCTGGGCGTGGTGCTGCAGCAACCGCTCGGCCTGTTCCCGCCGGGCGATGCCTGCTTTCCGCCGGAACTGCTCGAAGCGCTGGTGCGCGAAGGCGGCCTGCCGGGGGTGCTCGGCAATTGCCACGCCTCTGGCACCGAGATCATCGAGCGCCTCGGCGCGGCCCACCTCGCCAGCGGCAAGCCCATCGTCTACACCTCGGCCGATTCAGTGCTGCAGATTGCCGCGCACGAGGAGGCCTTCGGCCTGCAGCGTCTGTATGCGCTGTGCACGGTGGCGCGCCGCCTGTGCGACCGCTGGAACGTCGGCCGGGTGATCGCGCGCCCCTTCATCGGTTCACCGGCGCAGGGCTTCCATCGCACCGCGCACCGCCACGACTACGCCCTGCCGCCGCCGGCGCCCACGCTGCTCGACGCCGTGCAGACCCACGGCGGCGAGGTGATCGCGGTGGGCAAGATGGGCGACATCTTCGCCCAGCGCGGCGTCACGCGTAGCCTGCCCGCCGCGGGCCACGCGGCGCTGTTCGACACCACGCTCGCCGCGCTGGACGCGGCCGGCGATGGCGCACTGGTCGCGACCAACTTCGTCGACTTCGACAGCACCTACGGCCACCGCCGCGACGCGCTGGGCTACGCCGCGGCGCTGGAAGCCTTCGATGTGCGCCTGCCCGAACTGTGGCGCGCGCTGCGGCCGGGCGACCTGGCCGTGCTCAGCGCCGACCACGGCTGCGATCCGACCTGGCGCGGCAGCGACCACACCCGCGAGGCGGTGCCCGTGCTCGCCTGGGGCCCGGGCCTCGCCCCGCGCGCCCTCGGCAGGCGCAAGAGCTTCGCCGACATCGGCCAGTCCCTGGCCACCCACCTGCGCCTGCCGCCGCTCGCCGCCGGCCGGAGCTTCCTCGACGAATCCTGCGCATGAGCACTCCGCACAACGACGCCGCGCCCGGCGCCTTCGCCGACACCGTGCTGTTCCCCGGCGATCCGCTGCGCGCCCGCCACATCGCCACCACCCTGCTCGACGACGCCATGGAGGTGACCGCGCGGCGCAACATGCTGGGTTACACCGGCCACTACCGCGGTCGGCGCGTCTCGGTGATGGGCAGCGGCATGGGCATACCCTCCTGCGCCATCTACGCCACCGAGCTGGCGCGCGTGTACGGCGTGCGCCGCCTCATCCGCGTCGGCACCTGCGGCGGGGTGGGCGACGCCCGCGTTGGCGAGGTGCTGCTGGCGCAGGCCGCGAGCACCGACTCGCGCTTCAACCGCCTGCAGTTCGGTGGCCTCGATCTGGCGGCCTGTGCCGACTTCCACCTGCTGCGCAGCGCCGCGGATGCCGCCGCGCGCCTCGGCCTGGAGGCGCGCGTGGCGCCGGTGTTCAGCACCGACAGCTTCTATGGCGGCGCGCCGGATCTGCTGCGCCTGCTGCGCGCCCACCGCATCGCCGGCGTAGAGATGGAGGCCGCGGGGCTGTACGGGCTGGCGCAACGCGAAGGCGTGCAGGCCCTGGCCGTGCTGACGGTCAGCGACCACCTCGAGCACGACACGCACCTGTCCGCCGACGAACGCGAGCAGGGCCTGGGCCACATGGCCGCTCTGGCCCTGGAGTGCGCGCTGGCGATGCCGGCCTGAACGCCGGGGGCAGACTTACTGCGCGGGCAACACGAAGCGCCAGGGCAGCAGGTCGTCGGCCAGCACGTCGGCCCATGCTCCGTCGGGCTGGCGGAACGTCACCGCCGCGCCAGGGCCGAACTCGACCAGGGCCTGGCGACACGCACCGCAGGGCGAAACGGGCAACGCCCGGCCATCGGCGGCGAAGGCGGCAACGGCAATGGCGGCCAGGCGGAACGCCGGCCCCTCGGCCTGCACGGCCGCCGCGATCGCCGCGCGCTCGGCGCATCCGCCGATGGGCAGGGCGCCGTTCTCCACGTTGCAGCCGGCGTACAGGCCACCGCGCTCCGAGCGCAGTGCCGCGCCCACGCTGAGGCGCGAGTACGGCGCATAGGCGCGCTGCGCTGCCTGCGCGGCGAGTGCGCGCAGCTCATCCAAATCGATGGCTTGCGCGCGCACGATCAATTGCCCGTCTGCGCCACGGCGGCCCGGCTGGCGTGCTTGCGCACGATCAGCATCGCCAGCTCGATCGACTGCTCGTAGTTGAGGCGCGGATCGACGGTCGATTTGTAGGCACGGGCAAGGTCGGTCTCGGTGAGGTCGCGCGCACCGCCCAGGCACTCGGTTACGTTCTCGCCAGTGAGTTCCAGATGCGCGCCGCCCAGCCGCGTGCCGCAGGCGGCGTGGATGTCGAAGGCGCGATCGAGTTCGGCGCGGATGTTCTCGAAGCGGCGGGTCTTCACGCCGACCGAAGTGGACTCGGTGTTGCCGTGCATGGGGTCGCAGCACCACAGCACGCGCGCGCCCTCGGCCTTGACCGCGTCGATGAGCGCCGGCAGGTGGGCCTCGATCCTGTCCGCGCCCATGCGGTGGATCAGCGTCAGGCGGCCGGGCTCGTTGTCGGGGTTGAGGGCGGCAATCAGCCGCTTGAGCGTCTCGGGCTTCACCGAGGGACCGATCTTCACGCCCATGGGATTGCGGATGCCGCGGCAGTACTCGACGTGGGCGCCGTCCACGTCGGCGGTGCGCATGCCGATCCAGGGGAAGTGCGTGGAGAGATTGAACCAGCCCCACTGGCGTGGCACCTGGCGCGTCTGCGCCTGCTCGTAGTGCAGCAGCAGGGCTTCGTGCGAGGTGTAGAAATCCACGCGGGAGAAGCTGCCGATCGGCGCACCGTGCAAGGTTTCCATGAAACGAAGCGAATCACCGATGGACTCCACCATGCGTTGGTACTCGCTCTGCAGCGGCGAGTATTTGACCCACTCCAGATCCCAGTACTCCGGATGGTGCAGGTCGGCGAAGCCGCCATCGATCAGCGCGCGCACGAAATTCATCGTCAGCGCGGAATGCGCGTGCGCCTCGACCAGGCGCTGCGGATCCGGCCGACGCGCCGCGGCGGTGAATTCGGGACTATTGACGATGTCGCCGCGGTAGCTCGGCAGACTCGCGCCATCGCGCTCCTCCGCGTCAGCCGAACGCGGTTTGGCGTATTGCCCGGCGAAGCGCCCCACGCGCACGACCGGCAGTTTGAGCCCGTGCACCAGCACCAGGCTCATCTGCAGCAGGACCTTCAGGCGATTGGAAATGAGCGGCGAGGAACAGTCGGCGAAACTCTCGGCGCAGTCGCCGCCCTGCAGCAGGAATCGGCGGCCGTCCTGCGCCTCGGCAATCTGCTTCTTCAGCGCCAGCACCTCCCAGGAGGTGACCAATGGCGGCAGGTCGTGCAATTTGGCGAGCGCCCGCTCCAGCTCCGCCGCATCGGCATAACTGGGCTGCTGCACCGCGGGCCGCGCCTGCCAGGACGTGGGACTCCAGCCCCTGGCCTCGCGGACGGGACTGATGTTGCGCTCGCTGTGGGCCATAGCCGAACCGTCGTGCTGCAATGCGGAAATCGATCATGCCACAGCGCCCTCGCGGCGCAAGCAGGCGCCGCCAAGGCGGGCGGAATATGCGCAAATGTCCTAATGCCGGACAGACATCAGCCTGGGGCGCGGCGCCGCCAGGCCGACCACAGGGCGGCGACCGTCAGACCGACGAACCAGAGCAGGGTCCAGGTGGGCATGGCCAGGCCAAGGAAGGTCCAATTCACCTCGGCGCACTCGCCCGACCCGGTCAGCACCATCTTCAGGGTCTTGGCCAGGGGAAAGCTGTCGAGCATGTAGCCCAGGCCCGGGCCGCAGTCCGGCACTTCGGACTTCGGCAGGTGCTGCAGCCAGACGTGGCGGGCAGCGATGCCGGCGCCGGTCAGGCCAGCCAACGCCACCAGCACGGCGTACGGCTTGCGCCCCCACTGCCGCGGCCCGTGCAGGGCGCCCAGCAGGAAGAACAGTCCCATGGCCATGAAGGCCACGCGCTGGAAGATGCACAGGGGGCAAGGCTCCACCTTGAGCTGGTACTGCGAGTACAACGCGTAGGCGAGCAGGGCGGCGCACAGCACCGCACCGAGGGCGAACTGCGCTCGGAAAGACCAGGAGAAGGGATTCAGACGCATGCGGAAGACTCCAGAAAACGGTGCGCGTGGAGGCTCAGAGGTATAACCGGCCGGAAATCATGCCCCAGAAGAACAGGACCGCAAGCACGGCCCAAAGTGCCAGCGTGGCGAGTTCGATGCGCCGACCCGCAGGCTGCCGCCAGACCAGCAGCAGGGCAAGCGGAATCAGGGCGTAACGCTGTTCGATGAGCCAGGAGAGGGAAACGAACAGCGCCGCAAGGGGCCACAGCACCCAGGCCGGGCGAAGCATCAGACGCTGCCAGAGCAAGCCCAGTGCGCCGAAGACGGCCACCGCGCCGAAGGCCAGGTGCCAGGATAGGGACTGCTGCGTGCGGTGGAGCAGCCAGTTGCGCAGCGCCACCGGCTCACCCAGGTTGTACGGATGGTCCACGCGAAACGCCTGCAGATAGACGACCGCAAGCAGCACCGGCAGGAGCCACCACCAGGGTTGCGCGCGCGCCGCGGCAAGGAAGCGCGCAATGCCCTGGATGCACTGCGCGGGCAGCAGCAGCGCAGCGAGAAAGCCCAGGTAGAAGCCGTTGCCCGCGTGGGGACTGAAATCCGGGTGCATGACGGCCTGTGTCGGCGACAGGGACACCGAGCCGTTCACGATCCAGTAGGTGAGGAAGGCCCCACCGACCACCCCGTAGGGCAACAGCGCGCGACACCGCCCCAGCACTTCGGCGCGCGCCGGCAGCGGCCAGAGCAGCGGCCAGGCGAGCAGCACCAGCCACAACACGTTGTTCTGCCGAACGAGCATCGCGCCAAGGAGGAACGCGGCCGCCCATCCGTGCCGGTGGCGGCCGGCCGCCCAGGCCGCCCACAACACCAGCCCCAGGGACAACGCGTCCGTGTACACCAGAAAGGCGAACGGCAACAGGATCGGCAAGGCGACGAACTGCGCCGTAGCGACGAAGTCGTCGCGCCCCATGGCGTCCCGACGCAGCGCATGGAAGCCGACCACCGCCACCAGCCAGGTCAGGCCGCTGAGCACGCGCGCCGGCCCGAGGCCGTCGGCGCCGAGCAGGTGCAGGCCGGCCGCCAGCAGCAGGTGGTAGCCGGGCAGCATGGTGAGCGCGTCGCGCATCAGGCGAAAGTCGCCATGGACGAAGCGTCGCACCTGCTCGAAATGCACGTACTCGTCGCCGCGCAGTTCCCCGCGCGCGGCGTAGCCCGCACAGGCGACGAAGATCAGGGCCAGCAGCGACCAGAACAGAAGGCGATGGGCGCGCCCGGCGGGCAGCGTGGCGTCGGTCATAGCGGCGGATAAAACGAAAACCCCCACGCCGTCACCGGCATGGGGGTCGAAGGCATAGCCTGGGCTCGAGGCGCGTTATTCGGCCGCTTCGGCCTCGGCGCGCGGACGATCCACCAGCTCGACATAGGCCATGGGCGCATTGTCGCCGGCGCGGAAGCCGCACTTCAGGATACGCAGGTAGCCGCCCTTGCGCTCGCGGTAGCGCGGACCCAACTCGACGAACAGCTTGCCGACGGCCACCTTGTCGCGCAGGCGCGCGAAGGCCAGGCGGCGGTTGGCGACGCCATCGGTCTTGGCCAGGGTGATCAGCGGCTCGGCGACGCGGCGCAGTTCCTTGGCCTTGGGCAGGGTGGTGCGGATCAGCTCGTGCTTGAACAGCGACGAGGCCATGTTCTTGAACATGGCTTCGCGATGGCTGCTCGTACGGTTGAGCTTGCGGCCGGATTTCATGTGACGCATGGTCGTTCTTCCAGTTTTTCAAGCCGCAGGCGCAGCCGGCTTGTCTAGTTCGAAAGTGCGGCCATTGCTGACCGCTTCTGGATCCGCGCGATCGGATGGGATCGCAAGGTCTGTGTCTGTGCGGCCAGGGCGGGCCCTCTCACCAACCCAGGCCGATCGGCCCGGGATGGCTCGTCGGTCAGCCCATCATGCCGTGGGTGAGACCCACAGGCGGCCAGCTTTCCAGCTTCATGCCCAGCGAGAGGCCGCGCGCGCCGAGGACGTCCTTGATCTCGGTGAGCGACTTCTTGCCGAGGTTGGGCGTCTTCAGCAGCTCGACCTCGGTCTTCTGCACCAGGTCGCCGATGTAGTAGATGCTCTCGGCCTTCAGGCAGTTGGCCGAACGCACCGTCAGCTCCAGGTCGTCGATCGGACGCAGCAGGATCGGGTCCACACCGCCCTTCTCCGCCTTGGTGTCCGCGCTCTCGCGGCGGGTGAAGTCGCCGAACACCGACAGCTGATCCTGGAGGATCTCCGCGGCCTTGCGCACGGCTTCTTCCGCATCGATCGTGCCGTTGGTCTCGATGTCGAGCACCAGCTTGTCGAGGTCGGTGCGCTGCTCCACGCGGGCGGCATCCACCTCGTAGGCCACGCGGCGCACGGGGCAGAAGGACGCGTCCAGCTGCAGACGACCGATCGGACGCGACTCCTCATCCGGCAGGCGACGCGCCGTGGCCGGCTGGTAGCCGACGCCGCGGGCGATCTTCAGCCGCATATTGAGCGCGATGTCCTTGGTCAGATGGCACAGCACGTGCTCAGGATTGACGATCTCGACGTTGTGGTCGACCTTGATGTCGCCGGCCACGACCACGCCTTTGCCCTTCTTGCTCAGGGTCAGCATGGCCTCGTCGCCGGTATTCATGCGGATGGCAACGTCCTTGAGGTTGAGCAGCACCTCGATGACGTCCTCCTGCAGGCCTTCCAGCGTGGTGTACTCGTGCAGCACGCCGTCGATCTCGACTTCGATGATCGCGGCGCCGGGAATCGAGGACAGCAGCACGCGCCGCAGCGCGTTGCCGAGGGTGTGACCGAAGCCGCGTTCCAGCGGCTCCACGATCACCTTGGCGCGATTGGCGCCAGTGCGCTCCACGGCAATGCCGCGGGCGCGCAGGACGGTGGTGGACGAATGCGCCATGTACCGGGCTCTCCCAGGATTACTTCGAATAAAGTTCGACGATCAGCGCTTCGTTGATGTCGGAGGGCAGATCGGAGCGCTCCGGCACGGCCTTGAAGGTACCGGTGAACTTCTTCGCGTCCACTTCGACCCACGCCGGCACCAAGTCCATCTCCTGCGACAGAGTCAGGGCTTCGCCGATGCGCAGTTGCGCGCGCGCCTTCTCGCCGATGGCGACCTGGTCGCCCGCCTTGACCTGGTAGGAAGCCAGGTTGACCTTCTTGCCATTGACCTCGACAGCCTTGTGCGCGACCAGCTGACGCGCCTGGGCGCGGGTCACCGCGAAGCCCATGCGGTAGACGACATTGTCCAGGCGCGACTCGAGCATCTGCAGCAGCGACTCGCCGGTATTGCCCTTCTTGCGCGACGCCTTGCTGTAGTAGGAGCGGAACTGGCGCTCCAGCAGGCCGTAGATGCGCTTGACCTTCTGCTTCTCGCGCAGCTGCACCGCGTAATCCGACATCTTGCCCTTGCGGGCGGCGCCGTGCTGGCCGGGCTTCTGCTCCAGCTTGCACTTGGAGTCGATCGCCCGGGCCGGGCTCTTCAGCGAGAGATCGGCGCCTTCACGGCGCGACAGCTTGCACTTGGGACCGATATAACGTGCCATGTCTCGATCCTCCCCTTACACGCGGCGACGCTTGGGCGGACGGCAGCCGTTGTGCGGAATCGGCGTGACGTCAATGATGTTGGTGACCTTGTAGCCCAGGTTGTTGAGCGAGCGGACAGCCGACTCGCGCCCCGGACCGGGACCCTTGATGCGGACTTCCAGGGTCTTGAGGCCGTAGTCCAGCGCAGCGCGACCCGCCTTCTCGGCGGCGACCTGCGCGGCGAAGGGCGTCGACTTGCGCGAACCGCGGAAACCCGCGCCACCCGCAGTCGCCCAGGACAGGGCGTTGCCCTGGCGGTCGGTGATGGTCACCACCGTGTTGTTGAACGAGGCCTGCACGTGGACGATGCCGTCCGTGACGACGCGCTTGGCTTTCTTCTTGGTCTTGGCTACTGCCGGCTTATTCATATCGGGATCCGCAGATTACTTCTTGATCGCACGACGCGGACCCTTGCGGGTGCGCGCGTTGGTGCGCGTACGCTGGCCGCGCACGGGCAGGCCACGGCGGTGACGCAGGCCGCGGTAACAGCCCAGGTCGATCAGGCGCTTGATGCTGATGCCGACTTCGCGGCGCAGGTCGCCCTCGACCGTGTACTTGGTCACTTCGTGGCGCAGCTTCTCGACCTCAGCCTCGGTCAAGGCCTTGATCTTGCTGGAGGGATCGACGCCGGCGGCCTCGCACACCTTCTTCGACCGCGAACGGCCGATGCCATAAATGCTTTGCAAACCGACCCAAACATGCTTGTGGACCGGCAGGTTGACACCTGCAATGCGCGCCATCTAAGTCTCTCCGAAATCTGGATTAAAGCGCAGTGAACTCGAAATTCTACCTTGATTTGCGGGAAACAAAAAGCCCCCGCGCCCCGGGTACCCCCGGGGCCAGTTGACCGCCCCTGACGGGGCGGCCGGCGCGGCGTCAGCGGCCGCGCAGATTCGCCTTCTTCAGCAGGCTGCCGTACTGGTGGCTGACCAGGTGCGCCTGCACCTGCGCGGTAAAGTCCATGACCACCACGACCACGATCAGCAGCGAAGTGCCGCCGAAGTAGAAGGGGACGTGCCAGGCATTGCGCAGAATGTCCGGCACCAGGCACACGATGACCAGGTACAGGGCTCCGGCGCCCGTCAGGCGGGTCAGCACGCCGTCAATGTAGTCCGCCGTCGCCTTGCCCGGACGAATGCCGGGAATGAGCGCTCCGGACTTCTTCAGGTTGTCGGCAGTCTCCTGCGAGTTGAACACCAGCGCCGTATAGAAGAACGCGAAGGCGATGATGAGCACTCCGTACAGGATCATGTAGCTGGGCTCGCCCGGCGACAGCGCCGTGGTCAGCACCTGCAGCCAGCGCACGTCGGTGGAGTTGCTGAACCAGGCAGCGGCCATTCCCGGGAAGGAGATCAGGCTCGAGGCGAAGATCGCAGGGATCACGCCCGACATGTTGAGCTTCAAGGGAAGGTGCGAGCTCTGGTTCATGTAGGCCTTGGCCCCGCCCATGCGCCGTGCGTAGTTCACCGTGATGCGGCGCTGGCCGCGCTCGACAAACACGACGAAGGCGGTGACGACGAGCACCACACCCAGCACGCCGATGACCTGCAACGCATTGATCTGGCCTTCATTGGCCATCGACAGCGTGTGCACGACCGCCGCGGGCAGGCCCGCCACGATGCCAGCGAAGATCAGCATGGAGATGCCGTTGCCGACGCCCCGCTCGGTCATCTGCTCGCCCAGCCACATCAGGAACAGCGTGCCCGCCGTCAAGCCAACGACCGAAGCGAATACGAATCCCGGACCCGGGCTGTACACCACATCGCCCTGGTTCTGCAGCGCCACCGCGACGCCGAAGGCCTGGAAAGAAGCCAGCAACACCGTGCCGTAGCGCGTGTACTGGGTCAGCTTGCGTCGACCGGACTCCCCTTCCTTGCGCAGGCTCTGCAGGCTCGGAATGACCGACGCGAACATCTGCACGATGATGGAGGCGGAAATGTAGGGGACGACGCCCAGGGCGAACACCGAGAAGCGCGACAATGCACCACCGGAGAACATGTTGAACATGTCGATGATGCCGCCCTGCTTCTCGAAAAGACGCGCCATCGCATCCGGGTTGGTACCCGGGACCGGGATGTAGGATCCCAGCCGATAGACGATGAGCGCGCCGATCAGAAACAGGATGCGCTGCTTGAGCTCGGTCAACTTGCCGAGCGAGGCGAGCATGTTGGCCTGACTGGCGGCCATGCCTTACTCCACGCTGCCGCCGGCCGCTTCGATCGCCGCCTTGGCGCCGGCCGTCACGGCCACGCCCTTCAGCTTGACGGCGCGCTTGATCTCGCCCTTCTTGACGATCTTGGCGCGCTCGGCGCGCGTCTCGACCAGACCCGCCCCCTTGAGCGTTTCGAAATCGACCACATCGGCCTTGAGCGAATCGAGCTTGTAGAGCAGGACTTCGCACACCTCATGGGCCTTCTTGGAACGGAAACCCACCTTGGGCAGACGGCGCTGCAGCGGCATCTGGCCGCCTTCGAAACCGGCCTTGACCTTGCCCTTGCCGGTGCGCGCGTACTGACCCTTGTGGCCACGGCCGGCAGTCTTGCCGAGGCCGGAGCCGATGCCGCGACCGACGCGAACGCGGTCCCGACGGGCGCCCTTGGCGGGCTTGAGCGAATTCAGACGCATGATGTACTCCAGTATTCGTTCGCAGCGCTCAGGCGCTTTCTTCCACGGCGACCAGGTAGTACACCGTGTTGATGAGACCACGCACCTGCGGACTATCCTTCAGTTCGCGCACGTCGTTGAGCTTGTTCAGGCCCAGCGCCTTCACGCTGAGGCGATGACGCGCCTGCACGCCGCGCAGACCCTTGACCAGGCGCACGCGCACGGTCTTGTCGCTGGTCTTCGCCTTAGCCATTGCTGCTCACCTCTTCCACGGACTTGCCGCGCTTGGCGGCGATGCGCTCCGGCGATGCCATGGCGACCAGGCCCTTGATCGTCGCGCGCACCAGGTTGATCGGGTTGCGCGAACCGACGGCCTTGGCCAGCACGTTCTTGACGCCGACCACTTCCAGCACGGCACGCATGGCGCCACCGGCGATCACGCCGGTACCGGCCGACGCCGGCTGCATGAAGACGCGCGCGGCGCCGTGGTTGGCCTTGACCGCATGCCACAGCGTGCCGTCATTGAGCTTGACCGCCACCATGTTGCGGCGCGCGCGTTCCATGGCCTTGGAGATCGCCACGGGCACTTCGCGCGCCTTGCCGTAACCGAAGCCGACCTTGCCGTCGCCATCGCCAACCACGGTCAGGGCGGTGAAGCTCATCTGACGACCGCCCTTGACCGTCTTGGCCACGCGGTTGACGGCAATCAGCTTTTCCAGCATGCCGTCGCTGTTTTCACGTTCTGTACTGGACATCTCGCACCTGTTGGCCCCGACGGAGCGGGGCATTGCTTGCGGCTGGGCCGCTTGGAGTTGTGTGTAGCTGGGTACTGCGAAAACCAAGATCGCGCCGCCCGGGCGGGGCCGGCGCGGATACTCAGAACTTCAGGCCTGCCTCGCGCGCGGCATCGGCCAGCGCGGCAATGCGCCCGTGATACTTGAATCCGGAGCGATCAAAGGCGACGGCTTCGATGCCGGCGGCCCGCGCCTTCTCCGCGATCGCCTTGCCCACGGCGGCCGCTGCGGCCTTGTTCTTCGTGCCCTTCAAACCATCCTTGATGGCCTGCTGCACGGTGGACGCCGCCGCGATCACCTTGCTGCCGCTGGCGTCGATCACCTGGGCGTAGATGTGCTGATCCGACCGGTGCACGGTGAGGCGCGGCACGGCCAGGGTCTTGATGCGGGCGCGCGTGGACTTGGCGCGGCGCAGGCGGGTCTGTCTCTTGTCCATCGTCGTTCTCCGAAGCTGAAGGGGGTGGCGCCTGCCAGGGTGGGCCCGGTGGACACCCCACCGGCGCAGGCACGGCTCACTTAGGCCTTCTTGGCTTCCTTCATGGTGATTTGTTCGCCGGAATAGCGCACGCCCTTGCCCTTGTAGGGCTCCGGCGGGCGGAAGCCGCGGATCTTCGCCGCCACTTCCCCCACGCGCTGCTTGTCCGCACCCTTGACCAGGATCTCGGTCTGGCTCGGCGTCTCCAGGGTGATCCCCTCCGGCGCCTTGAACACCACCGGATGGGAGAAACCGAGCGACAGGCTCAGATCCTTGCCCTGCATCGCCGCGCGATAGCCCACGCCGACGAGTTCGAGCTTGCGCAGGTAGCCCTCACTCACGCCCTTGACCATGTTGGCGATCAACGCGCGCGCGGTACCCGCCATCTTGGTCTGCCCGGCATCGACCGCCTTGCAGTTCAGCTCCGCCCCGTTGACGGCCACCTCGACGCCCGGCAGCGCCTGCAGATTCAGCGCGCCCTTCGGGCCCTTGATCGTCACGCCCTGGGCGTCGATCTTGCACTCCACGCCCTTGGGCAGGGAGATCGGCTTCTTAGCTACACGAGACATGATTCTCTGACTCCGTTCTTAGGCGACCAGGGCGATGACTTCGCCGCCCAGCCCCTTGGCCCGCGCCTGCGCATCGGTCATGACGCCGGACGAGGTCGACACGATGGAGATGCCCAGGCCGCCCAGCACCTTGGGCAGCGCACTCTTGCCGCGGTACACACGCAGACCCGAGCGCGACACGCGCTCCAGCCGCTCGATGACCGGCTTGCCCTCGAAGTACTTGAGGGCGATTTCCAGCTCGGCCTTGCCGTCGACGCTGTTGACCTGGCTGTCGCGGATGTAGCCTTCGTCCTTCAGCAGCTTGGCGAGGGCCACCTTCATCTTGGAAGAGGGCATGCGCACCGTCGCTTTGCCCGTGAGCTGGGCATTGCGGATGCGGGTAAACATGTCGGCGATGGGATCAGTCATGCTCATTGTCGTATTCCTTGTTCGGTAGCACCGATATCCGCAGGCTTACCAGCTGGCCTTGCGCAGGCCAGGCACGTCGCCGCGCATGGTCGCTTCGCGCAACTTGTTGCGGCCGAGACCGAACTTGCGGTAGACGCCGCGCGAGCGGCCGGTGAGTTCGCAGCGATTGCGCTGGCGGCTCGGGCTGGAGTCGCGCGGCAGCTTCTGCAGCTTGGCGGACGCTTCCATCTTCTCTTCGTAGGAAGCCGTCGGGCTGTTCAGGATCTTCTTGAGGTCGGCACGCTTGGCGGCATGGCGCTTGGCCAGCTTCTCGCGCTTGACTTCCCGATTCACCATGCAGGTCTTGGCCATGAGGTTCGTCTCGTGATTAGTTGCGGAACGGGAAACCGAAGGCCTCGAGCAGCGCCTTGGCTTCTTCGTCGGTGCGGGCCGTGGTGGCGACCGAGATGTCCATGCCGCGCATCGCGTCGACCTGGTCGAAATCGATTTCCGGGAAGATGATCTGTTCCTTCACGCCCATGTTGTAGTTGCCGCGGCCGTCGAAGGCGCGGCCGGACACGCCGCGGAAATCGCGCACGCGAGGCAGTGAGATGTTGATCAGGCGATCGAGGAACTCGTACATGTGGGCGCGGCGCAGCGTGACCTTGCAACCGATCGGCCAGCCCTCGCGCACCTTGAACGAGGCGACGGACACGCGCGCCTTCGTGGCCACCGGCTTCTGGCCGGCGATCTTCGCCATGTCTTCCATGGCGTTCTCCAGCACCTTCTTGTTGCCGATGGCCTCGCCCACGCCCATGTTGAGCGTGACCTTGGTCAGGCGCGGCACCTGCATGACGTTCTGGTAGCCGAAGCGCTGCATCAGCTTCGGCACCACGGATTCCTTGTAGAACTTTTCGAGACGCGTCATCGCGGCATTCCTCAGACGTCGACCACTTCGCCGGACGAGCGGAACGTGCGCACCTTGCGACCGTCCTGCAGGACCTTGAAGCCGATGCGCTCGCCCTTGCCAGTGGCGGGGTTGACCAACTGCACGTTGGAGATATGGATCGAGGCCTCGCGCTCCACGATTCCGCCAGGCTGGTTCGCCTGCGGATTCGGCTTGGTGTGGCGCTTGACCAGGCCGACGTTCTGCACGAACACGCGGTCGCCCGCCACGCGCAGCACTTCGCCCTTCTGACCCTTGTTCTTGCCGGTGATCACGAGCACCTGATCACCCTTGCGGATACGGTTCATGGCGTTACCCCGTTACAGCACTTCGGGAGCCAGCGACACGATCTTCATGAACTTCTCGCCACGCAATTCGCGCGTGACCGGTCCGAAGATGCGCGTGCCGATCGGCTCGAGCTTGTTGTTGAGCAGCACCGCGGCATTGCCATCGAAGCGGATCAGCGAACCGTCGGCACGGCGCACACCCTTCTTGGTGCGCACGACTACCGCGTCGTAGACCTCGCCCTTCTTGACCTTGCCCCGCGGGATCGCGTCCTTCACGGTGACTTTGATGATGTCGCCGATGCCGGCATAGCGGCGTTTGGAGCCGCCCAGCACCTTGATGCACATCAGCTCGCGGGCGCCGGAGTTGTCGGCGGCGGCAAGGAAGGTCTGCATCTGGATCATGGTGATTTCTCCTGGAGACCTGTCTTACTGCGCCGCACGGGCGACGATTTCGACCACGCGGAAATTCTTGGTCTTGGACAGCGGCGCGCACTCCACAATGCGCACCACGTCGCCTTCCTTGCACTCGCCCTTCTCGTCGTGGGCGTGGAACTTGGTCGAGCGGCGGATGATCTTGCCGTACAGCGGATGCTGCACCTGGCGCTCGACCAGCACAGTCACCGTCTTCTGCATCTTGTTGCTGACCACGCGACCTTCGATGGTGCGGGCAGACTTCTGGTTGTCGCTCATGGCCGGATCCTTACTTCTTCACGCCGAGCAGGGTCTTCACCTGCGCGATCTCGCGGCGCACCTGCTTGAGCTGGTGCGTCTGGGTCAGTTGGCCGGAGCCCTTCTGCATGCGCAGCTTGAACTGCTCGTTGCGCAGCTCCAGGAGGTGCGCGTTGAGGTCCTGTGCGGACTTGCCACGGAGTTCTTTCAGTTCCATCACAGCACCGTACGGGTCACGAATTGGGTCTTGACCGACAACTTGGCCGCGGCCAGGCGGAAGGCCTCGCGCGCGTCGGCTTCGGTGACGCCCTCGATTTCGTAGAGCATGCGTCCCGGCTGGACCGGCGCCACCCAGAATTCGACGTTGCCCTTGCCGGCGCCCATGCGCACTTCGATCGGCTTCTTGGTGATCGGCTTGTCCGGATACACGCGGATCCACAACTTGCCGCCGCGCTTGACAAAGCGCGTGATGCAGCGACGACCCGCCTCGATCTGCCGCGCGGTCAGAGCGCCGTGCTCGACCGACTTCAGACCGAACTCACCGAAGCTGACCTTGGTCGCAACGAAGGACAGACCATCGTTGCGGCCCTTGAACATCTTGCGGAACTTGGTTCGCTTGGGTTGCAGCATGATCAGGCTCCCTGCTTCGCCGGGCGGCGCGCCGGGCGCTCTTCGGCGGCCTCGGCCTTGGCGGCCTCCGCGGCCTGCGCCAGGTCAAAGATCTCGCCCTTGTAGATCCACACCTTGATGCCGATCACACCGTAGGTGGTACGGGCTTCGGCAAAACCGTAGTCGATGTCGGCGCGCAGCGTGTGCAGCGGCACGCGGCCCTCGCGGTACCACTCCGAGCGCGCAATCTCAGCGCCGTTGAGGCGGCCGGCGACGTTGACCTTGATACCGAGGGCACCGATGCGCATGGCATTCTGCACCGAGCGCTTCATCGCGCGGCGGAACATGATGCGGCGCTCCAGCTGCTGGGCGATCGACTCGGCCACGAGTTGGGCGTCGAGTTCGGGCTTGCGCACCTCGGACACGTTGATGTGCGCCGGGACGCCCATCACCGCAGACACTTCCTTGCGCAGCTTCTCGATGTCCTCGCCCTTCTTGCCGATCACCACGCCCGGACGGGCCGTGTGGATCGTCACGCGGGCGGTCTTGGCCGGGCGCTCGATCTGGATCTTCGACACGCCAGCCTGGGCGAGCTTCTTCTTCAGCAGCTCGCGCACCTTGAGATCGGCAGCCAGGTACCCGGCGTAGTCGCGCTTGTTGGCGAACCACTTCGAGTTCCAGTCCTTGGCGATGCCGAGGCGGATACCGGTCGGATGAACTTTGTGACCCATCGTTCGTGTCCTTCGCTTACTTGCCGGTACCGACAGCCACAGTGATGTGGCAGGTACGCTTGAGGATGCGCGTGCCGCGGCCCTTGGCACGGGCGGCGAAACGCTTCAGGGCCGGACCTTCGTCGACGAAGATGCGCGAGACCTTGAGCTCGTCGACATCGGCGCCGTCGTTGTTCTCGGCATTGGCCACCGCGGAAAGCAGCAGCTTCTTGATCACGTGGGCCGCCTTCTTGTCGCTGAAGGCGAGCAGATTGGTGGCGCGCCCGACCGGGAGGCCGCGCACCTGGTCTGCGACCAGGCGGGCCTTCTGGGCCGAGATGCGCGCACCGCGCAGGATGGCTTTCGTTTCCATGGTCATCTGCCCCTTACTTCTTCGCGTCGGCCTTCTTGTCGCCGGAGTGACCCTTGAACGTGCGGGTCACGGCGAACTCGCCGAGCTTGTGGCCGACCATGTTCTCGTTGACCAACACCGGGACATGGGCCTTGCCGTTGTGCACGGCGAGGGTCAGACCGACCATCTCCGGCAGGATGGTGGAACGACGCGACCAGGTCTTGATCGGACGCTTGTTGTTGGCGGCCGCAGCCGCTTCCACCTTCTTGAGCAGGTGGTGGTCGATGAACGGACCTTTCTTCAGTGAACGTGCCATGATCGATACCTATCAGCCGCGACGGTCGCGCACGATGAACTGCTGGGTGCGCTTGTTCTTGCGCGTCTTGTAACCCTTCGCCGGCGTGCCCCAGGGGCTGACCGGATGCGGGTTGCCCTGGCCGGAGCGGCCTTCGCCACCGCCGTGCGGATGGTCGACCGGGTTCATGGCTGCGCCACGCACCGTCGGACGAACACCGCGCCAGCGCTTGGCGCCTGCCTTGCCCAGATTCTCCAGGTTGTGCTCGGAGTTGCCGACCTCGCCCAGCGTGGCGCGACATTCCGCCGGAACCTTGCGCATCTCGCCCGAACGAAGGCGCAGCGTGGCGTAGGCACCTTCGCGGGCCACCAGCTGCGCGGAACCGCCGGCGGCGCGGGCGATCTGCGCCCCCTTGCCCGGCTTCATCTCGATGCAATGCACCGTGGAGCCCACCGGGATGTTCCGCAGGGGCAGCGAGTTGCCGACCTTGATCGGGGCGTCGCGGCCGGCCATCACCTGGTCGCCTTCCTTCACGCCCTTGGGCGCGATGATGTAGCGACGCTCGCCGTCGGCATAGCACAGCAGGGCGATGTGGGCGGTGCGATTCGGATCGTATTCCAGGCGCTCGATGCGGGCCGGAATGCCTTCCTTGTCGCGCTTGAAGTCGATGATGCGGTAATGCTGCTTGGAGCCGCCGCCCTTGTGCCGGGTGGTGATGCGACCGTTGTTGTTGCGACCACCGGTCTTGCCCTGCGGCTCGGTCAGGGCCGCGTACGGCGCGCCCTTGTGCAGCCCCGGCGTCACCACGCGAACCATCGCGCGGCGACCTGCGGATGTCGGCTTGTAATCAATCAGTGCCATGGTAATTCCTGACCTTAGGCCTTGGCCATCACGTCGATGCTCTGACCCTCAGCGAGACGCACATACGCCTTGCGCTGGTCGGAACGACGCCCCGCACGGAAACGGAACGACTTGGTCTTGCCCTTGGCATTGACCACGTTGACCGCTTCGACCTTGACGTTGAAGAGCTGCTCGACCGCCGCCTTCACGTCCGCCTTGGTCGCGCTGGGCGCGACTTCGAACACATACTGGTTGGACTCGGCGAGACGCGCGGTCTTCTCCGACACGCGGGGTGCGCGCAGCACGCCGTACAGATGCTCGTTCATGCCAGCCACTCCTCGACCTTCTTCACCGCGTCGACGGTCATGACAACGTGATCGGCACGCACCAGCGCCACCGGATTCAGGGCGTCGACATCGACGACTTCCAGCACTTTCGGATTGTTGCGCGCGGCCAGATACAGGTTCTCGCTCACGCTCTCGCTGACGATGATCGTCTTGCCCTTGGCATCGATCTCGCCCAGCTTGGCGATCAACCCCTGGGTCTTCGGCGCATCGACGTCGAAACCGGCAACAACCTTCAGGCGGTCCTGGCGCACCAGCTCAGAGAGGATCGAGGCGATCGCACCGCGATACATCTTCTTGTTGACCTTCTGCGAGAAATCGCGCGGCTTCGCCGCGAAGGCCACGCCGCCGCCGACGAAGATCGGCGCGCGGTAGTCACCGTGGCGGGCGCCGCCGCCCTTCTGCTTCTTGAATTTCTTGGTCGTGCCCGAGACATCCGAGCGAGACAGCTGCGCCTTGGTGCCGGCGCGACCAGCATTGCGGTAGGCCGTGACAACCTGATGCACGAGATCCTCGCGGAACTCCTTGCCGAACACCGCGTCGGACACGCTGAGCGGCTTGGCACCGATGACGTTCAATTCCATGGTGTCGCTCCTCAAGCCTTGGCCGCGGCGCGGATGATCACGTCGCCGCCGGTGGCGCCGGGAACGGCACCCTTGACCGCGATCAGGTGCCGTTCGGTGTCGATCTGCACGACCTCGAGATTCATGGCCGAACGGGTGACGTTGCCCATGTGGCCGGACATCTTCTTGCCAGGGAACACGCGGCCCGGCGTCTGGCGCTGGCCGATCGAGCCCGGGGCGCGATGCGACAGCGAGTTGCCGTGGGTCGCGTCGCCCATGGTGAAATGGTGACGCTTGATCGTGCCCTGGAAGCCCTTGCCCTTGCTCACGCCCTGCACGTCGACCTTCTGGCCGACCTGGAAGACCTCATCAGCCTTCACCTCGCCACCGACGCTGAACTTGCCCAGATCGCCCGCTTCGACGCGGAACTCCCACAGGCCGCGACCGGCCTCGACCTTGGCCTTGGCGTAGTGTCCGGCGCTGGGCTTGTTCACCAGCGCGGCGCGCTTGCTGCCGGCGGTCACCTGCACGGCGCTGTAACCGTCGTTCTCCACGGTCTTCACCTGGGTCACGCGGTTCGGTGTCGCCTCGATCAGCGTCACCGGCACCGAACGACCGTCGGCGGTAAAGACACGGCTCATACCGCATTTGCGGCCAACCAATCCGATACTCATGTTCGTATCCTGCTTGCTTGCCTGTCCGACGTCTGCGATCAGTACAGCTTGATCTGCACGTCCACGCCGGCGGCGAGGTCGAGCTTCATCAGAGCGTCCACGGTCTTGTCATTGGGATCCACGATGTCGAGCACGCGCTTGTGGGTGCGTGTCTCGTACTGGTCGCGGGCATCCTTGTCGACGTGCGGCGACACCAGCACGGTGTAGCGCTCGATCTTGGTGGGCAGCGGGATCGGGCCGCGCACCTGGGCGCCCGTGCGCTTGGCCGTCTCGACGATCTCGCTCGCGGAGCGGTCGATCAAGCGATGATCGAATGCCTTGAGACGAATACGAATCTTCTGGTCCGCCATTGCCGTAATTCCTGGTGTAAAGAGCGACGGGAAGCCACGCCGCGCGTGGATTCCCCAGAAATAAAGGGCAGGCCGAAGATCCGGCCCGCCCAGACAGAAAAGTGTAGTACGCCTTGGATATTCGCGTCAAGCGAATACTGGCCAAGCACGCTTCCCTGTCGGGCGAACACGAGGCGCGTCCTGCGCCTCATTTCGCTGGTCAACCGAGCCGGCGCCAGGGGCGCCGACCCGCAAAACACTTACTTGAAGATCTTGGCCACCACGCCGGCGCCGACGGTGCGGCCGCCCTCGCGG
>DAOOVM010000014.1:4315-23793 GCA_035370085.1 Rhodanobacteraceae bacterium | reverse complement strand
ACGCCAAGGGGCTGGCACTGGAGCATCTGCGGCTGCGCCATCCTTTCTACGCCATGCGCGAGATTCCCGTGCTCGTGGGCGACCACGTCTCGGCCGAGGACGGCACCGGCGCCGTGCACACCGCGCCCGGTCATGGCGTGGAAGACTTCGTGGTCTCGCAGAAGTACGGTCTCATCGAGAAGTACAGCGCGGCGGAACTGAACCCCGTAGGCGGCAACGGCGTCTACCTCGCCGGCACGCCTCTCGTGGAAGGTCAGTTCATCTGGAAGGCCAACGACGCGCTCATCGAGCTGCTGCGCGGCAATGGCCACCTGCTCGCCGCGGCGAAGATCGAGCACAGCTACCCGCACTGCTGGCGCCACAAGACGCCGGTGGCCTTCCGCGCTACGCCGCAGTGGTTCATCAGCATGGAGAAGCAGGGGCTGCGCGACACGGCGCTGGCGGCCATTCGCCGCGTGCGCTGGATTCCCGCCTGGGGCGAGGAGCGCATCACCGGCATGATCGCCGGCCGCCCCGACTGGTGCATCTCGCGCCAGCGCACCTGGGGCGTGCCCATCGCCCTGTTCGTGGACCGCGAAACCCAGCTGCCTCACCCGCGCAGCGCCGAGCTGTTCGAGCAGGTGGCGCAGCGCGTGGAGCAGGGCGGCATCGACGCCTGGTACGCGCTGGATGCGGCCGAACTGCTCGGTGCCGACGCGCCACGCTACGAAAAGGTAACCGACGTGCTGGACGTGTGGTTCGATTCCGGTGTCACGCACTTCGGCGTGCTGCAGAATCGCGATACCTGGCCCGATCTGCAGGCCAACGGCGCCGGCGAGTACAAGGTCATGTACCTGGAGGGTTCGGACCAGCACCGCGGCTGGTTCCATTCCTCCCTGCTCACCGGCGCGGCCATGGCCGGCAAGGCCCCCTACGACGAGGTGCTGACGCACGGCTTCACCGTGGACGAGCATGGCCGCAAGATGTCCAAGTCCCTCGGCAACGGCGTCGAGCCGCAGGACGTGATGAAGGAGTACGGCGCCGACATTCTGCGCCTGTGGGTGGCCTCGACCGACTACCGCAACGAGATGTCGATGTCGAAGGAGATCCTGAAGCGCGTGGCGGACGCCTACCGGCGCATGCGCAACACCGCGCGCTTCCTGCTCGGCAACCTCGACGGCTTCGACCCGGTGCGCCATTTGCTGCCGGTGGCCGACTGCCTGCCGCTGGACCAGTGGGCGGTACAGCAGGCGCACGAGGTGCAGAACGCGGTGGTGGCTGCCTACGCGCGCTACGACTTCCCCGAGGTGGTGCAGCGTGTGCAGAACTTCTGCACCAACGAGATGGGTTCGCTCTACCTCGACATCACCAAGGACCGTCTCTACACCATGCCGACCGACAGCCGCGGCCGGCGCAGCGCGCAGAGCGCGATGTTCCGCATCCTGGAGGCGCTGGCGCGCTGGCTGGCGCCGATCCTGTCCTTCACCGCCGAAGAGATCTGGCAGGCGATGCCCGCGGCCACGGGGCAGGGCGGCGAGCGCGGCGAGTCGGTCCTGTTCGAGACCTGGTACGCGGGCCTCGACGCCACGCAGGCCACCGCGGCGCAGCGCCAGTGGTGGGGCGACCTGATGGCCGTGCGCGCGGGCGTGGCCAAGGTGCTGGAGGGCATGCGCAACGCCGGTGCCATCGGGGCGTCGCTGCAGGCCGAAGTCACCCTGTATGCCGACGCTGCGCTGCGCGCCCGTTACGCCGCGGCGGCGGCGGAGCTGCGCTTCTTCTTCATCACGTCCGAGCTGGTGATGGCTGATGTCGATGGGCGGCCGGAGGGAGCTTCTGCCGTGGCCGTCGAAGGCGGCGAGGTGTGGATTGCGGCGCGGCCCAGCAGCGCCGGCAAATGCGTGCGCTGCTGGCATCACCGTGCCGATGTGGGTCATGACGCCGGGCATCCGGAGTTGTGCGGCCGCTGCGTGCAGAACGTGGTCGGCAGCGGCGAGTTGCGGCAATGGTTCTGAGCGCACCGATCTCCTCTCCGCCGCGGGCCGGCGCCTTGCCCTGGCTGGCGCTCTCCGTCGCGGTGATCGCGCTGGATCAGCTCACGAAGGCGCTGGTGCTGGCCCATCTGGCACCGTATTCACCGCAGGTCGTGATCGATGGCGTGCTCAACTGGACCCTCGCCTTCAATACCGGCGCCGCCTTCAGTTTCCTTGCCGACGCCGGCGGCTGGCAGCGCTGGGGCTTCAGCGGGCTGGCGCTGGTGATCAGTGCCGTGCTGGGTGTGTGGCTGGCGCGCACCGAGCGGCGCGACTGGCGCACCGCCCTGCCGCTGGCACTGATCGTCGGCGGGGCTCTGGGCAACCTCGTCGATCGCCTGCGCTTCGGCCACGTGGTCGATTTCGTGCAGGTGTACTGGTGGCCGGGGCGCGAGTTTCCGGCATTCAATGTTGCCGACGCGGCCATCAGCGTGGGCGCTGTGCTGCTGGCCTGGTCCAGCCTGCGCGCCGGCGCGGCCCATCACGGAAAAACCGGATAATCGCCGCATGGACATCCTGCTTGCCAACCCGCGCGGCTTCTGCGCCGGCGTGGACCGCGCGATCGAGATCGTCGAGCGCGCCCTGGAGAGTTTCGGTGCGCCCATCTACGTGCGCCACGAGGTGGTGCACAACCGCTTCGTCGTGGACGGCCTGCGCGCACGCGGTGCGGTATTCGTCGACGAACTGGACGAAGTGCCCGACGGCGCGACGGTGATCTTCAGCGCCCACGGCGTGCCGCAGGCGGTGCGTGCCGAGGCGGAGCGGCGCGGTCTGCGCGTGTTCGACGCGACCTGTCCGCTGGTCACCAAGGTGCACATGGAAGTCGTGCGTCACGCCAAGGCCGGGCGCGACGTGGTGCTGATCGGGCACGCCGGGCACCCCGAAGTGGAGGGCACCCTGGGGCAATGGAACCGCCAGCAGGCGGTGGGAGACATCCATCTGGTGGAAACCCCCGAGGACGTGGCGCGCCTGCGGCCGCGCGATCCGGAGCAGCTCGCCTACGTCACGCAGACCACGCTGTCGGTGGACGACACGCGGGCCGTGATCGAGGCCCTGCGGCGACAGTTTCCGCGCGTGGAGGGGCCGCGCCATGACGACATCTGCTATGCCACACAGAACCGCCAGGATGCGGTGCGGCGCCTGGGGCAGCAGTGCGACCTGGTGCTTGTGGTCGGATCGCCCAATAGTTCCAACTCCAACCGACTGCGCGAACTGGCTGAGAAGCAGGGCGTCGCGGCCCATCTGATCGACGGCGCGGGCGACATCCGGCACGAATGGCTGTCCGGTCGTCGCCGCGTCGGCGTCACCGCTGGCGCCTCGGCTCCGGAGCAGCTCGTGCGCGATGTCATTGCGCACCTGCAGGCCCTCGGTGCGGAGCAGGTGCTAGAACTGGAGGGGGAGCCGGAGAACATCACCTTCGCCCTGCCCAAGGCCTTGCGGGTGCAAGTGATTTCCTGATCCGGCCGGGCGCCGCTCGTCCGGAAATTCTTACCAGCAACGCCGGGGGGCGCTTGCCGGCCCTCGGGCTGGGGCTATGCTCGCGGCACTACTCTGCGGGGAAGCGTATGCCCAGCGCCATGTCGAAGTCCTGTCCCGGTGGGGCGGCCGGATTCACGATGGTCGAGCTGCTTATCACCGTCGCCATCGTGGCAATCCTCGCCGCGATCGCGCTGCCGAACTTCCGGGAAATGAACGTGCGCTCGACCACGTCGACCATCGCCAATGACCTGGTGGCGGCGCTGAGCCTGGCTCGCACCGAGGCAGTCAAGCGCGGTATCGACGCAGAAGTCATCGCGCCCAGCGGCAACTGGAGCAGTGGCTGGGAGGTGCGCGTGGACAGCGCCCGCGACGGCAATTTCGCCGCGGCCGACTCGCTGCTGCGCAGTTACGTGGCCCTGCAGGGCGGCTACAGCGTCACCAGTGCCGGACTCGGCACGGGCGCGCAGTCCGACCGCTACGTGTTCAACGGTTACGGCGCCATCAAGAACGGCACCGGCACGGGCGGCAACTTGAACATCTGCCGCCCCTCCGAACTGCACAACGACAGCCAGTCCCGCCGCATCACGGTATCCGCGGCGGGTGTCGCCACGACGCGGCGCGATGTCACCGGCTCGCCGGCGCCGGCCTGCCCCTGATGGACGAGAGGACCCGCATGTACCCGACGATGCGTTCCCGCGGCTTCACCTTGCTCGAGGTGCTGGTGGCCGTACTGATCTTCAGTCTCGGTCTGGTCGGTCTGGCCGGACTGATGGTCATTTCCGTCAAGACCAACCAGAGCGCCTACCTGCGCACCCAGGCCGGATTCGTGGCGCAGTCCATCGCCGACCGCATCCGCCTCAACCGCGCCGCCGGCCCGCAGAACTACAACGGCACCTACAGCCAGGCCACGGTGGCGGGCGATCCCTGTGCGGGTGCCAGCCCCTGCACCCCCGCGGCCGTGGTGACGCGCGATACCCGCTACGTCTGGAGCAACCAGATTGCTTCCCTGCCCAATGCCAGCGGCACGGTCAACTGTGTCGGCGCTCTGCGCGATCCGACCCTGATCGCTTCACCTTTCACGGGCCAGTGTACGGTCACCATCACCTGGGACGAGGCCAGCCTGGGCAAGGGTACCTTGGCCACTCCGGGATCCAATTCCCCCACCGCGCAGACCTTTGCCTGGGTGTTCCAGCCATGAGCTTGCACAACACTTCGACTCGCGTCACCGCAGTGACCGGCCGTGCGAGCAACGGCAGCGCCTCGCGCGGCTTCTCGCTGATCGAGCTCATGGTGGCCATGGCCCTGGGGCTGGTGCTCAGCATCGGCGTGGTCAGCCTGTTCGGCAGCACCAGCATGTCGAACAAGGTGCAGAACTCCCTGGCGCGCCTGCAGGAGAACGGCCGCTACGCCGTCGCTCGCATGGAGTCCGACCTGCGCATGCAGATCGGCCAGTACTGCAGCACGACGATGGGCGAGTCGCGTTTGGCTGATCTGACGACGCCTACCTGGGTGCCGCGCTCGCCCATGGTCTACGCGGCAAGCATGCCCCTGCCCGATAGCGGCAAGGCGCTCAGCATCGACGCCGGCAACAGTCTCAGTACGACAGCGGCCAGCGCGCCGTTCCCGTTCACCACGCGCTGGTACCTGCAGGGCTACGAGTGCACCGGCGGCAGTTGCACGCCGAGCGTGCCCACCACGGATTTCACCACGGCGATTCCCGCGACCGGACTGACGGTCGGTGCCCGCGTGCCCAATACGGACGTCCTCACCGTGCGCTACCAGCGCGGCTCCGGCTGGCCGGTGACCGGTTTCACCTGCAGCGCGGGCGGCGGCTCCATCACCCTGTCGCCTCAGACGGGGGACGACAGCCTGGCGACGTCGTCGCCGCACAGTTTTTCCGCGGGGAATCTGGTCCTGGTCTCCGACTGCGCCAACCCGATGGTGCTGCCGATCACGTCAGCGTCCGGATCCTCGCTCAGCGTTGGCAGTCTGCTGGCGCCGGCGCCGACCTGTGCCCTGGATCCGACCCGCGACACCCGGGCGTTCAACCTGACGCGCGATTTCGTCACGGTGACCTACTATCTGCGCTTCGAGCGCGACGACAACCCCGACGCGCCGCGCAACAGTGCGGCGGCACAGCGCCTGGTGCCAAGCCTGGTGCGCCGCGAGAACGGCGTGGACCAGGTGCTGGTGCAGGGCGTGGACCGGCTCGACTTCCTCTATGCCGTACAGGACGGGTCCGCGCAGCAGCTGCGCTACCTCACGGCCGCACAGGTGCAGGGTCGCAACGGTGGGGCGATCGCCTGCCCGCCGCCGGTGAACACCGTGCCGGGCTGTCTGTGGGCGGCGGTGCGCAGCGTGGAAGTGCATCTGCTGGTCAACAGCATCGACTACGTCGGCGGCCTCGACCCGGACAGCAGTTCGTTCACCTACAGCCTGGATGCGACGCCGCGCACGGTCGTGACGGCGCCGACGACGCTCATTCCCGGGTCGGGTCTGCAGGCGGGTCGCATGATGCGGCGCGAGTTCGTTTCCCTGGTGGCCGTGCGCAACAACAACCCCTAGCGGGCCGAGGTAGTGGTCATGTTCTATGAAGCTCGATTGCCTGCACCCCGGCGCCAGCGCGGCGCGGTGCTGTTCGTCGCCCTGGTGTTCCTGGTGCTGCTGACCCTGCTGGCCGTGGCCGGCATGGGTACCTCCATCCTGCAGGAGCGCATGACGGGCGGCATGCGTAATTCCCAACTCGCACAGATGGGAGCGGAAACCGGTTTGCGTGCCGGCGAAGCCTTCCTGTGGAACCTGCAGTACGTCGGTACGCACCCCTTCCCGGTCTGCGTCAGCGGCGGCTCGGCGGCGAATTGTCCGCACCAGCCGCAAATGTCGGGCAGCGGCGCCGTGCTGAAGGCCAACGTGCAGTCCTTCCGCGCGCAGCGCACCTGGATCGCCACGGCACCGCAGGGCGGCTTGGTGGTCAGCGGCATGACCGGCCTGAGCGGCAGTCAGCAGACGGCGTCCCTGGCCGCCGCACCGCAGGTGTTGTTCGAGGATCTGGGGCCGGATCTGCCGCCCGGGGCGGGCCGCGGCAGCGGCGCCATCGACCCGGCCGCCGCCGGCGTCGCCGGACGCATGGAGTTCTACCGCGTCACGGCGCGCAGCCAGGGCGGCAGCAGTGCCGTCATCAGGGCGGCCGAGAGCGTCTACTCCGCTGCCGATCTGACCAACTCCGGCACGAACGCGGGCACTCCCTGAGGGCAACGACATGACACTGCATGAGCGCATGAGCAAGGCTTTTTCCCGGCAGCTGCTGGGCGTGCTGTCGGGCACGGCCCTCGCCCTGCTGGCGGCTTCGCCCGAGAGCCGGGCCGCGGCCTACGGCACGGTCGACCTGTTGGCGGCGCCGCCGGACATCACCGCCTCGGTGGCGCCCAATCTGGTGTTGACCCTGGACGACTCCGGCTCCATGGCCAATGCCTATATGCCGGACCAGCGCCCCTACGACGGCGCAGGCTGGGGCAGCCCCTACCAGTGCGCCGCGGTCATCGACCCGCGCGTGGCGGCGCCCGATCCGCGCGCCCTGCCGATGAACGGCGTGTACTACAACCCCAACACCACCTACCAGGTGCCGCTGAAGAGCGACGGCGTGACGCCGTTCCCCACGCCGAGCTTCACCGGCGCCTGGAACAACGGCATCCAGTACAACCGCCCCGACAGTCCGGTCACCACGGGCGGTACGGCCAACCTGTCCACGACCAAGTTCTGCGGCGTCACCGGCGCCGGCTACTACCGCTACAAGAGCACCGCGCCGGCTCTCACGACGAATGCGGTGACCGGCAAGATCACCAATACCGGCACCCTGTACACCTCGGGCAACTGGGAATGGGTGGCCCTGCCTGCAGCCGAGCAGACCAATTTCGCCATCTGGTACTCCTATTACCGCACGCGCATCAATTCGGCCATCACCGCGATCGCCCGCGCCTATGCCCCGTTCGATGAGAATGTGCGCGTCGCCTGGCAGAACATCAACAGCAACAAGCTCGCCGCCGGCACGACCAAGGTGTACAAGTTCGCCGACGTGGCGGCGGTCTACAACACGCGCAAGGAGTTCTACAAGTGGCTGTTTGCCACCCCGGCGAGCGGCAATACGCCCAATCAGGCAGCCACGGACCGCGTGGGCAAGCTCTACCAGTACGGCCAGGGCGTCCTGGATGACCGCAACCCCTACTGGGACCGTGACCTGAACCTGGAACTGAGCTGCCGGCAGAACTTCCACATCCTGATGACCGACGGTCTGTGGAACAACAGCACCGTGAATGCGGCCCAGGACGACACCACCGGCGTGACGCTGCCGGATGGCCGCGCCTATTCGGTCAGCGCCACACAGAGCCAGGTGATGTGGAACGAGACCGCGACGGCGAAGGCGCAGCAGACCATGGCCGACCTTGGCTTCCAGTACTGGGCCAAGAATCTGCGGCCGGATTTCATGGCGGCGGTCGCAACGCGCCTGCGCGTGCCGCCCTACATCTCGGACAAGACCACCGGCTTGACCGGCGGGCCGACCTACAACCCCGGCGACAATCCGCTGGACAATGCCGAGATCTACTGGAACCCCGCCAACGACCCGGCCACCTGGCCGCACGTGGTGCAGTTCCCGATCGGCTTCGGCGTGTCCGGAACCATTCCCCGCAACGCCAACTCGTTGCAGCAGCTGCGCCAG
Organism: Rhodanobacteraceae bacterium; assembly: GCA_035370085.1. GTDB lineage: Bacteria > Pseudomonadota > Gammaproteobacteria > Xanthomonadales > Rhodanobacteraceae > Tahibacter. The sequence continues at coordinate 15,591 of DAOOVM010000014.1, read as the reverse complement.
GGCAACATCCAGTGGCCGGCGATGGTGGGCACCTCGCCCTATAGCGACACCGCCGAGAAGATCGACGACATGTGGCATATGGCCATCAACAGTCGCGGCGAATTCTTCGCGGCGGACAATCCGGACGACCTCATCCACGCGCTCAACGACATCGTCGCCAGCATCGTGGCGCGCCGCGGTGCCTCCACGGCGGCGACGGCGGCATCGTCGGTGCTGAGCGTGGGTGCCGAGGGCTATCGCGCCGGCTACGACAGCAGCGACTGGAGCGGCTTCGCCACCAAGCACACGATCGATCCGGCGTCCGGTGTGCTGCAGACGCCGCCGCTGTGGGATGCCGGCTGCCTGCTCACGGGCGGTGCCTGCCCCACCGGGGCACCGGCCGCTGGTGCAGCGCGCAGCCCTGCCGGCCGTACCATCCTGACGTCGGACGGTACGCCGGGCACATCCAAGCCCTTCCAGTGGGCCTCGCTCAGCACGGCGCAGCAGAACAAGCTCAATGCGAATCCATCCACGCTGGCCTTCACCGGCACCTCCGGCACCGTGGCCACCTACACATCCGACGGATTCGGCCAGCAGCGCGTCGACTATTTCCGCGGCGTGCGCACCAACGAAACGACGCCGTCGCCGAACTTCCGCAAGCGCGGCTCCGTGCTGGGCGCGGTGGTGAATGCCCAGCCGACCTTCGTGTCCTCGCCCAAGGCAGGCTGGCGCAGTACCTGGCCGGCAGGCTCTCCGGAGCTGGCCAGCAGCATCACCTATCAGGAGTTCCAGGCCAACAACGCCGGCCGACTGCAGGTGATGTATACGGCCGCCAACGATGGCATGCTGCACGCGTTCCGCGGCACGGATGGGTTCGAGCTGTGGGGCTATGTGCCCAATATGCTGATCGACAACTTCCGTCTGACCCAGTACACGCGGCCCACGTCCAACCTGATCTCCACCATGGACTCGCAGCCGCTGGAGCAGGACGTGTTCATCAACGGCCAGTGGCGCACCGTCCTGGCCGGCTCCATGCGCCTGGGCGGGCGCGGCGTGTATCTGATCGACGTGACCGACCCGAACGCCCCCGTGCCGATGTGGGAGTTCACCAACTCGCCGCCCGCCGCCAGCCCCGGAACGGACTGCGCCGCCGGGGCCCGCTACTGCTCGCACTTGGGCTATACCTACGATGCGGTCAATATTGCGCGCCTGTCGCCCAGCAGCACGCTCGGCGCCAACAAGTGGGTGGCTCTGGTGTCCAGCGGCTATTTCCCGACCGATACGCTGGATCCGGCCAGCAACGATCCCTCGGCCGGTCAGACGTCCCTGCTCGTCATCGACCTGGCGACCGGCACCCTGCTGCGCGAGATCAAGACCTCGACGGCGCCCGAATTCGTTGCCGGCACCACCAAGACCTTTGGCCTGTCCACGCCACTGGTCTACGATTTCGGCGGTGACCAGACGGACAATCTGGCGGTGGCGGGCGACCTGGCGGGCAACCTCTGGCGCTTCGATCTGGACCAGGGCAAGGTCAATCTGATGTTCCAGACCTACGGCAACGGCGGTGCGACCAGTGTCGGCGACCAGCCGCTGGCGTCCATGCCGATCGCGCTTACGGACCGCGTGACGCGGGGGCCCATCTTCATCGTCGGTACCGGCAAGCTGCTGGGGCGGCCCGACCGCACCAACAATATTCCGATGCAGGCCTATTACGGTATTCGCGACTACGGCACGCAGACCAGCGCGGGCACCTATCCGGTGAAGGTCAACCAGCTCATCAGCCAGGCCATTACCGAGGATGGTAATGGTGTGCGCACCCTGACGAACAATCAGGTGCCGCTGGCCAACAAGGGCTGGCGCATTCCGCTGAATGTGGCCGCGGAGAAGGGCGAGCGCAGCCAGCGCCGCGCCTTCCCGCTGTACACGGCCAATCTGGCCATTCTTTACTCGGTGATTCCCAAGGGTGACGACCCCTGCAATCCGGGCAACCGCTATGGCGTGCTGGTGGTCGGCGGCAGTACAGGTGGCTTGCCGCCCGATGATCCGAGCCAGCCGCCGGCCGGCATCGCAGGTGTGGTAATCGATGCGTCCACGCCGCTGGGCAGCCCGGTGGTCAGGCCCGGTGGCCGGCTGGTCATTCCGCTGCCGTCGGATCCGCCCCTGCCGCAGGTGGTGATCGATGCGTTGAACAAGCTGCTGGACACGGCCAGCCTGCAGTGGCATCGAGGTGAGTGGCGCCAGTTGCTGGACGACAACAACTGAGGCCGGTGCGCAGGGCGGCTCCAGCGGCCCTGCGCACTTGCCTGCGATGTGGCGCACCGCCGGCGCGGTGTCGCCCGGGCCAAGACATGCTGATGGGGATCGTTATGCCGAGCTTCCGTGCCAGGGGTTTTACCTTGATCGAGATGATGATCGTGGTGGCGATCATCGCCATCATCGCTGCCGTCGCGTATCCCAACTACACCAACTTCGTGATGCGTGGCCGCCGTGCCGACGGGCGTGAGCTGCTGATGCGCATTGGTGCCGCCCAGGAGCGCTTCTACACCAACAACAACCGCTACACGAACAACTTGGCCGACCTGAGTCTCGGCGGGACGTCGGAGCAGGGGTACTATCAGGTGCAAGCGCCGGTGGTGGGTGCCGCTGGCCAGACCTATACCCTGACGGCCGTGCCGCAGGGGCCTCAGGCCATCGACAAGTGCGGCAGCCTGACCCTCAACAATCTCGGTGCGCGCGGCAAGAGCGGCAACGAGAACAACGGCAAGTGCTGGTAGCAGCCGGCGAGCGCGCCGCGGTTGTCAGCGCGCGGGCCCCTTGTCTATACTTCGCGCCCCTCGCCGCTCCCGCCGCGAGGCAGGCCGGAGTAGCTCAGCTGGTAGAGCGGCGCATTCGTAATGCGTAGGTCGGGGGTTCGAATCCCTTCTCCGGCACCAGCTCTTCAAGGTTTGGATTGACGGTTGCGCCGCGCACGGATATCCTGCGCGGCCTTTCCGGGGCCTTCCCCAGGCACTCCGGGCAGATGGGCGGTTAGCTCAGCGGTAGAGCACTGCTTTCACACGGCAGGGGCCATAGGTTCGATCCCTATACCGCCCACCATCTGCATCGCGGCCCGCCGCTGAGCGCGAAATTCATGCCTTCCGCACCGAACGGCGCTACCCTGCGCCCCGCGCGACGCTAACATCCCGGGCACCTTTCCAGTCCGGAGCCCCGACCATGCGCCTGCACCTGCCGGCAATCGCCCTCGTGGCGACCCTCTGCGCCGCTGCCGCCGTTTCGGCCGACGAAGCCGACAAGACCGAAGCGAACGTCAAGGACAACCACGCGACCCTGACACACTTCTGTCCGGAGTCGGGCAAGGTGACCTTCACCGGGTCGGACAACACGATCGAGGTGCACGGGTCTTGCGACGAAGTCGTGCTGGTCGGATCGCGCAACATTGTCACCGTGGACAACGCCGTCTCGCTGCAGGTGCAGGGTGACGATAACCGTATCGCGTGGGACGCGGCACATACCGGGGTCGCCCCGCCCAAGGCCCTGGTCGCCGGTGTGCGCAACAGCGTCAAGCGCGAAGGCGAGTAAGGCGCGGCCCGCCCTGCGCGGCGGCCGCATGGTACGGGACCTCATGGCGCGTGCGCCCGCGTCGCGGGCGCTACACTTCGTAATCCGTCCCTTCCGGCCCGCCACATGGACCAGGCCCTCTTCGATTTCCAGCATGTCGTCATCACGCCGTGGAAGCTCATCGGCTACCTCGGCGCCTTCATGTTCACTGCCCGCTGGCTGGTGCAGCTGTACTACACCAAGAAGCTCAAGCGGGTGGTCATGCCGGCGGCGTTCTGGTGGCTCTCGGTGTGCGGCAGCGGCCTGCTCCTGAGCTATTTCATCTTCGGCAAGAACGACTCGGTCGGCATCCTTTCCAACCTCTTTCCGGCCTTTGTCTCGGTCTATAACCTCATAGTGGACGTGCGCCACCGCCGCTCCCAACTCGCCGGCAATTGAGCGCCAGGGAAGGCGCGAATGGCGGAACCGCAGGAGCGGGTTCCGGCGAGCGCCAGGGAAGGCGCGAATGGCGGAACCGCAGGAGCAGGTTCCGGCGAGTGCCAGGGAAGGCGCGCATGCCGGAACCGCAGGAGCAGGTTCCGGCGCGCGCCAGGGAGAGGGCCCACGTAGGGCCCCCGCGGCCCTGTACGGGCCGCGAGAGATGGCACCGAGCGCTGCGACATCAGTCCGGGTCGTAGTCCAGCAGCGGTGCCAGCCAGCGCTCGGCTTCGCCCAGGCTCCAGCCCTTGCGCCGGGCGTAGTCCTCGACCTGTTCACGGCCGACGCGACCCACGACGAAGTACTGGCTGTCCGGATGGCTGAAATACCAGCCGGAGACCGACGCGGCCGGGTACATGGCGAAGCTGTCGGTCAGGCTCATGCCGGTGCGGCGTTCGGCATCGAGCAGGCGGAACAAGGTTGCCTTTTCGCTGTGCTCCGGGCAGGCCGGATAGCCCGGCGCCGGGCGGATGCCGCGGTAGCGCTCGGCGATCAATGCCTCGTTGTCGAGTTCCTCATCGATGGCGTAGCCCCAGATCTCGCGCCGCACGCGCTGGTGCAGGCGCTCGGCGAAGGCTTCAGCCAGCCGGTCCGCCAACGCCTTGAGCAGGATGGAAGAGTAGTCGTCGTGGTCCGCCTCGAAGCGCTGCAGGTGCGGTTCGATGCCCAGTCCTGCCGTGACCGCAAAACCACCGATCCAGTCGGCAACGCCGCTGTCCTTGGGCGCGATGAAGTCGGCGAGGCACAGATCCGCGCGGTCAGCGGGCTTCTCCGCCTGCTGGCGCAGGAAGTGCAGCCGCACCGGGCCGCTGCCGGCCTCCACCTCCACGTCGTCGCCCACGCCGGCCGCTGGCCACAGTCCGACCACGCCGCGCGCCTGCAGCCAACGCTCATCGATGATCCGCGCCAACATGGCGCGTGCGTCGCGGTACAACTCGCGCGCCTGCGGACCCACCACCGCATCGTCGAGGATGGCGGGGAACCGACCCGCGAGCTCCCAGGTGGAGAAGAACGGCGTCCAGTCGATGTACTCGGCCAGCTCGTCGATGGGATAGTCCTCGAACACGGTGATGCCGGGGCAGGCTGGCGCCGGCGGCGTGTACTGCGCCCAGTCGCAGGTCCAGCGCTGCGCCCGTGCCGTGGCCAGCGGCACCAGTTTCTTGCCCGGTCCGCGGTCGCGGTGGCGGGCGCGAATCTCGGCGTAGTCGGCGCGAACTTTCGCCATGAAGTCGTCGACCAGCTCGCGCGAGATCAGCGACTGCGCCACGCCGACGGCGCGCGAAGCATCCTTCACCCACACGGTGGGGCAGCGGTAGTGCGGTTCGATCTTCAGCGCAGTGTGGGCCCGCGACGTGGTCGCGCCACCGATGAGCAGCGGCACGGAGAACTCCTGACGCTGCATTTCGCGCGCGACATGGCTCATCTCTTCCAGCGAGGGCGTGATGAGCCCGGACAGACCGATCATGTCGGCGCGCTCGGCGCGCGCGACATCGAGGATCTTCTGCGCTGGCACCATCACGCCGAGGTCGATCACGTCGAAATTGTTGCAGCGGAGCACCACGCCGACGATGTTCTTGCCGATGTCGTGCACATCGCCCTTCACCGTGGCCAGCACGATCTTGCCGTTGGACTTCCCTGTGTCGCCGCTGCGCGCCTTTTCCTCCTCGATGTAGGGCAGCAGGTAGGCCACGGCCTTCTTCATCACACGCGCCGACTTCACCACCTGCGGCAGGAACATCTTGCCGGCGCCGAAGAGGTCGCCGACCACGTTCATGCCGTCCATCAGCGGACCCTCGATCACGTCCAGCGGGCGCGTGCTCTGCCGGCGTGCCTCCTCGGTGTCCGCGTCGATATGGGTATCGATGCCGTGCACCAGGGCGTGCCGCAGACGCTCGCGCACCGGGGCTTCGCGCCAGGCCTGCGATTCCGCCGGCCCGTCGCCCTTGCGCGCCTTGTAGCGGTCGGCGACCTCAAGCAGGCGCTCGGTGGCGTCGGGGCGGCGGTTCAGCACCACGTCTTCGACGCGTTCGCGCAGTTCGGCGTCCAGATCGTCGTAGAGCGGCAGCGCGCCGGCATTGACGATGCCCATGTCCATGCCCGCGCGGATGGCGTGGTAGAGGAACACGGCGTGGATGGCCTGGCGCACCGGCTCGTTGCCGCGGAAGGAGAAGGAAACGTTGGACACCCCGCCGGATACGTGGCAATGCGGCAGGGTGGCCTTGATGAGACGCGTTGCCTCGATGAAATCCACGGCGTAGTTGTTGTGTTCCTCCATGCCCGTGGCGATGGCGAAGATGTTCGGGTCGAAGACGATGTCTTCCGGCGGGAAGCCCACCTCTTCGGTCAGGATGCGGTAGGCGCGGGTGCAGATCTCCACCTTGCGCGCGCAGGTGTCGGCCTGGCCGTGCTCGTCGAAGGCCATCACCACCACCGCGGCACCGTAGCGCAGCACCTTGCGCGCCTGCGCGATGAAGGCGGCTTCGCCCTCCTTCATCGAGATCGAATTGACCACGCCCTTGCCCTGCAGGCACTTCAGGCCGGCCTCGATCACGCTCCACTTGGAAGAGTCGATCATCACCGGCACGCGGGCGATGTCCGGCTCGGCGGCGATGAGGTTGAGGAAGCGCACCATGGCCGCTTCGGAATCGATCAGGCCCTCATCCATGTTCACGTCGAGGATCTGCGCCCCGCCGGCCACCTGTTGGCGCGCCACGTCCACCGCCTCCTCGTAGCGGTTTTCCTTGATCAGTCGGCGGAATTGCGCCGAGCCGGTGACGTTGGTGCGTTCGCCGACGTTGACGAAGAGCGTCTGCGGCGTGATGACCAGGGGCTCCAGGCCCGAGAGGCGGGTGTAGCGGGGCAGGGTGATCATGCGGCGGTGCGGATCTCGACGGAGACGGGGACGGCGCGCGGCGGCAGGCCGCGCACGGCCTCGGCGATGGCGCGGATGTGCGCCGGCGTGGTGCCGCAGCAGCCGCCGACGAGGTTCACCAGGCCGGCCAGGGCAAAGTCGCGCAGCACGGCGGCCATCTGCTCGGGGGACTCGTCGTATTCGCCGAAAGCGTTCGGCAGGCCGGCGTTGGGGTGCGTGCTGATGCAGCAGTCCGCGACCTGGGCCAGCACGTCGATGTGCTCGCGCAGGTCCTTGGCGCCAAGGGCGCAATTGAGGCCCACCGCCAGTGGCCGCACGTGCCGCACGGAGTAGAAGAAGGCCTCGGCGGTCTGGCCCGACAGCGTGCGGCCGGACTTGTCCGTGATCGTGCCCGAAATCATCAGCGGCAGGCGCGCGCCGCGGGCGTCGAACTCCTCGCTGAGGGCGAACAGCGCCGCCTTCGCGTTCAGCGTATCGAAGATGGTCTCGACCATCAGCACGTCGGCGCCACCGTCGATGAGACCGCGCGCGGCTTCGCGGTAGGTAGCGGCGAGCTCGTCGAAGCTGGTGTTGCGGAAACCGGGATCGTTGACATCGGGACTGATGGAGGCGGTGCGGCTGGTCGGGCCGAGCACGCCGATAACGAAGCGTGGCTGCTGCGGCGTCTGCGCCGAGGCGGCGTCGCAGCACTCGCGCGCAAGGCGCGCGCCGGCGAGGTTCAGCTCGTAGACGAGATGTTCGAGGTGGTAATCAGCCTGGCTGATCGCGGTGGCATTGAAGGTGTTGGTCTCGATGAGGTCGGCGCCGGCATCGAGGTACTGTCGGTGCACAGCGCGGATGATCTCCGGCTGAGTCAGCAGCAGGAGATCGTTGTTGCCCTTCAGGTCACAGACGTGGTGGCTGTGGTCGTGCGCCGCGGCGTGGCGCGCATCGAAGCCGTGGGCGAAGCGTTCGCCGCGATAGCCGCCTTCGTCGAGGCGGTAGCCCTGCAGCATCGTGCCCATGGCGCCGTCGATGACGAGGATGCGCTGCGTGAGCGCGTCGAGCAGGGCCTGGGCGCGCGCGGGGTGCAGCCAGGGCAGGGTGGTGGTCATGTCGTGTCGTCCGTTTGCCGAGGGGGCGATGGCATGGAAGGGGTCGCACGGCAGGACGGCGTGCCTACGCCGCCCGGCCATCCGGTTTGCGCGCCAGCAGGGTCAGCACTTCGAAGTGGGGCGGCCGGCGCTCGCGCGCGGCGTGATCGCAGGACAGGACTTCCAGGCCGGCGTCGCGTGCGAAGCCGCGCAGTTCGGCGGGCTTGAAGCCGAGATTGCGGTGGTCGAAGGGGTCCACGGCAGTACGGTGGGCGTGGCGGCCCAGGGTAGCTGCGAGCAGGCGCCCGCCCGGCTTGAGCAGGTGCGCGGCCTGCGCCACCGCCAGCGCCGGCCGGTCGCTGTAGGTCAGAGCGTGCATGAGCAGCACCAGGTCGAAGCGGCGCGCGCCCAGATCGAGGTCATGCATGTCGCCCACACGCACCTCGACGTTCTCCAGCGCCTTCAGGCGCTCGCGCGCCGCGGCGACCACGCGCTCGCTGGCGTCGACGCAGACGATGGAGCGCGCGCGCGGCGCCAGCAGTTCGGCCAGCACGCCGTCGCCCGAGGCGATGTCCAGCACATCGCCGGTGTCGATGAGCTGCATGAGAGCGCGCGCGAGAGTCTCCCAGGTGCGCCCGGGGGAGTAGTGGCGCTCCATGTCGCCGGCGACGCTGTCCGCCCAGCCCTCGGCGCGGGCGCGCTGCGCCAGCACCGCGGGCAGGCGCTTCTCATCCTCGCGCAGCAGGGAGTCTTCGATGCTGGCGCGCAGGGCATGCAGCAGCGCTTCTTCCCCCACGGCGAGGTCAGCGTTGAAGCGGTAGTAGGCGGAAACCCCGGCGCGGCGATCGCGCACCAGCCCCGCCTCCTTGAGCTTGGCCAGGTGCGTGGAGACGCGCGGCTGCGCCAGGCGCAGCACGGCCGAGAGCTCGGCGACGGTGAGTTCCTCGCGCTCCAGCAGACCCAGCAGGCGCACGCGCGTGGGGTCCGACAGCAGGCGCAGCAGGGCCGAAGTGGCGGCCAGATCCACGTCTATCCTTTCATCCGGATTGAAAGATGGAAACGCAGCGTAGCGATTCGCGGCAGTCGGGTCAACGCGGCGCTGGCGAGCTTCCCGTATGCTGCGCGCCCCGTCTTCACGCCGCGAGCATGCATGCCGCGTTCGTTCCTCCTGGCCGCCGTCCTGTCGACCCTGTGGGCCGCCGCACCGCTGCGAGCGATCGAGTACGCCGAGCTGGGCCGCTACTGGAGCCGCGACGCGCAGCACGTGCCCTACCGCGCCATCGAGACCCCGGGACGCCGCGACGGCGAGCGCCTGCCGCTGGTCGTCTTCCTGCATGGCGACTGGCAGGACGGCGACGACAACGAGGGCCAACTCGCCGGCTACGGCAACGGCTCGCTGGAACTGGTCGATGCCGCGCGCCGCGCCGGCATCCCGCTGCTGTACCTGGCGCCGCAGACGACCGGTGGCTACTGGCCACCGCGGCGCGTGGCGGCGGTGCTGGCCGACGCGCTGGCGCGGTGGCCGCAGGCCGATCCGCGGCGCGTCCTGCTCACGGGCATTTCCGACGGCGGCACCGGCGTGTGGGATGCCCTCAAGGCCTGGCCCGGCTGCTTCGCCGCGGGCGTGCCCATGTCGGGCATGACCGAACTGGCCGGTCTGGCGGCGATCCGCGACGTGCCGCAGTGGATCTTCCACGGCGCCGAGGACGACGACACCGACATCGAGACCGGCTACGGCGGCGCCATGCTCGGCTCGCGCGCCGTGGTGCGCGCGCTGCGCGCCCTCGGCGCCCAGCCGCGCTACACCGAATACAAAGGTGAAAGGCACGTGATCTGGCACCGCGCCTACGGCGAAGATGGCCTGCTGCCCTGGCTGCTCGACCAGCGCCTGTCCGGCGCGCCCTGCGACTTTGCGCGCCTGGCGCGTTAAGCGGCCTGGCAGGATAAAATCGCGCATTCCCTTCCGCCCGCGCAGCCGGCCCATCCGGCCGCGGCGTCACCCGTCCGCAGGAGACCCCATGGACTTCCAGTTCAGCGACGATCAGCTTTCCATCCAGGCCATCGCGCGTGATTTCGCCCAGAAACGCATCGCGCCGGTGGCGGCCGAGTTCGACGCCAAGGGCGAATTTCCGCTGGACAACATCCGCGAGATGGGCCAACTCGGCCTCATGGGCATCGAGGTGCCAGCGGAATATGGCGGCGCCGGCATGGATTCGATCGCCTACGTGCTGGCCATGATCGAGATCGCGCAGGCCGACTGCGCCCACTCCACCATCATGTCGGTGAACAACACGCTCTACTGCAATGGCCTGCTGAAGTTCGGCAGCGAGGCACAGAAGCACAAGTACGTCACGCCCATCGCTTCGGGCCAGGCCATCGGTGCGTTTGCCCTGACCGAGCCGCAGTCCGGTTCCGACGCCACGGCCATGCGCTGCCGCGCGGTGCGCCAGGCCGACGGCAGCTACGTCATCAACGGCAAGAAGAGCTGGATCACCTCCGGTCCGGTGGCCAAGTACATCCTGCTGTTCGCCATGAGTGAGCCGGACAAGGGGGCGAACGGCATCAGTGCCTTCATGATCGACACCGACAAGCCGGGCTTCCATCGCGGCAAGACCGAACCCAAGCTGGGCATCCGCGCCTCGGCCACCTGCGAGATCGAGTTCGCCGACTACCGCGTGGCCGCCGAGGACGTGATCGGCGAGGAAGGCAAGGGTTTCAAGATCGCCATGGGCGTGCTCGATGCCGGGCGCATCGGCATCGCCTCGCAGGCGGTCGGCCTGGCCCGTGCAGCCTACGAGGCGAGCCTGGCGTACGCGCGCGAGCGCAAGGCCTTCGGCCAGTCCATCGGCTCGTTTCAGATGATCCAGCAGAAGATCGCCGACATGAAATGCCGCCTCGACGCGGCCGAACTGCTGACCCTGCGCGCGGCCTGGGCCAAGCAGCGCGCGCAGGAGAGCGGCGGGCGCTTCTCCACCGAGGCGGCGGTGGCCAAGCTCACCGCGTCCGAGGCGGCGATGTGGATCACCCATCAGGCCATCCAGATCCACGGCGGCATGGGCTACTCCAAGGAAATGCCGCTTGAGCGCTACTTCCGCGACGCCAAGATCACCGAGATCTACGAGGGCACCAGCGAGATCCAGCGCATGGTGATCGCGCGCAACGAGACGGGCCTGCGCTGAACCGCGTCGCACCCCGTCGCGTGGCCGGACAATAACGCCCGGCGCAGGCCGGGCGTTGGCGTTTGCAGCGGCGCGCGACGCCGCCCGCTGATCGGCCGCGCGCCGCACGAAGACGTAGAAGATCGGCACCAGCAGCAG
>DAOOVM010000014.1:0-4305 GCA_035370085.1 Rhodanobacteraceae bacterium | reverse complement strand
CAGGCCGGGCGTTGGCGTTCGCAGCGGCGCGCGGCCGATCAGCGGGCGGCGTCGCGCGCCGCTCGCGCCGTCGGATCACCCAGCAGGCGCCGCACGAAGACGTAGAAGATCGGCACCAGCAGCAGGCCGAGGACGGTGGCGAAGAGCATGCCGCCGATCACGCCGGTACCGATGGCGTGGCGAGCATTGGCGCCGGCGCCGCGCGAGACGGCCAGCGGCAGCACGCCCAGGATGAAGGCGAAGGAGGTCATGAGGATCGGTCGCAGACGCAGGCGTCCGGCCTCGATCACCGCCTCCAGCGCGCCCTTGCCCTGGCGCTGCGCTTCCACGGCAAACTCCACGATCAGAATGGCGTTCTTGGCGGCGAGGCCAATGATCGTGATCAGGCCGATCTTGAAGTACACGTCGTCCGGCAGGCCGCGCAGCAGGCAGAACACCACGGCTCCCAGGATGCCCAAGGGCACGATGAGCATCACCGCCACGGGGATCGACCAGCTCTCGTACAGCGCCGCCAGGCAGAGGAACACCACCAGCACCGACAGGGTGAACAGCAGCGGCGCCTGATTGCCCGATACGATCTCCTGCAGGGACTGCCCGGCCCAGTCGAAGCCGAAGCCCGGCGGCAATTCGCTGCGCACGAGGTCGCGCATGGTGTTCATGGCCTCGCCCGAGCTGCGCCCCGCGGCCGGCGAACCGACAATCTCGATGGCCGAATAGCCGTTGAAGCGCACCAGGTTGGGCGAACCCATGGCCCAGTGCATGCGCACCACGCTCGACAGCGGGATCATCGGCGGCGTGGCGCCGGCCTCGGTGCCTGCCTTGCTGCTGGGCAGGAAGAAGCGCGACAGCGCCTCCGGTCCCATGCGGTAGGGCGCATCGGCCTGCATCACCACGCGCAGCACGCGACCCTGGTAGAAGAAGTCGTTCACGTACACCGGCGCCAGCATGAGCTGGATGGCGCTGAAGATATCGCTCACCGACAGGCCCATGGACTGTGCCTGCACGCGATCGACGTCCAGGCGCAGCTGCGGCGCGTCCTGCAGGCCGTTCGGTCGCACGCCCTGCAGCAGGTCGGTCTTCTGCGCCGCCTTGCCGAGAAGTTGCCCCTGCGCCTGCACCAGGGCGTCGTGGCCGGCGCCGGCGCGGTCCTGCAGGTACATGTCGAAGCCGCCGAAGGCGCCAAGGCCCTGGATGGTGGGCAGATTCACCACGAAGGCCTGCGCATCCTTGAGCTGGGCGAAGAGCGCGCCGTTGGCCTGCTGGATGAATTCCGCTGCGCGCACGCTGCGCTGGTCCCAGGGCTTGAGGCGAATGAAGGCCAGGCCCACGTTGTCGCCCTGGCCGATGAAGCTGAAGCCGCTGACTGCCAGCACCGTGTCCACGGCCGGATTCCTGTTGAGGATGTCGGTGAGCTGCGCCATGGCCGCATTGGTGCGCGGCAGCGGCGCGCCCGGCGGCAATTGCACGATGGCGATGGCGTAGCCCTGGTCCTCTTCCGGCACGAAGCTGCCGGGCAGGCGCGTGTACAGCGCGCCGCACAGCACCACGACCAGGGCGAAGGCTACCATCCAGCGGCGTGGCCGCCGCACCGCGGCACCCGTCTGGCGCACGTAGGTGGACAGGGTGCGGTCGAACACGCGGTTGAACCAGCGGAAGAAGGCGTTTGGCTCAGGGTGGGTCGGCTTCAGCAGGGTCGCGCACAGCGCCGGCGTGAAGGACAGGGCGAGCAGAGCGGAGAACGCCATGGAAATGGCGATGGTGAGGGCGAACTGGCGGTAGATCGCGCCCACGCTGCCGCCCTGCATGGCCGAGGGAATGAACACCGCCGCCAGCACCACGGTGATGGCGATCACCGCCCCGGTGATCTGGCCCATGGCCTTCTTCGTCGCTTCCTTCGGCGGCAGATGCTCTTCGCTCATGATGCGCTCGACGTTCTCGATCACCACGATGGCGTCGTCGACCACGATGCCGATCGCCAGCACCATGCCGAACAGCGACAGCTGGTTGATGGTGAAGCCGACGAAATACATGCCGAGGAACGCGCCCATGAGCGCGACCGGGACCACGAGGGTCGGGATCAGCGTGGCGCGGAAGTTCTGCAGGAACAGCAGCATCACGCCGAACACCAGCACGATGGCGATGAGCAGCGTGTCCACCACCTCGGTGATCGAGATGCGGATGAAGGTCGTGCTGTCGTAGGGCACGAACCAGCTCACGCCGGGCGGGAAGCTCGGCTGCAGCTCGGCCATGCGCGCCTTCACCGCATCGGCCACGGCGAGCGCGTTGGCACCGGGCAGGAGCTGCACGGCGAATCCGGCGATCGGCGTGTGGTCGATGCGCGTTTCGCGGCCGTAGGAGAACGGCCCCATCGCCACGCGCGCCACGTCCTTCAGCTTCACCGTCGAGCCGTCGCGGTTGGCGCGCAGCACGATGTCCTCGAACTGCTGCGCGCTGGTGAAGCGCCCCTCGGCCATGACCGTGGCGGAGATGCCCGGCGTGCCCTCGCTGGGCTGGGTGCCGATGGCGCCGGAAGCGAACTGCACGTTCTGTGCGCGAATCGCCGCCATCACCTGGCCCGGCGAGAGGCCATAGCCCTGCAGTTTGGTCGGATCCAGCCAAATGCGCATGGCATATTCCGAGCCGAACTGCGTGGCGCTGCCCACGCCCTCGATGCGCTGCACCTGATCGAGCAGACGCGAGGCAATGATGTTGTTGAGGGCGTAGGAATCCTGCGCGCCGTCCTCGGACTTCAGCGCCACCACCATGAGGAAGCCGGCGTTGGCCTTGGCCACGGTCACGCCCTGCTGCGTCACCTCGGCCGGCAGGCGCGGCAGGGCCAGCGAGACGCGGTTCTGGGTCTGCACCTGGGCCACGTCGGGGTCGGTGCCGCTCTGGAAGGTCAGGGTGATGCTGGCGCCGCCGTTGTTGCCGGAGCTGGAGCTGAAATACAGCAGGTTGTCGATGCCGTTGAGCTGCTGCTCGATGACCTGGGTGACGGTCTTCTCGACCGTTTCGGCATTGGCACCCGCGTAGTTCGCGCTCACCACGACCTGGGGCGGCGCGATCTGCGGATAGGACTCCACGCCGAGCTCGTGGATGGCGAGCACGCCGCCCAGCGTGATGAGGATGGCGATCACCCAGGCGAACACCGGGCGTTCGATGAAGAACTGCGGCATGGCGCGCTCCTCAGGACTTGGCCGGCGGAGAGGTCTTGCCGCCCGCCTGCTCATACTGCTGCAGCGGCAGCGCCTTCACCGCCGCGTCCGGGCGCGCCTTGGGCAGGCCGGCCACGATCACCGCATCGCCGTCGGCGAGGCCGGCGGTGACCACCCAGTCGCTGCCGCGCAGCTCGCCGAGCTCCACGCGTTTTTGCTGCACCTTGCTGTCGCTGCCGACCACGAGCACGTAGGCGCCCTGCGGATCGCGCTGCACCGCTTGGGCCGGAATGCGCCAGGCCCGCGCCAGTTCGCCCTGGGTCAGGCGCAGCTTGACGAACATGCCGGGCAGCAGGGTGTGCTCGGGATTGGGCACGGTGGCGCGCAGCGACAGCGCGCCGGTGGCGGGATCCACCGCCAGATCGGAGAAGCTCAGGCTGCCGGCGTGCGCATAGGCCGAGCCGTCGGCCAGGGTGACCTGCACGCTCACGTTCTCCGGCGTGGACAGCTGCACCTTGCCGGCGGCCTGGCCGCGGCGCAGTTGCTCCACCTCGGCCACGGACTGGCTGAAGTCGACGTAGATGGGGTCGATCTGCTCCACCGTGGTGAGCGCGGTGGCCTCGCCCTGGCCGACCAGGGCGCCTTCGGTCACCAGGGCGCGGCCGGCGCGGCCGGCGATGGGCGCCGTGACCGTGGCGTAGCCGAGATTCAGTCGGGCCGTCGACACGTCGGCCGCGGCCTGCTGCACGGCGGCCGCCGTGGTGCGTTCGCTGGCCAGGGCGTCGTCGTAATCCTGCTTGGCCAGCACGCCCTTGCCGATCAGCTCGCGATAGCGCGCCGCCTTGGCGGCGGCGTTCGCGGCATTGGCCTTGGCCTGCGCCAGGGCCGCTTCCTTGGCTTGCAGGGCCGCCTGCAGCGGCGCGGGGTCGATCTGGAACAGCACCTCGCCTTCCTTCACGTCGGTGCCCTCGGTGTACACACGACGCTGCACGATGCCGGCGACGCGGGCGCGCACCTCGGCGGTGCGCGTGGCCGCCAGGCGACCGACCAGCTCGCGCGTCAGCGGCACGGCTTCGGCCTTGGCGTAGACCACGCCTACCTCGGGAGGAGGTGGCGCCGGTGGCAGCGCGCCTTTGCCGCAGGCGGCCAG
>DAOOVM010000013.1:0-23946 GCA_035370085.1 Rhodanobacteraceae bacterium | reverse complement strand
CGCCAACAATTCCGATGGCGACAGCGATCCCTACGACAATCCCTGGGATGTGATGAGCGATGCCTGGCACAACGCGGTGAGTGATGCCACCTATGGTTCCCAGCCCAAGCACATCAACACCTATTCGCGCGATCGGCTCGGCTGGATCGACGCGGCGCGCAAGCTGGTGCTGCGCGGCGACGGCGCGCTGACGGGCATCGTGCTCGACCGCGCCAGCCTGGCCGCCTCGGCCAATGCGCAGATGATCGTGGTGACCCTGCCGGCACCCGAGCCCGCCGGGCACTACTACGTCATTGAGGCACGCAAGCGCAGCGGCTACTACGAGGCGAACCTGGCCGGCGACGCGGTCATTGTGCACGAGGTGAACAGCAGCTGGAGCGAGCCGTCGCGCAGCATCGACGCCGACGTGCCGCCCGCCAACGTGTCCAACAACGCCGGATCCATGTTCGTGGTCGGCGAGAGTTGGACGGCGCCGGGCAACCTGCTCAAGCTCAGCGTCACCGCGGCGACGACCGACGGCTTCGTGCTGAACCTGCGGCGCGGCAACGTGCCGGACGACACGATTTTCCGCCACGGCTACGAATGAGCCTGCTGCTGTTCGACCTCGACGGCACCCTCATCGACTCCTCGCCGGGCATATTCGCCAGCATGGAGCACGCCTTCGCCTGCGTCGGGGCGAGGGCGCCGAGCCGCGAGCGGCTGCGCGACTTCATTGGCCCGCCGCTGCGCGCGAGTTTTGCCGAGGTGGTGGGCGAGGATCCCGCGCGCGTGGCGCAGACCGTGGCGCACTACCGCGCACGCTACGACGCGCTCGGCTGGACCGAACACGCGGTCTACCCCGGCATCGCCGAACTGATCGTGGCGCTGGCCGCCGGTGGACACACCCTGGCCGTGGTCACCACCAAGGTGGCGCCCATGGCGCAGCGCCTGCTCGCCCACTTGCCCTTCGGCGCGCACTTTGCCCGCGTCTACGCGCCGGACGGCGAAGCCAGCCGCTGCGAGAAGGCCGAGATGATTGCCGCCGCCCTTCGCGATTTCGGCGCGGCGGCCGCGCACGCCACCATGGTCGGCGATCGCCATTTCGACATCGCCGGCGCCCGCGCCAACGGCGTGCGCGGCCTGGGCGTGGTCTGGGGTTTCGGCAGCGCGCAGGAACTGCACGAATCCGGCGCCGCAGCGATTGCCGCGACGCCGGAGCAACTCGGCCGGCTGCTCGGGCTGGCCGCTCCGACCGGACCGGCGACGGCGTCGGCCTAGCTGGCCGGCCGGGACGCGTCGTGCGCCACCGGCAGCACACGCGGCGTCACGGTGAGATCCAGCCCGCTGAAACGACCGTCGCGGTCCTCGCCGACTTTGATCTGGGCCGGTTCGCCCGCGCCGACCAGTACGATGGGCCGTGTGGCGACCACTCCGTCGCGCTTGAGCGCGCCGACGAGCTTGAAGCGGCCGTCAGCCTCGCGCGTGGCGACGAACTCGCCCTCCCAGGAGACGGCGCCTTCGCTGCGGAAGGCGAAGGCCTCGCCCTCGCGGCTGACGACGGAAAAGGCGCGCGCCGGTGCGTCGTCGACGCGCAGCGTGAAATTCACCCGGATCGGCGCGGCGTCGGCGGCCGGCGCCGCCACGACCTGCGCCGGCTGCGCCGCCCAGGCCGCGTATGCGCTGCCGAAGGCGAGCGCGAGAACGACGCCGAGGCCCACCGCGCGGCGCGCGGGGTTCGGCAGGGGATGTTTCAACATGGCAACTCTCTCCGCAACGGGATGGCTGGACTGCCAGTGGCAGCCGACCGGCAGTCCAAGGACGGCCAGCTGCGTCTTCAACATCGCGTTCGCATACACGCGCCGGGCGCGGGGATGGCGGCGCAATACGGCGGCATCGCAGGCGAGCTCCTGGTCGCGGCGAAAGCGCGCGACGGCGAGAGGCACCAGCGGATGGAACCAGAACAGGCAGCGCAGCGCGGCGGCGAAGGCGTTGGCCCAGGCGTCGCCGCGCGCCAGGTGCAGGCGTTCGTGCGCCAGGACGAGGGCGCGCTCGGCGGGCGCGTAGCGCGCTTCGAAATCCGGCGGCAGCACCAGGCGCGGCGGCAGCAGGCCGACCACGGCCGGGCAGCCGGCGCCGTGCTCGGCGCGGTGGCTGCCGTCGGGCTGCGGCGTGATGCGCCCCAGCGCGCGCACGAAGCGGCGCTGCTGGCGCAGCAGGGCGGCCGCAGCCAGCGTGGCACCGCCGCCCCAGGTCAGCAGCAGCGCCGCGGCGAGATCGACGCTGCGCGCTGTCGATGCCGCCTGCGGCGTCGCGGACGCGGCGACCGCCACCGCCTGCATCGGCGTGGCCACGCGCCGCACGGGCGCCGGCAGCAGGCTCGCGGCAAGGGCACAGGGCACCGCCAGCCACAGGGCGTAGGCGACCTGCGCGCCGCCGTGCCGCCGCAGCGGCGCGCGCAGCAGCCAGATCAGGGCGATGGCCAGCGCGAGGGCCACGCTGGCCTGCGCGAGCAGGCGCAACGGCTCAGCGCTCATGGTCCAGCTCCGCCAGCAGGCGCTTCAGCTCGGCGATGTCCTTCTTCGTCAGCTTGCGCCGCTCGGAGAAGTGCGCCACCAGCGGCGCCACGCGGCCACCGAACAGGCGGTCGAGCAGGCCCGAGCTCTCGGCGTGCACGTAGTCCGCGCGGGCGATCAGCGGACGGTAGAGGTAGCGCCGTCCGTCCCTGTCGGCCGCGACGGCGCGCTTCTTCAGCAGGCGGTTGAGCAGGGTCTTGACCGTCGACAGCTCCCACGCCTGGTGCGGCGCCAGGCGCTCAGCCACCTGCTCCGCGGTGAGCGGATGGGCCTGCCACAAGGTTTCCATGACCTGGCTTTCGGCGTCGCTGATCTGCATGGTTTACATCCGTAATCGTGGCCTTAGATTACATTCGTAATCGAAGGAGTCAAGCGGCACGGCGCGGCACGCCGCCGAAGCGCGGCGCGGCGCAGGCAGCGGGAACGCGGTGCTGCCGCGGCGACGGCCACCGCCGCAAGAAAAATCGCGGCTAACGCGGCAGCGAATGCGCAGCGAAGAAGGCCCAGATCGCCTCGCTGGCGTCGAGGTCGCGGCAGGTGCGACCGATGAGGCGCGGCGGCAGATAGGCCGCGCCGCCGGGCCAGGTGTGACCGCCGCCTTCGGCTTGCAGCCACTGCACCTCGCGCGTGCCCTCGCGCCAGCGCGTGCGCACGAGGCGGCAACCGTCGCCCGGATCGGCATCGGGCAGTTGCTCGACCTCACCGGCGCCGCCCAGCCCCGCCGCCTCGCGCCACAGGTCGACCGCGCGCGCGTCGGCCACCACACGGCCGCGCGTGCGCAGCACGGCACCGCCCCGGTAGGGCACGATGCGGTCTTCCGTGCCGTGCACGATCAGCACGGGCAGTGTCGGTCGCACCGGACGGAAATTCTCGGCGAGCTCTTCGGTGATGCCGCCCGCCACGGGCGCGACGGCGGCCAGGCGGTCGCCGAGCTTCGTCGCCAGGTAGTGGGTGAAGATCCCGCCATTGGACATGCCCGTGGCGTAGATGCGCTGCGCGTCCAGGGGCTGCAAGGTCGCCACGTCGTCGATGAGGGCCCGCACGAAGGCCACGTCGTCCACCCCGGCGGCTTCCAGAGGGCGTCCGTCGTTCCAGTGCCGGCGCACACCCTCCGGATAGGCCACCAGGAAGCGCTTGCGCTGGGCGATGTCGGAGAAGTGCGTGAGCCGCTCCATGCCGCGACCGTCGCCGCCGCCGCCGTGGAAGGCCAGCACCAGCGGCAGGAGGCGGCGGTCGGGCACGATTCCGGCGGGCACGAACAGCCGATAACTGCGCGTGCGCCCATCCACCACGACGCTGCGCTCCAGCATGACGGCCTGCAGCGGCGCGGCCCAGCTGCACAGCAGCAGCCATAGGATCAATGCACGTCGCATGGAATTGCCTCCTCGCGGCCCCGCGGCGGGGCGTATCTAGCCCCGCAACGCGCGCGGCGCACCGCGGTTGACCGCTGCGCGCCGTTCAGCGCTCGACGAAGGCGCGCTCGATCACGTAGTCACCGGGGGAGCCGATGCGTGGCGATACGGCGAAGCCGCGCGCGTCCAGCAGCGCCGACAGCGAGGCGAGCATGGCCGGGCTGCCGCACAGCATGGCGCGGTCCTGCGCCGGGTCGAGCGCCGGCAGGCCGATATCGCGCGGGAAGCGCCCGCTCTCGATGACCTGGTCGAGCCGTCCCTCCTGCCTGCGCCCGCCGTGCGCGAAGGGCTCACGCGAGACCAGCGGGTAATACACCAGCTTGCTGCGCACCAGCTCGCCCAGGTATTCGTGCTGCGGCAGCTCGTTCTCCAGGTAGGAGCGGTATGCCAGGTCGGCCACCTCGCGCACGCCGTGGGTGAGCACCACGCGCTCGAAGCGCTCGTAGGTCTCCGGATCGCGCGCCACCGCCAGGAACGGGGCCAGGCCCGTGCCCGTCGCGAAGAGGTAGAGGTTGCGCCCGGGCTTGAGGTCGCTCACCAGCAGGGTGCCGGTGGGCTTCTTGCTCACCAGGATCTCGTCGCCCGGCTGCAGGTGCTGCAGGCGCGAGGTAAGCGGTCCGTTCTGCACCTTGATGCTGAAGAACTCGAGATTTTCCTCGTAGTTCGGGCTGGCGATGCTGTAGGCGCGCAGCAGCGGCCGGCCGTCCACCATCAGGCCGATCATCACGAACTGGCCGTTGTCGAAACGCAGGCCGCTGTCGCGCGTGCAGGTGAAGCTGAAGAGGTGCTCGTTCCAGTGACGGACGTCGAGCACCCGCTCGGTATAGAAAGCAGCCATGACTACATCTGCGCTTTGACCGCCTCGACCACGCGCTCCACGGTGATGCCGAAGTGCGCGTACAGCTTGTCGGCCGGCGCCGAGGCGCCGAAGCGGTCGATGCCGATCACCGCGCCGTCGAGGCCCACGTACTGGCGCCAGAAGCCGGTGACGCCCGCCTCGATGGCCACGCGCTTGCGGCACCACGACGGCAGCACGCCTTCGCGCCAGGCCAGCGGCTGGCGCTCGAAGGCGCTGGTGCAGGGCATGGACACCACGCGCACGCGGATGCCCTGCTGCTCCAGCGCGCGCATCGCGTCCATGGCCAGACCCACTTCCGAGCCGGTGGCGATGAGGATGGCGGCAAAGCCGGCGTCATTGGGATCGGACAGCACGTAGCCACCGCGGGCGATGTCCGTGACCTGGGTCTCGGTGCGCAGCTGGTGCACCAGGTTCTGGCGCGAGAACACCAGGCAGGACGGCCCCTCGCGGCGCTCGATGGCGCACTTCCAGGCCACGGCGGATTCGACCGCGTCGCAGGGCCGCCACACGTCGTTGTTGGGGATGTAGCGCAGACTGGCCAGGTGCTCCACCGGCTGGTGGGTGGGACCGTCCTCGCCCAGGCCGATGGAGTCGTGGGTGTAGACGTGGATCGCCTGCGCCGGGATCAGCGCGGACATGCGCACCGCGTTGCGCGCGTAGTCACTGAACACGAGGAAGGTGGCGTCGTAGGGAATGAAGCCGCCGTGCAGGGCCAGGCCGTTGGCGATGGCCGTCATGCCGAACTCGCGCACGCCGTAGTAGACGTAGTTGGCTGCGGCGTCACCGGAGTTGACGTCCTTGGAGCCTTTCCACAAGGTGAGGTTGGAGTGCGCGAGGTCAGCCGAGCCGCCGATCAGCTCCGGCAGCTTCGGCCCGAAGGCGTCCAGCGCCATCTGCGAAGCCTTGCGCGAGGCCACCACCGGACCCTCGGCCTGCAGTCGGGCGATATAGGCCTCGGCGTGGGCCGCCCAATCCGCCGGCAGCTCGCCGTTGACACGCCGCTCGAACTCGGCGGCGAGCTCCGGATAGGCGTTGCGGTAGCGCGCGAACAGGGAGTTCCAGTGCAGCTCACGCTCGGCGCCCTTGGCCTCGGCGTTCCAGGCGTCGTAGATCGCGTCGGGCACGACGAATGGCGCGTACGCCCAGCCGAGCTGGGCGCGGGCCAGGGCCACCTCGTCCTTGCCCAGCGGCGCGCCGTGCGCCCCCTCGGTGTTCTGCTTGTTCGGGGCGCCGTAGCCGATGATGGTCTTGCAGCAGATGAGCGTGGGCTTGTCCGGATCGATCGCGGCCGACACCAGCGCCGCCTTGATCGCCTCGGGGTTGTGCCCGTCCACGTCGCGGATCACTTCCCAGCCGTAGGCCTCGAAGCGCCGCGCGGTGTCGTCGGTGAACCAGCCGCCGACCTTGCCGTCGATGGAGATGTTGTTGTCGTCATACAGGCACACCAGCTTGCCCAGCTTGAAGGTGCCGGCGAGCGAGCAGACCTCGTGGCTGATGCCCTCCATCAGGCAGCCGTCGCCGAGGAAGACGTAGGTGTAGTGGTCGACGACCTTGTAGTCGGGCCGGTTGAAGCGCTGCGCCAGCACCTTCTCGGCCAGCGCCAGGCCCACGGCATTGGCCAGGCCCTGGCCCAGCGGGCCGGTGGTGGTCTCGATGCCGGGGAACTCGGCGTGCTCGGGATGGCCGGCGGTCTTGGAGTGCAGCTGGCGGAAGCGCTTGAGCTCGTCGATCGGCAGGTCGTAGCCGGTCAGGTGCAGCAGCGAGTACAGCAGCATCGAGCCGTGGCCGTTGGACAGCACGAAGCGGTCGCGGTTGAACCACTTCGGGTTGCGCGGATTGTGGCTGAGGAAGTCGTTCCACAGCACCTCGGCGATGTCGGCCATGCCCATGGGCATGCCCGGGTGTCCGGACTTGGCGGCTTCGACCGCGTCCATGGACAGGGCACGGATGGCGTTGGCGAGGTCTCGACGGCTCGGCATGGGGCGACTCGGCGGCAGGATACGGAAGGCGGCGACACCGCCCCGAACAGGTCCACCGGGGCGGCGCACAAGACGCCCATTGTCGCCGATCGGCCGCGGCTTGTGGCACGGCGTGCGGCAGGGCGCCGCACACCGGAAGGGTATTCGCCCGGGAGCGCCTCAGAGCGCGAGGTTTTCGGGCGTCGGCGTGACTGTGGTGATGGTCCAACCGCTGCTGCCGGCGGCCGGCGCAACGCTCGTGGCGCCGCCCGAACCGCCGCTGCCACCACAGGCGCCGCCGCCGCCACCGGAAGTGACCGAGGCGCTGGCGCCCGCGTTGCTGCCGGCGGCACCGCCATTGGCCTGGAGGGCGCCCGTGACCGTCGGGGTGCTGGAAGAAAGCAGGCGAATGATGCCGCCGCCACCGCCTCCGCCACCGCCCTCCGCATTGCCGCCGTTGCCATCGAAGCCGTTGGCACCGCTGCCACCGTTGGCCTGCACGGTGCCGGAGATGCTGAGCGCGGTCTTGCCCAACAAGACGACGACACCACCGGCGCCACCGCCCGCGCCGATGATGCCGGCGCCGGCGGTGTTGGGGTTCACGCCATTGTTGCCGTTGGCGCGCACCAGCGCCCCGCCGCCCACGGTCAACGATCCCTTGGCGTAGATCGCCAGCGTGCCTCCTCCCTCGCCGCCAGAGGCCGTCGACGGATGCGCGCCGGCACCGCCACCCAGGATCGGCACGCGCACCAGCTGCGCCGCGGCCAGCTGGCTGAGGCCGATGCCGCCGCTGGGATTGGTGGCAGCGCTGAGCGCCACGCCGGGCGGCGGCTTCAATCCGCCGTTGTCCGCCGCCGCCGGCAGCACGTTGATGGTGCCGTTGATCACCACATTGCCGGTGGCGCGAATGACAGTGCCGCTCGGCACCGTGAGCGAAACGCCGCTGACTACGGTGAAATCGACGAACTGCAGATTGGTGGTCAGTGGGGTGGCGTTCCAGTCGGTGGGCGCGGACACGGTGAAGGAGCCGAACGAGCCGTCACCGAACACGCCCAGCGCGCCGGCGGGTCCCTGCGGCCCGGCCGCCCCAGTCGGGCCAGCCGCGCCAGTCGGGCCCGTCGCGCCGGCGGGACCCTGCGGGCCTTGCGCGCCGTTGCACACGTAGCGGCGCAAGGACAGGTTGACCTCCCCGGCGTCCAGCACGCCGTTGCTGTTGGCATCCAGACCGTAGTCGACACGCACGCCGCCGGTGGCGCAGTTGGCGCCGGCCGGTTCCGCAGCGGTGGCGCTGAGCGTGCTGAGGCCATTGGGCCCGCTGGGGCCCTGGGCGCCCGTTGCTCCCTGCGGCCCCTGGGCACCCGTCGCCCCCTGCGGTCCCTGCGCGCCGGTGGCGCCCTGCGGACCGGCCGGCCCCGGTGGGCCCGCCGGACCGGGATTGCCGCTCAGCGCGTACTGCGCCACGGGCGTGGCGCTGACCGGCTGACGCGGTGCCAGCGGCGTGCCGTCGATGCTCACCTCCAGCCAGCGCTGGTCACCACTGAAGGCACCGGGAAAGTCCAGATCGATGGTGAACAGGCCATCGATGATGGGCCAGTTGTTGGCCGTTACGGTGCTACCGACCTGGGCCCCGCCGCTGGCGGCATCGAACAGGGCGAAGCTGAGATTGTGATTGCCATTCACCACCACGCCGTTCTGACGCAACTGGCCCTGGTAGGTGAAGGTGCTGCCTTGCGGCGTTGCGGCGCCGGCGCTGGCGCTGACCAGCAGCAGCCCGAGGAAGAGTCGGCGTAACAGGAAAAGGCTCATGGCGTGGGGTTCTCGAAGTCGTGCTGGAAGATGAGGTCGGACTGCGCCGGGGCGACAACCCAGTAGCCGGCGCTGAGGCTGAAGCTGCCGCCACTGGAGACCCCGGGTGCGGGCTGGGCGATGGTGCCGGCCAGGCGCCAGGGGCCGGCGAGCGCGTGCTGCGTGCCGCCGCCGGCCACCACCTTCCATTCCAGGCTGTAGGCCGCCAGCACGCCCGTCGCCGGCAGCACGATCAGCGCCAGCGCGGTCAATGCCCGCGCGCGAGTTCTTCGTAACCGCATGGATCTCCCCCTGAGTCGCACGGGCGTGCGCCTGCATGAGCGCAATCGCAATGACGCGCACAAACCTATCACCACGCCGTGTCAGCCGGGAGGCGCCCCCTCGTGCACCGCGCAGGCGGGGGTGGGGCCAGCGCCTGGCGCATCGCGCAGCCGCGCCGAGCGCACCTATCCGGCCGGCGCAGACAGCGCTGCCTGCAGACTCTCCAACTGGCGCCGCTCCGGCGCCGCCGGGGCGAAGGCCGCCGCCACCCGCGACGCGGCCCAGGCGAGGCGCTGCGCGGCGGCGTCGCGTTGCCCCGCCGCGTATTCCGCAGCGGCCTGCTCCAGCGCCAGGGCCGCGCAGAAGGGATGGTCGGCGCCGAGGGCGGAACTGAGCAGTTCCTGCGCCGCAGCGAACCCGGCGATGGCGCGCGACCACTGCCCTGCCCCGGCATCCAGGCGCGCCAGTTCGCGCAGGCGCTGCGCGCGCAGGGTGGGCGCCTGCACGGCGATCGGCCCCGCCAGCGCATCCAGCGCGGCCCGCGCCGCCGCTGCATCGCCGTGCCGACGCAGCCATTCCGCGCGCAGCAGTTGCGACTTCACCGTCTCGGCGTGCGCGGCGCCCAGACGGCGCGCACGCGTCGCCAGCGCGGCCTCCAGCAGCGGCCGCGCCTCCTCCAGCTTGCCGGCGCGCGTCAGCACCCGTGCCAGGTTCTGCTGCGCGCGCGCCACCATCGGGTCGTCCTCGCCCAGGGCCTGGCGGCGGATCGCCAGCGACTCGCGGAACAGCGGCTCGGCGGCGGCATAGTCGCCCATGTCGTCGTAGGCGGAGGCGAGATTGTTCAGCGGCTGCGCATACACCGGGCTGTCCTTGCCCAACACCAGGGCGTCGATGCGCAGGGCCTCGCGGTAGTTCGGCACGGCGTCGGCGAAGCGACCGGCATCGTGCAGGGCAGAGCCGAGTTCATTGTAGGCCTGGGCCGTGTTCTCGCTGTCGGCACCGTCGAGGGCACGCCGGCCGTCGATGACCCGGCGCAGTACCTCCACAGCCTCGTCGGTGTGGCCAGCCTGCGACAGCGCGCGGGCATAGTTGTCCTCGGTCAGCAGCACATTGGGATGACGCTCGGTGCCGTGCACGGCGCGCTTGATGTCCAGTGCTTCGCGATACAGCGGCAGCGCCTGTTGCGGGCGCTCGCGGTGCAGCTCCAGCAGGGCCATGTTGTGCAGTGTGGCCGCCACCGGCAGCGAGCGCGAGCCGAACAGGCGTCGGCGCAGGGAGAGGGCGCGGGCGTAGTTGGCGGCGGCCTCCTCGTAGCGGTTGGCACCGTCCTGCGCCAGGGCCAGCGTGTTCCAGCTGTCGGCCATCGCGGCATCGTCGTCCGGCACGCGCCCGCGACGCAGCGCCACCATCGCCTCGGCGGTCTGCACCGCCTCAGGCACATGATGGTTGGTCTGCAGTACGGCCAATTGCGAGAGCGAGTCGGCTGCGCGCAGCGGCTCGTTCACCGCGGATGACTGCCACAGCGTGGCAGCTTCCGCGTAGAGGGCCATGGCTTCGCGCGGCCGTCCGAGCTGCCAGTAGGCGCGGCCCAGCACGTCCGACAGCTGTGCGCGCACGCGCGGCTGCTGGGCCAGTTCCGCGGCAATTCGCTGGCGGCCCGTGTCGAGCACCTCGCGTGCGGTGATGTCGCGATGCTCGGGATTCTTTTCCGGGTTGGCGTACTGGAACACCGACACGAGAAAGTCGCTGACCTGCTGCGCCGTGGCCGCCTGCTCGCGCGCCTCGTGCTCGGCGGCCAGTGCGCGATCTCGCTCCGCCACCAGGCGCCAGCCGAAAAGCACCGACAGGGCAACGACGACGGCGCCGGCAGCGAACATCGGCCAGCGTCGCCGCACCAGCTTGGTGTAGCGATACCAGACGGTGGACGTGCGCGCGGCCACGGGGCGCAGGTCGAGATAGCGCTCGATGTCCTCGGCCAGGGCATCGGCCGAGGCATAGCGCAGGCCGGCGCGCTCGGCGGTGGCGCGCAGCACGATGGCATCGAGATCACCGCGCAAGCGCCGCCCCCAAGGCACGGCGCGGGCATCGGCGAGATCGCTGGGCCGCACCGCCGCCGCGGCGAGCTGGGTCACGGTGGCGTCGTTGGCGTCCAGGCGCGCGCGGCGGCCGGTCAGCAGCTCGAACAGGATGAGCCCGAGCGAATACACGTCGCTGGCCACGCTCACCGGCGCACCGGAGATCTGCTCCGGGCTGGCGTAGGCGGGCGTGAAGAAGGCTTCGGGCGCGCCCTCCCGCGACTGCTCCAGCACGCGCGCGATGCCGAAGTCGAGCAGCACGGGCGAGCCGTCGGCGCGCACGAGCACGTTGGACGGTTTCAGGTCGCAATGCACGATGAGCCGCTGGTGGGCAAAGGCCACCGCGCGGCACACGTTGCGGAACAGGCGCAGGCGCGCGGCCAGGTCGAGCGCGCGGTCGCGGCACCAGGCATCGATCGGCACGCCCTCGACGTACTCGAGTACGAGGAAGGGCTGTCCGCCCGGCGTGGCGCCGCCATCGAGCAGACGGGCGATGTGCGGGTGCTGCAGACGCGCCAGGATCTGCCGCTCCGCCGCCAAGCGCGCCAGCGCCTCGGCCGAGGGCAGGCCGCGCAGGAGCTTCACCGCCGCCTGCTGCTGGAAGTGGCCGTCGTCGCGCTCGGCCAGGTACACGGCGCCCATGCCGCCACTGGCCAGCTTGCGCACCAAGCGCCAGGCGCCGACGCGGTCGCCGGCATCCAGCTCGGTGTCAGGCATATCCTGCAGCAGGGCGGCCACGGGCGTGGACACGCGCCGCAGCCCGCGGGTCTCCGCCGCCAGCAGCGCCTCGACCTCGGCGATGAGCGCCGTATCGCCGGTGGCCTCGCCCAGCGCCGCACGCCGCGCCTCGGGCGGCAGGTCGCAGACCTGCTCGAACAGGCGCCGCAACTCGGCAAAGCGGGCGGAAACGGTCATGCGCCCAGTCCCGGTAGGCCTGCGCGCCGCCGCTCAGCCCAGCGCGCGGTTGAGCCAGGCGCGCGCGAACCGCAGGTCGCGATCGACCGTCGGCACCGAGACGCCGATCACGCTGGCGATCTCGTCGCGCTCCATGCCGGCGAAGTAGCTCATCTCGACCACCCGCGCCACACGGGCATCCTCGCGCGCCAGATGTGACAGCGCCTGGTCGAGGGCGAGCAGATCCAGCTCGATGCGCGCGCCCTCCATGCCCCTGGCCTCGCCCAGCGTCACCAGCACCGCATCACCGCCGCGCTTCTGCGCCAAGCGCGCGCGCGCCTGGTCCACCAGTACGGAACGCATGTGCATGGCGGCGAGGGCGAGGAAGTGGGCGCGGTTGCGCGGGTCGGTCTCGCCGCCCATCAGGCGCAACAGCGCCTCATGCACCAGGGCGGTGGGATTCATGGTCTGCGGGCCGGCCTCGCGCCGCAGGCGTGCCGCAGCCATGTCGCGCAGCGTGTCGTAAAGCCGCGGAATGAGCCGCTCGAGCGCCGCGCGGTCGCCGCCGCGCCACCGTTCCAGCAGTTCCGTGACCTCGCCCGACTGCATGCTCACCCCCTCGAATGCGGCGTTGATTGTGCCTCAGCGCGGGTTGGCCGTGGCGGGGCAGTCGATGCGGCAGGGGCTCTCGACGGCCATGCGCAGCGCGCGGTGGCACGCGCAGACGCCGCGCCGCCTCGATGGGGCATGCGCGCCGATTCGTGCCGGGTGCGGCGGGCGGCGTGTCGGCGCCGCCGGCCAGCAACGCGTCAGCCCCGCCGCCGCATTAGAAGGCGGCAAGAGTGTCGCCGACGCCGACTGGTGCCGGCGCCGCCTGCACCGCAACTCCGGTCCGTCACCGGGACCAGGGCGAGCGACGCCCGTGGCGCCGCTGTTGCGCCCGCTCAGCCGGCAGGAGCCGGCACCGCCCGGCCTTCCGCGCGCTCTTCGGCGCGCGCCACCACGACGGCGGTGGCAAGGTCACCGGTAACGTTCAGGGCGGTGCGGCACATGTCCAGGAAGCGGTCGACGCCGAGGATCAGCGCAATGCCCTCGGGCGGCACGTGCAGGTAGCCCAGGATCATGGCGATCACCGGCAGCGAGCCGGCCGGAACGCCGGCCGTGCCGATCGAACCGAGGATGCACAGACCCAGCACCATGAGCTGCTGCGCGATGGACAGCTCCACACCGAAGCACTGCGCCAGGAACAGCGTGGTGAGCCCTTCGAACAGCGCGGTGCCGTGATGGTTGGCGCTGGCTCCGACGGTGAGCACGAAGCGCGCGACCTTGGGCGGCAGCTTGAGGTTCTGCTCGGCGCACTTCAGCGTCGTGGGCAAGGTCCCGGTGCTCGACGAGGTCGAGAAGGCCGTGAGGATCGCCTCCTGCGAGTCGCGGAAGAAGCGCAGCGGACTCATGCCGCCCATCAGGCGCACCCACAGCGGCAACACGACGAACATGTGCAGGCCGATGGCGATCACCACGGCGGCGGTGTACCAGCCCAGCTTGGCCAGCAGCGGCCAGCCGAAGCGCGCCGTGAGGGCGAACATGAGGCAGGCCACGGCATAGGGCGTCAGGCGGATCACCATGCCGATCAGCTTCATCACCAGCTCGTTGAGGCCCTGCACCGCATTCTTGAAGGCCTCGGTGGCCGGCGTGGGTGTGAGCACCAGGGCCACACCCAGCATGACGGCGAAGAACATCACGGCCAGCAGCTCGCCGTCGGCGGCGGCCTTGACCACGTTCTGCGGCACGATGCCGAGCAGCATGTGCACGATGTTCAGACTGGGCTTGCTTTCGGTGATCGCCCGGGCCTTGTCGGACCCGGCGGCGACCACACTCTGCAGGGTGTCGGCGTCCATGCCGCGACCCGGCTGGATCAGGTTCACCACCACCAGACCAATGAGGATGGCGATACTGGTGACCACGGCGGTGTACAGCAGGGTGCGCCAGCCGATGCGGCCGAGCGCCGCGATGTCGCCAATCTCGGCCACGCCGAGGACGAGCGCCGTGAACATCAGCGGCAGCACGAGCATGAACAGCAGACGCAGGAACAGTTGCCCGGCCGGCGCGGCGACGTAGTCGATGAAGCCGTCGACGAGGGGCCGCTCCGCCCCCAGCCAGTAGGCGAAGGCGCCGGCCAGCAGGCCGACGGCGAAGCCGATCAGCACGCGCCAGTGCAGCGACAGGCCGGCGACGGGAACGAGGGGAGCGGCGTGGGCCATGCGGGAGTCCTCGGGCGACGAGCTGCCGCTTCCGGCGTCGCCGCGCACCGCCGCGCCACGACGCCGCACGCGGCGACCGCGCGAGTCTACACGATGGCTTGCACGCGTCCGGCGCGCGCACGAAACAATAGCGGGCCCGGCGCGACAGGGGGGACGCGCCGGACCCGCGACATCATCCATGACCTGGGCACCCTGCCCTTCCTGCCTCTCCCGATTCCGTGCGCCGATGCTGCGATGCGGCGCGCAGCCTACGTCCGCGCGGGACCCAGGTCTGTCCACTCCATCACGCCCCGTGCCACCGGTGTCCTGGCGCGTGACTGCAGTCACGCTTGGGCGTCATGGCGGATACAAACGCGGCAGAGGCGAAGAAGCGAACGTGGCGGGCGCCGCGCGGTGCCAGGCCAGACCATCGCGGAACGCGCGCTGCAGGGTCTGCGCGTCGGGTACCTCGCCACCACTGCCGTAGCGCGCGCGCTGCAGTGCGGCGATCGCGGCGCGCTGGGCCGCATCGTCGATGCTGGACGCCAGCGCCTGCAGGTGCGGCAAGTCCTGTCCTTCGGCCCGCGCCCACGCCAGCAGGTGACGCTCCAGCGCCGCCGCGTCCGCGCTGCCGGCGGCGCGCAGGAAGACCTCGCGTGCCGCACGCGAAGCGGCCGGCGCCGGCGTCGGCACGGGCGGTGTCGCCGCGTCCTTCCGCCGCGCGCGCGCCCAGAGCGCGAGGACGCCGGTCAGACCCAGTGCTGCCAGCAACACCGCCGTCGCCAACTGCCAGCGCCGCAGCTGTGCGCGCAGCGCTGCCAACTGCGGTGCCAGATCCGCGGCGGATGCACTGCCCAGGCCCGCCGCTGGCGTCGTCGCGGACGGGGCGGCGGCGGTCTGCGGGGGCGCCGAGGGCGGCGGCGTCGCCGCAGCGGCGGGTGCGACAGCGATGTCGCGGGCGGGCACGGTCACGCTGGCGAGGCGGTCATGGGCGGTATCCCACCAGTCCAGACGCAATTCCGGCAGGTGCAGGGTGCCGGCGCGCTTGGGCACGATGGCGAACTTGCGCTCGCTTTCGCCCAGCAGCCAGCTGCCGTCGTCGCGCGTGCGCGTGACGGGTTTGTCCGGGTAAACGTCGGCGCCGTCCAGCGCGGGGAGGGTCAGCTCGGGCAACTGCTCGAATCCCAGGCCCTGCGCGCGCAGGTCCAGGGTCAGGGTGAGGGGCTCGCCGACGCGGGCGGCGGTCCCGGCGTCCGGCCCCTGCGCGCTGTAGTCCAGCGATTGCGCCGGCAGCCAGGGCCCGCTGCCCGCACCGGCGGGACGCGGGCGCACCTGCAGTGCGAGCGCGTCCGAACTGGCGGCGATCTCGCGGCCGCGACCAAAGAACATGGCCGCCGGATCGCTGCCGACGGCACGGCCGCGGAAGCGCAGGGCCGGCACGCTGAGCGCGCCGCTGCGCTGCGGCACCAGGGCATAGTGGCGTTCGATCACGCGGTAGCTGCGGCCGCCGCGCTGCGCCTGGTAGTTGCGGTCCTGACCGAGTTTCTGCACCACCGCGCCTTCGGCATGTGGCTCGTCCAGGTTGCCGTCGGCGAGGTTGACGGCGAAGTACAGGGCCACGGTCAGCCGCACTTGCTGCTGCACATACGGGGCGTCTGGTTCGGCCTGCATCTCCACGAACACCTCGTCGCCGGCGTGCGTGGTGGCGGCTACGGGCGCCGGCAGCACGGTGAGCGAAAGGGCGTTGCTGGTCGCGCCGCCCACGGCGATGGGCGCGATCTCGATGCGGCCCTCGTGGCGCGGCTGCAGGCCGACCGCCCACAGCTGCTTGGCCGTGGTGGCGCCGTTGACGACGCTCACCTGGCTGGAGCTGGAGGTTCCCAATTGCTCGAAGTCGCGCGAGAGCGCGCTGAAATCGGGCGTGTCGCTACCGCTGCCGCTGGCCTCCACGTTGAGGGTCACCGTCTCGCCCAGGCGCGCGCTGTCGCGATCGAGCCAGGCGCGGACCTCGGCAGCGGAAGCGCAGGCCGCCAGCATCGCCAGCAGCGGTCCAAGGAGGAGGCGGAGGACGCTCGGCATGGGTCAATGGTCTCCCTGGCCGCCCTGACGCTGGCGGCGCTCGTACTCGAGTTGGAACTTGCGCCGCAGCAGCCCGCCGGGGTCGTCGGGTACGCGCTGCAGCCACTGCTCCATGGCCTGGCGCTGCTCGCGCTGCGTCTCGGTCTCTTCGGCTGCGGCAGCAGTCTTGGCGGCCGCAGCCGCAGGACCTTTTTTGTCGGCATCGGACTTGGGCTGCGCCAGGGCGCGCTCCATCGCTTCGCGCTGCGCGGCCTCGCGCTGCTGCGCCTGCTGCTGGCTGTCACCGGTCGATGCATCCGTCTGGGCGTCATGGCCCGCGTGGTGGTCGGCCTCGGACTGGCCCGGCGTGGATCGGGCGGACGACTGGCCGGCCGCAGACGGGTTGCCCGACGCGGCGTCCTTGCCTTCGCCGTCCTGCGGCTTGTCTGCGCCCTGGGATTGGGCGGACTGGGGCGATGAATCCGACCCGTCCTGCTTGTCCCGGGCCGCGGACCCATCCCGCCCCGCGGACGACGGCTGCTGATCCGGCTTCTGCTGCCTTGCCTGCTGCTTCAGCCAATCGGCCACGGCATCGCGATTGGCCTGGGCGTCGGCGAGGCCCGGGGCCTTGGCCAGGGCAGCGTCGTAGGCGGCCAGGGCCTGCTCGTACTGCTGCGCCTTGGCCAGGGCATTGCCGCGGTTGTAGTCCGCCTCGGCGTCCTTGCCGCGGGCGAAGTCCGCCGCAGCCGCGGCGTAGTCGCCCTGCCGGTACTGCGCCGCGCCGCGCAGGGCCGGGTCGCGCGCCAGCTGCGCCGCCTGCTCGGGCTGCTGTGCCTGCAGGGCGCGCCAGGCCTGCTGGTCGGGTCGAAGCCACAGATCGTTCCAGCCGAACGCACGCGCCGGTGCCGTCGGCAGGAAGGCCAGGGCCAGAAGAAGCAACCAGCCGCGCCGGAAGCCGAGCAGAGCCAGCGGCAGCAACGCGAGCACCAGCCAGGGACCGCGGTCGCGCCACGCGGCGCTGGTGGCTGCGCTGGTTGTCGGCGGCGGGGCGGCCTGCGCCGGCGCCGCCGCCGCGAGTACGGCATCGAGATCGCTCGCGTCGGTGGCAAGGCTGGCGTAGCGGCCGCCGCCGGCGGCGGCGACGGCCTGCAGCGCGGCCACGTCCAGCCGCGGCACGACGATATTGCCGGCGGAATCCTTGAGAAAGCCGCCGCCCGGGACACTCACCGGCGCCCCTTGGGCGGTGCCCACGCCGAGCACCGACACCGTCACGCCCTGCTGCCGCGCGCGCGCCGCAGCGGCGAGCGCATCACCGCCCACTGCATCGGCCACCAGCAGCAGGTCGCCGCGCGCGGCACCGGCCTGGTGCACCAGGTCCACGGCGCGTTCGATGGCCTTGTCCATGGCGTTGCCGGCCACCGGCATCGTGGCGGGGTCGAGTGCGTCCAGCAGGGCATCCACCGTGTTCGCGTCGTCGGTGAGCGGGGCGACCACGAAGGCATCCCCGGCGTAGGCGATGAGGGCCACCTGGCCGTCGCCGAGGCGGCGCAGCAGGTCGCGCAGCTTGAAGCGCGCCCGTGCCAGGCGGTCGGGCTTGAGGTCGGGCGACTGCATGGTTGCGGCAAGTTCGAGGGCCAGGACGTGAACGGCCTGGTTGCGGTACAGCGGCGCCGGCAGACGCTCCCAGGTGGGGCCGGCCAGGGCCAGGCTGGCGAGCGTGAGGCAGGCCGCGAGCAGCAGACGGGGAGTGCGCAGACTGCGCTCGGCACCGACCAGCAGATGCGGCAGGAGGTGCGCATCCACTGC
The DNA here is from genome assembly GCA_035370085.1 of Rhodanobacteraceae bacterium. GTDB lineage: Bacteria > Pseudomonadota > Gammaproteobacteria > Xanthomonadales > Rhodanobacteraceae > Tahibacter. The sequence continues at coordinate 6,025 of DAOOVM010000013.1, read as the reverse complement.
CTGCGCCCAGGCGCGCGCCGCGCCGGCGCTGCGGCCGAGCGCACGCCATGCCGGCGGCAGCGCAAGCAGGAGCAGCAGCCAGGCGGGCCGCAGGAAATGGAAGTCGTGCAGGGCAGTCATGCCGGCGCCTCCGCGCGCGCCGGGCGCAGGCGCGGCCACAGGGCCAGCGCCAGGCCAAGCGCCACGGCCGCCGCCAGGGGCAGCGGGAACAGTTCCTCGACCGGGCGCAGGCGGGCCGCGTCGGCGGCGCTGGGTTCGAGCTGGTCGATGGCGCGATAGATGTCTGCGAGTTCGGCGGTGTCTCGGGCGCGGAAGAAGCGCCCGCCCGTGCTTTCGGCGATATGGGTGAGTAGGCCCTCGTCCAGGTCGGCCGATGGATTCACCGTGCGGCTACCGAAGAAGTCCTGCACCTGCATGCGCTCGGCGCCGATACCGATGGTGTAGATGCGCAGGCCGTTGGACTGCGCCAGTTCGGCGGCCTGGCGCGGATCGAGTTCACCGGCGGTGTTCACGCCGTCGGTCAGGAGGATCAGCACACGCTGCTCGGCCGGCCGCTCGCGCAGCCGCTTCACCGCCAGGCCGATGGCGTCACCGATGGCGGTCTCGCGTCCGGCCAGGCCCACCGCTGCCTCTTCCAGCTGGGTGCGCACGGTCTTGAGATCGAAGGTCAGGGGCGTGAGCAGGTAGGCGCGCGTGCCGAACAGCAGCAGACCGAGACGGTCGCCCGCCCGACGCGCGATGAAGTCGCCGAGGATGGCCTGGACAGCCTGGAAGCGCGTGGCTTCCTGCGCACCGAGCCGCATGTCGGGAATGTTCATGCTGCCGGACACGTCCACTGCCAGCATCAGGTCGCGGCCGGTGCGCGGCACCGCACCCAGCTCGCCCAGCCATTGCGGCCGGGCAGCCGCCGTCACAAGCAGGGCCCAGATCAGCCAGGGCCAGCCGAGCGACCAGCGGACGCGGCGCGACGCGACGGTGGCGGGCGTGGCCGTCGCGAACAGGTGTGCATGCGGCAGACGCAGGGCGGCGCCGCCGTCCGCGGCGGGGGGCAAGACGCGCGCCGCGAGCCACGGCAGCGGAAGGGAGAGGAACAGCCAGGGCCAGGCCCACTCAAACATTGCGCCACTCCCTCGCCAGCACCAACTCGGCGTGACGGCGCACCGCGTCGCAGGCTGCATCCACGTCGAGCGAGGCCGCCGGGTGAAAGGCCGCCTCCACCAGCCCGCGCAGGGCATCGGCGTTCCCGTGGCGCGCGAGGAACGCCAGCCAGTCCTCGCCGCTCAGCGCAACGCTGGCGGGTTGCACCTGGCGTGAGAGCCGGCGCAGGAATTGCGATAGCCCGGCTGCCAGCTGCGCCGTGTTGCCGTCGCGCAGCCACTGCGTGCGCAGCGACTGCACCTCGGCCAGCACGGCAGCCCGGCGCCGGCGCGCGGCGCGACGGCGGCGCGCGTAGCGCAGTGCCCATGCGACGACGGCCAGTAGCAGCACTCCGAGCAGCCACCAGCCCGGCGCCGGTGGCCACCAGCCCGGTTCCGCCGGCAGGTGGATGTCGCGCAGAACGGGCCCGGCGGCCTCCATCAGCGCGCTCCGCGGTGCGGCGCAAAGGCGCGCAGCAACTGTCGCAGCGCCTGCTCGGGTGCATCGTCGGTGGCCAGAGGCAGCAGCGGAATTCCCAGCCTGCGGCACTGCGTCTCCAGCACGGCGCGGCGGTCGCGGAAGGCCCGGGTCCAGGCGGCGTCCATCTTGCCACTGCCAAACTCGAATTGGCGGCGCTCGCCGTCGAGCAGTACGTCGTAGTGGCCACGCGGAGGCGCGGCGAGCTCCAGCGGATCCTGCAGCAGCACCACCGCCGTCTCACCCTGACGGGCCAGGCGGGCCAGCGGCGCCTCGATACCCTCACCGGCGCTGAAGCCGTCGCTGAGCAGCACGCTGAAGCTGCCGGGACGGGCGAGTCGCAGCGCGCGCTGCAGCGCCGCGGAGAGGTCCGCACCGGCCCCGCTGGGCGCCTGCGCCTGCGCGTCCCACTGGGCCAGGGCGCGCAGGCAGCGCAGGGCGCCACGGGGCCCGCCTCCGGGACGCACTTCGGCATCGACGCCGCTGCCGAACCCCACGGCGCCCACGCGGTCGCCGCCGCGCGTGGCGGTCCACGCCAGCAGGGCTGCCGCCTGAGCCGCCTGAACCGACTTGAAGCAGTGACGCGTGCCGAAGCGCATGCTGGGACTGTGGTCGAGCAGCAGCAGCACGCTGCGTTCGCGTTCCTCCTGGAACAACTTGGTGTGGGGTCGTCCGCTGCGCGCGGTGACGCGCCAGTCGATGTTGCGGATGTCGTCACCGGGCTGGTAACCGCGCGACTCCAGATAGTCGACGCCGCGCCCGCGGAAACGGGAAGCGTGCGGGCCGGCATGGGCACCAGCGGAGCGCCGGGCCCCGGGCAGATCGAGTGCGCGGGCGGCGAAGCGCTGCGCCAGCAGCGTTGGCAGGTCCACACGGACGCCCCACGCCGCGTCGACGGAATGGCGGGAGGCGGGTGGCGCAGGTGTGCTCCGGCTCATCGGCTGCGGTGTAGCGCGGTGCGAGGCTCCGCCATCACGGCAGAGGCACGCGCTGCAACAGGGCATCCAGCACCTGCCCGGGCGTGATGCCCTCCGCCTCGGCTTCGTAACTCAGCAGTACGCGGTGGCGGAGGACATCGCGCGCTACCTCCTGCACATCTTCCGGGAGCACGTAGTCACGTCCTTCCAGCCAGGCGCGCGCGCGCGCGCAGCGATCCAGGGCAATCGTGCCTCGCGGACTGGCGCCCCAGGCGATCCAGCGCGCGAAGTCCGCACCGTAGGTGGCCGGGCGGCGCGTGGCGAGGACGAGCTGCACGAGGTACTCCTCCAGCGCGGGCGCCAGGTGCAGGCTGAGCACCTGTTCGCGGGCGGCGAAGATCTGCGCCTGACTGATGCGCTGCGGCGCCTGGGTCTCATGGCGCAGTTCTGCGCGGCTTCGCTCCCGCGCCAGGCGCAGGATTGCGGTCTCGGCCCCGGCGTCCGGATAGTCGATCCGCACGTGCATCAGGAACCGGTCGAGCTGTGCTTCCGGCAGGGGGTAGGTGCCCTCCTGCTCGATCGGGTTCTGCGTGGCCATCACCAGGAACAGCGGCGGCAGCGCATACGTGGTGCGGCCGATGGTCACCTGGTGTTCGCCCATGGCCTCGAGCAGGGCGGACTGCACCTTGGCCGGCGCACGGTTCACCTCGTCGGCGAGCACCAGATTGTGGAAGATCGGCCCGCGCTGGAACTCGAAGCGCGCCTCCTGCGGCCGGTAGATTTCCGTGCCCGTGAGGTCGGCGGGCAACAGGTCGGGTGTGAACTGAATGCGATGGAAGTCCGCCTCGATGCGCGCCGCGAGCTCCTTCACCGCGGTGGTCTTGGCCAGACCGGGCGCGCCTTCCACGAGGAGGTGGCCGTCGGCCAGCAGGGCGATCAGCAGGCGCTCAATGAGCCCGGACTGGCCGACGATGCGCTGCGAAAGCTCATCGCGCAGGGCGCGGAAGCAGTCGACCAGGGGCTGCGGAGCGAGATCGGGGCTGTCCATCGGCGAGCGGGTTCCGGGCGGTTGTGGTGGCGCGCCTTCGACCGCGCGCGCAGCGAAAAGTTTGCCTGGCCCGGTCGCGCGGGTCAGCCGCCGAAAGGCATGGTCGGCTCAGGGTAGGGCGAGCGCTTCGCCCATGGGGAGCGGCTTGCCCACCAGCCATCCCTGGGCGAACTGGCAGCCCAGCGTGCGCAGCTGCAGCAGCTGCTCCGGCGTCTCGACGCCCTCGGCGACCATGTCGCACTCCAGCGACTGGGCCATGCCGACGATGGCCCGCACGATCGCCAGGCAGCGCGGATCGTCCATCTGTCGGATGAAGCCCTGGTCGAGCTTGATGGTATCGAAGTGCAGACGGTGCAGGTGACCGAGGTTGGAATAGCCCGTGCCGAAGTCGTCCAGGGCCACGCGCATGCCGGCCGCGCGGCAGTGTCCGATGAAGCGCGCGACCTGATCGTAGTCGAGCACCAGGCTTTCGGTGACCTCGATCTTCAGGCGTTGCGGGCTGGCGCGGTACTCGGCCAGGGTGTCCAGCAGACGCCTGATGAAAGCATCGTCGCCGAGCTGGCGCCCGGAGACGTTCACTGCGATGAAACGGTCCGCACCCGCCCCGTCGAGGCGAGACAGAGCGGCGCAGACCTCGCGCAACACGTACTCTCCGACCGGCACGATGAGTGAGGTCTCTTCGGCCAGGGCGATGAATTCAGCCGGCGAGATCGCCCCACGCTCGGGGTGAGTCCAACGGGTCAGCGCCTCGTAGCCAGCGACGCGCTGCGTGGCGATGTCGAGGATCGGCTGCAGGCGGACCTCCAGCTCGCGCCGCTCCAAGGCTTCGCGCAGCTGGCTCTCCAGGCGGATCTTGTCCAGCGCCCCGCTGGCCGCCTCGCTCGTCGCCGCGGTCGCCGTCCGGGCGCGCCAGGGCGTGCGCTGCGTCCCGGCGAGTTGCGCCAGGGCAGAGCGGTAGCGCGACAGCTGGCTCAGCAGCAGGGCTCGCACCACGGGATCGGCCGTCTCCAGTCGCTCCGCGAATTGCGCGCGGTCTATCGGGGTCAGGATCGTCGGCGTCAGCGTCCGCGCCGAGGCCGTGCGGGGTGAGTCGTCGATGACCGCCATTTCTCCGAGGAGATCCCCGGGACCCAGCACCCCCAACACGCGGTAGGTACCGCCCTGATGCGTCCCGACTTCGATTTCCCCGGACTCGATCAGGAAGGCTGTCGTCGGTGCGTCGCCCTCACGAAACAGGGTCTCGCCCTGCGCAAGTTCGACGCGATACGCGGACATGATCGGACTCCCGAAGCTCAGAGTTTCATCCTAGCAAACCGCGCCAGCGATAGAGGGTAGTTCGCTCGCTCAGCGGTGGATGCAAAAAAACGGGGCCGCGATGGCGGCCCCGTGTCCGGACTGTTGCTTCTGCCTTCCGATCAGTTGCAGGCGGAGGGCGGCGGGCTGACGCTGCCGTCCACGCCGTGGAACGGCACAGTGACACTGCGTGTCGTCCCGGTCGCGGTAAACGTGCAACTACCATTCAGCGGCGACCCCGACGGGTTGGTGGCCGAGTAGTTGAACGTGAACGAGCCGCTGGAGTTGGTCGTCGCCGTGCTCGGGTTGATGGTGATGCCGGCCGTGCACGTCGCCGTGATCGACTGGTTGCCCAGCGCGTTGCCGAACTGATCCTTGGCCAGCACGAATATGGTCCCGTTGAACGCTGGCGGGCTGAGGCAGGGCACCTGCACGGATGCCGGAATGACCTGCAGCGCGCCGACGCTGACCACAATGTCGACCGAAGCCGTGGCGCCACCGACGCCGAACTTCACGGTGCCGCTGTTCGCGCCTGCACCGGAACTCGGGGTCGCGGGCACGCCACTGGTCACCACGGTAGCGATGACGCAGCCATCCAGGCCCGTGACGTTGTCCAGCGTGCCGGACATGCCGTTGCCATCGACCGAGCCCGTGCCGTCGGCAAGGGTCAGCTGGAAGCCGATGCGGATACCCGTGATCGGGGCCAGCCTGGCGTCCGTCAGGCACACGTTCACCTGCTGGGTGGTGTTGCCGAAGATCGGACTCGGGCTGGCGGTGAGACTGGCCGGCGCGATGCCCGGATAGAGCAGGGTGTCGATGTCCGTGACGCGCTTGGACTGGTTGGTGAGCGGGTCGATGCCGTCACCCTGCGCCCAGATCGCGGCAATGTGACCGAGATAGCGGATGGTGTAGTTGAGCTTCACGTGCGCCACGCCCTTGTCGTCCGTGGCAGCCTGCGCGGTGATGTTGCCGTGCATGGCGCGGCCGGCAATGTAGGGCAGCACCGGGCCGTTGTTCACGCTGACGCCGGTCGTGTTGTTGAGGTTGAACGGCGGCGTGACCGTCAGGCTCGTGTCGGAGTTGACCGTCTGGATGGTCACCGCGCTCTCGAGGTCGGAGTTTCCGTCGACGGACTTGCCGAACACCAGAAGGG
>DAOOVM010000012.1:0-25408 GCA_035370085.1 Rhodanobacteraceae bacterium | reverse complement strand
CTGCGGCCTTCACGCCTTCGTACGGGCCGCCGCTGGGTGGTCGGTGCCCAGCAGTTCCCGGCACGCGGGTGCCAGCAGTTTGGCCAGCGCGATCGCGTTGCTCGGATGGCTGATGCTGTCGCAACTGACGATGCGTGCGGCTCCGGCCGCCTGAAGTGCGGCGTAGGCATCGCCGGCGAACACCGCATGGATCGCCACCACCGTCGCGGCGGGCATGCCAAGGCGCGCAAGGTGGCCCAGGGTTTCGATGACCGTATGACCTGAGGAAACGATGTCGTCGACGATGACGGGATTGCGCCCGGCGGCTGCGGCGAGGTCGGGCAGGCTGACGCTCACGTCGCGGTCGCCGCGGCGTTCCTTGTGCAGAACCTGGAAGGGCGCTTCGGCCAGGGCGGCGATATGCGCTACCCATTGCGCGCTCTCGCCATCCGGACCGATGAGCAGCGGATGGACCACTTCGGTGCGGATCCAGGCCGCCACCGCGGGAGCCGCGGCAACGTGCCGCGTAGGGATGCGGAAGATGCGCTCGAGGCGGTCGATCCGATGCAGATGCGGATCCACTGTGACCAGCCAATCCACGCCCTCCTGCAGGAAGGCGGCAAACAACGGCGCGCTGACCGCTTCGCCGGGGTGGAAGCGCCGGTCCTGGCGCATGTAGGCCAGATAGGGCGCCACCAGCCCCACCGAGCGCGCGCCAAACTCCCGCGCGGTCGCCGCGGCAAAGCGCAAGGCGAGCGCCAGCGCGTCGGGCTGGTTCAGGCTAGACAGCAGCACGGCGTCGGCGCCCTGCAGCGCCTCGTCGATCGTCACTAGCGACTCGCCGTCGGGAAAGCGGCGCCAGTCCAGGTGGCCGAGCCGAGCATCCAGCAGCGGCGCCAGCTCTTCCGCCAGACGGCGTTGCGCAGGAAAGGGCAGCAGTACGGTGTTCACGCCACGTCTCCCGCGTCGATGGCGAAGATGTCGGATTGGCTGCGGGCGTACTCCAGCGCGTAGTCGAGCTCGCCGCGCGACTGCGCATGCACGGTGTAGAGCGGCTGTCCACGTTCGACGCGGTCGCCGATGCGCGTGTCCGTATCCACCCCTGCCGCCGCTGCGGTGGGCGCGCCGGCCAGTTTGGCCACCTTGGCCAGGCGGCGATTGTCGACGCTGGCCACGACCCCGGTCCGGACCGCCTCCACCGGAGCGTGGAACGCCGCTTGGGGCGGCTCGGTGTAGCCGCCCTGGGCCTCACAGATGGCGAGGAATTTGCGCAAGGCCTGGCCGGACAGAAGTGTCTCGCGCGCCAGCACGCGGCCGCGGCCCACCACGTTGCCCGGCACCAGATCGAGCAACTCGCCGGCCAGGGCGATGGCGCGCTCGCGCAGGTCCTGTGGAGCCGCGGCATCGCCGCGCAGCACCTGCAGCACGTCGCGCGCCTCCAGTGCCGGTCCGATGCCGCGACCGATCGGCTGGCGGCCATCCGAACGCTGTACGGCAAGACGCAGGCCCAGCGCCGCCGCAGTGCCGCCGAGACGGCCGGTGAGCGATTCCGCGGCGGCGTCGGAGCGCACCTTCGCGGTTGGACCTACCGGCATGTCGATCAGCACGTGGTTGGAGCCGGCCGCGACTTTCTTGGACAGCACGCTCGCCACGAGCTGCCCGTCGCTGTCGAAGTCCAGCGGACGCTCCACGCGGATCAGCACATCGTCCGCGGGCGAGAGGCGCACATTGCCGCCCCACACCACGCAGCCCCCTTCACGTTCCACCACGCGACGCATGGCTGGCAGGTCGAGCGCCACGGGGGCCATGACCTCCATGGTGTCGGCCGTGCCCGCCGGTGACGTGATCGCGCGGGACGAAGTCTTGGGAATGCGGTAGCCCAATGCGGCGACGATGGCGACCACGATGGGTGTGGTGCGGTTGCCGGGCAGTCCGCCCACGCAGTGCTTGTCGAGCACCGGACCGGCGCCCCAGTCGAGGGTCTGTCCGACCTCGATCATGGCGCGGGTCAGCGCCGTGGTTTCGCCATGGTCCAGGCGCTCGCCGGCGCAGGCCGTGACGAAGGCCGCCAGCTCGATGTCGGACAGGCGGTTCTCGACCGCGTCGCGCATCAGGTTGAGGTAGTCGGGATAATCGAGCCGTTGTCCGAACACCTTGGCGCGCAGGACCCCCGACGAGCGCGCCGGCTCGGGATGGTGGAACGTGGCCATGGCGCCGGGCGCCGGCTGTAGCGCCAGCCAGGCGGCTTCCGATAGGGCCACGGCGTCCGGCGGCAACAGATCTCCGACCACTACATTGAGCGTGGCCATGATCTCGCGTCCGTCCACGCGCATATGCAGGCGCGTGAGTGCGGCGAAACCCTCGGAGCGACACACCTCGCAGTCGCGGTGCATGTAGACCACCGCCTGCTGATAGGTGTCAATGCCTGCGCGCACCACGCGCAGGCGCATGGAATCGCCGGGGTTCACGCGCTTATCCGGCGCGGCGCGGACGCGGCGGTGAGGCAGTGCGGGACAGTCATCGGAAGGCCTGGGCATGGGGCGCCGCCGGCGCGGCATGGCGGCACGATAGCGCGGATCGACAGGGCTCGCGCGTGCGCGCCGGGTCGCGTGTATGCGGAAGGATTCCTTCGGCCGTACGGCGGTCGCCGCTGTCGCTGCGAGGCGGCGTGGGCACGCAGGGATTGCACGGCGGGTGTTGACGAAGGCGGTCTGGTTCGGAATAATTCCGCGTCTCGGCTGCCGCGCCCAGCGCGGTGGGCGAGATGCAAGCAGCACGCGCCCGTAGCTCAGTTGGATAGAGTACCAGGCTACGAACTTGGTGGTCGGGAGTTCGAATCTCTCCGGGCGCGCCATTTGCCTTGAAGGGTGCTTCGGCACCTTTTTGTTTGACCGGCGCAGCTGCCCTTGGCATCGACGCCGGAAACAGGGTGGAGCGTGGTGTACCAGGCAAGGCCGCGGCCGATTGACTGCCCGCAGCCGGCGAACGTACCATCTCGAACCTTTCGGAAAATCACGGGTTGCCGCAGATTTTCGATCGATTCGGGGTATAGCGCAGTCTGGTAGCGCGCCTGCTTTGGGAGCAGGATGTCGGGGGTTCGAATCCCTCTACCCCGACCAGCTTGGTCTCGCAGCGACTGCGCCTGTAGCTCAACCGGATAGAGCACCGGCCTTCTAAGCCGGCGGTTGCAGGTTCGAGTCCTGTCGGGCGCGCCAGGCGATCGGTTGACGGTTTACGGTGGGCGTAGCTCAGTTGGTTAGAGTACCGGATTGTGATTCCGGTTGTCGTGGGTTCGAGTCCCATCGTCCACCCCAGTTCGGTAAAATTTGTGCAGAGTGTGGGCCGTTAGCTCAGTTGGTAGAGCAGCTGACTCTTAATCAGTAGGTCCAAGGTTCGAATCCTTGACGGCCCACCACCTCTTCTCAGCTTTCCGGCACCCCCGATGATTCCCGCGAGCGTACGCGGTCGACGTGGCGACACGGCGGCCGGCGCGAAAGTGGCGGAATTGGTAGACGCGCTGGATTTAGGTTCCAGTGGGGTGACCCGTGAGAGTTCGAGTCTCTCCTTTCGCACCAGTATCTTTCAGGCGCCCGCGAAGACGCCCTGCGTCCATGCGTGGCCCGTGCCGTTCGAGGAGCAAGCATGCAAGTTTCGGTTGAGAACGTGGGCAAGCTCGAGCGCAAGCTCACCGTCAGGATTCCGGCGGAGCAGTTCGAATCGCAGGTGCGTTCGCGCATCCAGGAACTCGGCCGCAATGTGCGCCTGAAGGGCTTCCGCCCGGGCAAGGTGCCGGCCAAGGTGATCGAGCAGCGTTTCGGCGCGCAGGTGCGCGGCGAGGCGTTCTCCGAACTGGTTCGCAACACCCTGGGCGAGGCCATCGAGCAGGAGAAACTGCGGCCGGCCATGCCGCCGCAGGTGTCCACGACGGCGGCCCCCAGTGCTGGCGAGATCGAGTACGTGGCGACCTTCGAGGTGATGCCGGAGATCGGCACCATCGATGTGGCCCAACTCGACATCACGCGCGTCACGGCCGATATTGCCGAGTCCGACGTCGACCAGATGATCGAGACCCTGCGTCAGCAGCGGCGCTCCTGGAACGCGGTGGAGCGCGCGGCGCAGACCGGCGACATGGTGCTCCTGGAGTATTCCGCCCAAGCTGGAGCCTACCGCTTCCCCGAGAGCGGCGTGGATCGCGTCGGCACGGTGATCGGCTCGAACGCGCTGTTCCCCGAACTTGAAGCCAAGCTCGCCGGCATCAAGGCGGGCGAGGAGAAGTCGCTGGAAGTCACCTTCCCGGCGGAGTTCCGCAATGCCGACCTCGCTGGCAAGGTCGCGGCGCTGGCAGTGAAGATGGTGCGGGTGCAGGAACCGGTGCTGCCGGCGCTCGATGCCCAGTTCTTCGACAGCTTCGGCAATCACGACGGCAGCCTGGAGAAGTTCCGCGCCGACGTGCGCGCCAACCTCGAGCGCGAGTTGAAGGGCAATCTGCTGGCGCGGCTCAAGGCGGAGGTGGTGGAAAAGCTCGTGGCTGCCTATCCCTCGATCGACCTGCCGCAGGGCATGGTCGAAAGCGAGTCGCGCGCCCTCGCGCGGCAGGCCGAGGCGCAGGCCCAGCAGCAGGGCCAGAAGGATGCCAAGTTCGCTCCGGAAGGCTTTGTTGACGCGGCGCGTCGCCGCGTGGCGGCCGGCCTGCTCCTGAGCGAAGTCGCGCGCCAGAACCAGCTGCGGGTCGACTCGCGCCGCGTCGCCGAAACCCTGGCGGCGATCGCCTCGACCTACGAGGAGCCCGACCAGGTGGTTGAACTCTACAATCGTGATCCCCAACTCATGAGCGGCCTGCAAAGTCGCGTGCTGGAAGACCAGGTGGCGGAGTGGATCGCGGACCACGCGCGCACCACCGAAGCCAAGCAGACCTTCACCGAGGTCATGCGACCGATCGCGTAACATGCTCTCGGAGCGGTGCCCCGGCACCGCTCCCGCGGGTCGTGCCACCGGCGGCGCGGGCCATCCCACATTTGCGGAGTCGTCATGTCCCAGCGTATCGAGCCGAGCAGTCTGAACCTGGTGCCGATGGTGGTCGAGCAGACCGCCCGCGGCGAGCGTGCCTACGACATCTACTCGCGCCTGCTGAAGGAGCGCGTGGTGTTCCTCGTGGGTCCAATCGACGACTACATGGCCAACGTGGTCGTGGCGCAGTTGCTGTTCCTGGAGTCGGAAAATCCCGACAAGGACATCAATCTGTACATCAACAGCCCGGGCGGTTCGGTGACGGCAGGGCTGGCGATCTACGACACCATGCAGTTCCTGAAGCCGGACGTGAGCACCATGTGCATCGGCCAGGCGGCGAGCATGGGGGCTTTCCTTCTCGCGGCCGGTGCCAAGGGCAAGCGCTTCGCGCTGCCCAATTCGCGCGTCATGATCCACCAGCCGTCGGGCGGTGCCCAGGGACAGGCCACCGACATCGCCATCCAGGCCAAGGAAATCCTCTACCTGCGCGAGCGGCTCAATGAGGCCCTGGCCAACAACACCGGGCAGCCGATCGAAAAGATCGCGCGCGACGTCGAGCGCGACTACTTCATGAGCGCGGCCGACGCCAAGGACTACGGGCTCATCGACGGCGTGCTGGAAAAGCGCCCGGCCGAGAGCGTCAAGGCCTGATTCACGCGCCCTTCGCGTTCCGCTCGCTCTCCCCAAACCGCCCCCGGTCTGCCTTTGCGGCAGGGCGGGCAGGCTATGTTATTCTCCGCGCGAAAGCGGAAATCGGACGTTTCAGAGGCACAGCATGACTGACGAGCGGCAAGGCCGATCGGGCGAAGGCGGCAAGATTCTCTATTGCTCGTTCTGCGGCAAGAGCCAGCACGAGGTCCGCAAGCTGATCGCCGGTCCCTCCGTGTTCATCTGCGACGAGTGCGTCGAGCTTTGCAACGACATCATCCGCGAGGAGTTGGAAGAGAAGGCCGCCAGCGCGCGCAGCCACCTGCCCAAGCCGCGCGAGATCATGGACGTGCTTGACCAGTACGTCATCGGCCAGACCCGCGCCAAGAAGACGCTCGCCGTGGCGGTGTACAACCATTACAAGCGCCTGGAGACGCGACAGAAGGCCGACGAGGTCGAGTTGGCGAAGTCCAATATCCTGCTGATCGGTCCTACCGGATCGGGCAAGACCCTGCTGGCAGAGACGTTGGCACGCCTGCTCAATGTGCCCTTCACCATTGCCGACGCCACCACCCTGACCGAGGCGGGCTACGTCGGCGAAGACGTCGAGAACATCATCCAGAAGCTGCTGCAGAAGTGCGACTACGACGTCGAGAAGGCGCAAACGGGCATCGTCTACATCGATGAGATCGACAAGATCTCGCGCAAGAGCGAGAACCCGTCGATCACCCGCGACGTCTCGGGCGAGGGCGTGCAGCAGGCCCTGCTGAAGCTCATTGAGGGCACCGTCGCCTCGGTTCCGCCGCAGGGCGGGCGCAAGCATCCGCAGCAGGAGTTCCTGCAGGTCGACACCAAGAACATCCTGTTCATCTGCGGCGGCGCGTTCTCCGGCCTGGAGAAGGTGATCCAGCAGCGCGGCGAGTCCACCGGCATCGGCTTTGGCGCCGATGTGCGCAGCAAGAAGAACAGCGCCAGCGTCGGCAAGGTGCTGGCCGACGTCGAGCCCGAAGATCTGGTGAAGTTCGGCCTGATCCCCGAGTTCGTCGGACGCCTTCCCGTCGTCGCGACGCTGGAGGAGCTCGACGAGGCGGCCTTGGTCAAGATCCTGACCGAGCCCAAGAACGCCATCGTCAAGCAGTTCAAGAAGCTGTTCGAGATGGAGGGGGTGGAGCTGGAGTTCCGCCCGGAGGCGTTGAACGCCGTCGCCCGCAAGGCGCTCAAGCGCAAGACCGGCGCACGCGGCCTGCGCACCATCCTGGAACAGGTGCTGCTGGATACGATGTACGAGCTGCCTTCGCTGCAGCACGTCAGCAAGGTGGTGGTGGACGAGGCCGTGATCAACGGCCAGGCCGAACCCTACCTCATCTACCGCGGCAACCTGCAGTCCCGCGCCGCCTCGGAATAGGCGCCGCCCGTCGCGCGGATTGTCCGTGCGCGCCGTCCGGCGCGCACGTCTCTTGCATTCCCGGGTCCAGACCGCACTTGACGCTGCATCAGCGCGCGCTCAGGCTGCATTCGTGCGGAGCGCGCGCACCCGAATCGAGGTAGGAACCCATGGACAAGACCGATAAGACCCCAGCCCTGCCGGCCTCCGACATCGTCGAGCTGCCAGTGTTGCCGCTGCGCGACGTGGTGGTGTACCCGCACATGGTGATCCCGCTGTTCGTTGGGCGTGAGAAGTCCATTCGTGCACTGGACACCGCCATGGACGGGAACAAGCAGATCCTGCTGGTGGCGCAGCGCAGCCCCGATGTCGACGATCCTCGCGATGCCGACCTGTATTCCATTGGCACCCTCGCCTCGGTGCTGCAGTTGCTCAAGTTGCCCGACGGCACGATCAAGGTGCTGGTGGAGGGTTCCGCCCGCGCCGAGGTGGTGAAGTTTGGCGACCGCGAAGGGCTCATGGTCGCCCACGTGCGCACTCTGGAGCCGGTGTATTCGCGTAGCGAGCGCGAGATCGAGGTTGCCGCGCGCTCGCTGGTGTCGCTGTTCGAACAGTTCGTCAAGCTCAACCGCAAGACGCCACCGGAACTGATGACCACGCTGGCCGGCATCGACGACCCCAGCCGGCTGGCCGACACCATGGCCGCGCATCTTTCGATCCGTCTGGCCGACAAGCAGCGCCTGCTGGAGACGTCCGATGTCGGTGATCGGCTGGAAACCCTGATGGGCTTCGTCGATGGCGAGATCGACGTGCAGCAGATCGAGAAGCGCATCCGTGGACGCGTCAAGTCGCAGATGGAGAAGAGCCAGCGCGAGTACTACCTCAACGAGCAGATGAAGGCCATCCAGAAGGAACTGGGCGACCTCGACGAAGCGCCGAACGAGGCCGAGGATCTGGCGCGCAAGATCGCCGACGCCGGCATGCCCAAGGCCGTCGAGGCCAAGGCCAGGGCCGAGTTGAACAAGCTCAAGCAGATGTCGCCCATGTCGGCGGAAGCCACGGTGGTGCGCAACTACATCGACTGGCTGGTGGGCGCGCCGTGGAAGAAGCGCAGCAAGGTGCGCAAGGACCTGAAGGCCGCCGAGGACGTGCTTGATGCCGACCACTTCGGCCTGGAGAAGGTCAAGGAGCGCATCCTCGAATACCTCGCCGTGCAGCAGCGCGTGAACAAGATGAAGGGGCCGATCCTGTGCCTCGTGGGTCCGCCGGGCGTAGGCAAGACCTCCCTGGGGCAGTCGATCGCCAAGGCCACCAATCGCAAGTTCGTGCGCATGTCACTCGGAGGCGTGCGTGACGAGGCGGAGATCCGCGGCCACCGCCGCACCTACATCGGCTCGATGCCCGGGCGCATCATTCAGAACCTCAACAAGGTCGGAAGCCGCAATCCCCTGTTCGTGCTCGACGAAATCGACAAGATGTCGATGGACTTCCGCGGCGATCCGTCGTCGGCCCTGCTGGAAGTGCTCGATCCGGAGCAGAACAGCGCCTTCAATGATCACTATCTGGAGGTCGACTTCGACCTGTCCGAGGTGATGTGGATCGCCACCGCCAATTCGCTCAACATCCCGGCGCCGCTGCTCGATCGCATGGAGGTTATCCGCATCCCCGGCTACACCGAGGAGGAGAAGATCGCCATCGCCAAGCGCTACCTGCTGCCCAAGCAGATCAAGGCCAATGGACTCAAGGCCGACGAGATCGAGGTGGCCGACGAGGCGTTGCGCGACATCATTCGCTATTACACGCGCGAGTCGGGTGTGCGCAACCTGGAACGTGAGGTGTCGAAGATCTGCCGCAAGGTGGTCAAGGAACTGACGCTGAAGGCCGACAAGGCGAAATCGGGCAAGCCCACCAAGGGCGACAAGACAGCGGCCAAGGCCTCCGTCGGCAAGCGCCGCGGCGGACGAGCCGTGATCGACAGCCGCAATCTCGACCAGTACCTGGGTGTGCAGAAGTTCACCTTCGGTCGCGCCGAGCTGCAGAATGAAGTGGGGCTGGTCACCGGTCTGGCCTGGACCCAGGTTGGTGGCGATCTGCTCAGCATCGAAGCCACCATCGTGCCGGGCAAGGGCAAGCTCATTCACACCGGCCAACTGGGCGACGTCATGCAGGAGTCCATCCAGGCGGCGCTGTCGGTGGTGCGCGCGCGCGCAGAGCGCCTGGGCATCGATCCCGAGTTCCACCAGAAGCTCGACATCCACGTGCACGTTCCGGAGGGCGCCACGCCCAAGGACGGTCCCAGCGCAGGCATCGCCATGTGCACGGCGCTGGTGTCGGCCCTGACGCGCGTTCCGGTGCGCTCGGAAGTGGCGATGACGGGCGAGATCACCCTGCGTGGACGGGTGCTGCCGATCGGCGGCCTGAAGGAAAAGCTCCTGGCGGCGCACCGTGGCGGCATCACCACCGTGATCATCCCGGAGGAGAACAAGAAGGACCTCGCCGACATCCCCAGGAACGTGACCGAGTCGCTCGAGATCCACGCTGTGCGCTGGATCGACGAGGTGCTCGACATCGCCCTGGAGCGCCCGCTGGGGCCGGCGGGGCAGGCCGCCGGTGAGGCGTCGGAGGCGGTGGTGGAAGGCAAGCGCGAGGATGCCGCGACGCCCGCGCCGGTGCGGCCGCACTGAACAGCAGTGCGCGCGCCGGGCACTGGCGGGCGCAGCGCGACGATCATCGAAAAGCGCGCAAATCCGGGGAAAATCAGCGAGAAATCGTGTTGCGTGCCCCCCGGGGCGCTGGTATAAAGGCCCGCCGCGGCCCGGGCGACTCACCGTCACGGCGGCAGTGGATCATCAATCACGCCAGGCGGCGCGGACGCGAAGGTCCGCGCCCCGCGGCATTCACGTTCCGACATCGCATGGCGCGAGTCGCAGTAATCTTGAGGGAATGCACATGAACAAGGCTGACTTCATCGGCGCTGTTTCCGACGCCGCGGAACTGACCAAGGCGGACGCCGGAAAGGCCGTGGAAGCGGTGATCGCCGTGATCACGGCGACACTGAAGAAGGGCGAGGATGTGACCCTGGTCGGCTTCGGAACCTTCACCGCTCGCAAGCGCGCCGAGCGCACCGGCCGCAATCCGCAGACGGGCGAGACGATCAAGATCAAGGCATCGACCAATCCGAGCTTCAAGGCTGGCAAAGCCCTCAAGGATGCCCTAAACTGAAAAACTGTTCCGCCTTGGGTGCTTAGCTCAGCGGTAGAGCATCGCCCTTACAAGGCGAGGGTCGGGGGTTCGAAACCCTCAGCACCCACCAGCTTTTCTGGGCGGGTCTGCCGCGCGGCGACCCACCTGCGGAAGCAGCGCAAGTCCGCGGAGTGGTAGTTCAGACGGTTAGAATACCGGCCTGTCACGCCGGGGGTCGCGGGTTCGAGTCCCGTCCACTCCGCCAGTATCTCCGAGGGCGCCGTGCTGGCGCCCTCGTCGTTTCAGCAGGTTGGTTGTCCCCTTCCACACCGCCGCGCCGGGGCGCGGCCACACCGGGTTCCCGCGCCAGGTCGGGTGCCCCTTGCCCACAGACGAGTCGGATCCATGCTGCAAGCCCTGCGAGAAAAGACCTCCGGACTGATCGCCAAGATCGTGCTCGGCGCGCTGATCTTCGTGTTCTCCTTCTTCGGCATCGAGAGCTACTTCATCGCCCATACCGATACTTGGGTGGCGAAGGTGGGCAGCAAGGAAATCACGCCCGACCAGTTCACGCAGCGCTTCAACGAATATCGCCAGCAGATGATGCGCATGATGGGTGCGCAATTCGACGGCAGCCAGTTCGAGCGCCCGGAATCCAAGCGTCAGGTGCTGGACAACCTGATCGACGAGCAGCTCGTGCTCGCGGCGAACGAGGAGCTCGGCCTGCGCGTCACCGACCAGCGTGTGCGACAGGAGATCCTCGACATCCCCGCCTTCCAGACCGGCGGCAAGTTCGACGATGCGATCTACAAGGCGACCCTGTCGGCCCAGGGGATGTCGCCGCTGGGCTTCCAGGAGCGCGTGCGTCAGGATCTCGCGGTGCGCGAACTGCCCAGTCAGATCGCTGCCACCAGCGTCGTCACTGCGGCCGACATCGATGCCTACATCAAGCTGCGCGACCAGACCCGCGATGCGGACTACGTTGTCCTGCCCAAGCCCGTGGTCGCCCCGCAGGATATCGCCGACGCCGACATCGAGAGCTATTACAAGGCGCATGCGTCGGAATTCGTGACTCCTGAGCAGGTGGCTCTCGAATACGTCGAGATGGACGCCGCCTCCATGAAACTGGATGCCGCCGTGGATGACGCGGCCATCAAGGAGCGCTACGAGAAGGACAAGGCGCGCTACGTGTCGCCGGAGCAGCGCCTGGCCTCGCACATCCTGATCAAGGTCGCCAAGAATGCCGACGCCGAAGCGCAGAAGAAGGCGCTGGCCAAGGCCCAGGACCTGGCCAGTCAGGCCAAGGCCGGCAAGGATTTCGCCGCCCTGGCCAAGCAGAGCTCGGACGACCTCGGCTCGCGCGCCCAGGGCGGCGATCTGGGCTGGTTGGAGAAGGGCGTCACCGATCCTGCCTTCGAGGCGGCGCTGTTCGGCATGGAAAAGGGCGCCATCTCCGACCCCGTGCTGTCCGCCGAGGGCTACCACGTCATCCTGCTGCGCGACGTGCGCGCCGAGCACGTGCGAGCGCTGGAGGAAGTGAAGGGCGAGATCGCCAAGGAACTGCAGGAAACCGAGCGCGAGCGTGCCTTCAATGAGGTTGCCGGCAAGCTGACCGATGCGGTGAACGCTGATCCGTCGTCGCTGGAGAACGTCGCCAAGAAACTCGGGTTGGAGATCCGCAAGACCGGCCTCATCACGCGCCGGGGCGGCGAGGGCATCGCCGCCAATCCGGCGGTGGTGAAGGCCGCCTTCTCCGAGGCCGTGCTGGTCGGCGGCAACGTGTCCGACCCGGTCGACCTCGGTCCGAATCACCGCGTCGTGGTGCGCGTGGCCGAACACAAGCCGTCCACGCCCAAGCCGCTCGACGCCGTGCGCGAGGACGTGCGCTCGCGCCTGGTGGCGGAGAAGACCGCCACGCTGGCACGCGAGCAGGCCGAGGGTCTGGCCAAGCGCCTGACCGCGGGCGAGACGCTGGAAAAGCTGGCGGCGGAAAGCAAGCTCAAGCTCGAAAGCGCTGCAGGACTGGGCCGTAACGCGGCGAACGTCGACAGTCAGCTTGTGGCCGAATTGTTCAAGCTGGCCCGGCCCGCCGAGGGCAAGCCCAGCACCGGTATCGCATCCCTGGCCGACCACGGCTACGCCCTGCTGCAGCTCAAGGCGGTGCATGACGGGGATCCGGCAAAGGTCGATACCGCCGGGCGCGACCAGGTGCGTCAGCAGTTGCAGCAGATCGGTGCGATCCAGGCAGAGCGGGCCTTCATTGCCAGCCTGCGCCAGCAGACCAAGATCGAGATCGCCGAGGACCGGATTCCCTGACGGCCCCTGCGTTGCGGCGCCTGCTATGCAAAAGGGCTGCCCCGGGGCAGCCCTTCTTGCTTCGCCTCCTGGCGGCGGCGTCTCACAGGCCGGTCATGCCGAGGATGTTGTAGCCGGAATCGACGTATGTGATCTCGCCGGTCACGCCCGAGGCGAGATCCGAGCACAGGAAAGCGGCCACGTTGCCGACTTCGTCGATGCTCACGCTGCGGCGAAGCGGTGCATTCTCCTCGACGTGGTCGAGCATCTTGCGGAAATTGCCGATGCCCGAGGCGGCCAGGGTCTTGATCGGACCGGCCGAGATGGCGTTCACGCGCGTGCCTTCCGGACCAAGGTTGTAGGCCAGGTAGCGCACGCAGGCTTCCAGGCTGGCCTTGGCCAAGCCCATCACGTTGTAGTTGGCCAGCGCGCGTTCGGCGCCCAGGTAGCTCAGGGTGAGCACGGAACCATTGCGCCCCTGCATCAGCGGGCGCGCGGCCTTGGCCAGCGCGGCGAGGCTGTAGCTGGAGATGTCGTGGGCGATGGCGAAATTCTCGCGCGTCAGACCGTCGAGAAACCCGCCGGCGAGGGCCTCGCGCGGCGCAAAGCCGACGGAGTGGACGAGGACGTCGAAACCGTCGCTCCAGTGCGCGGCGAGGGCATCGAACAGCGCGCCGATCTCCGCATCGCTGGCCACATCGCAGGGCAGCACGATGTTTGAGCCGAAGGTGCTGGCCGCCTCGTCCACACGGTCCTTGAGGCGCTCGTTCTGGTAGGTGAAGGCGAGCTGCGCGCCTTCGCGATGCATTGCATTGGCGATGCCCCAGGCGATGGAGCGCTGACTGGCGATGCCGACAATGAGGGCGCGCTTGCCGCTGAGAAAACCCATGAATCCTCCGCTTGAACGTGTGACAGGCCGGGAAGGGCGCCGGGCGCCGCGGCTGGCCGGATGAGGCGCGCCGCGGCGGCTCCAAGCCGGGGCGGCGCTGCGGCCGGCGCGGCAGCAGCGGGGTGATGCGGGGCATCGGCCGGTTGCTGCCGCGCGGCGCGCGCAGTGTAACGAAAGCCGTCGGCACCCGCACGCCATGCACCGGACGGTAGCGGACGGTGGCGGCCGGCTGTGCGGGGGCTGGCCGGGGCGCGGGCTAGCTAGTCGGGCGCGGCCACGCGCAGGCGCTGGCCAGGGCTCAGCGTGGCGCGCTCCCCCAAGCCGTTCCAGCGCAGCAGCTGGCTCAGCGTGAGGCGATAGCGGCGCGCGATGTCCCAGAGGGTGTCGCCGGGTTGCACGGTGTGGGTACGCACGTCTCCCGCGGGCGGCGCGGGGACGGTGGCCGGGCGCACGGGCGTGCCGAAGCTGGCAGCGGCGTGGCTCGGCAGGAGCACGCTGGCGCCGCCGGCGAAGGCGCGGTCGCCGTCGACGCCATTGACGACCCCGAGCAGGTTGGATTCCACGCCGCCGGCCTGCGCCAGCTCGTCCACGCTGCGCGGCGCGTCGAGCCGGACCACACTCCAGTCGTGCCATTGCTCCGGCGGCATCTGCGCATAACGCTCCAGGAAACGCGTGCGCGCCGGCTCGGGCAGCAGCAGGCGGGACGGCGCGCCGCTCGGCATCTGCGTGCCGCGATAGGCCGCGTTCCAGCGCTGGAACTCCTCGCCGTCGATGCCAGCCAGGCGCTGCGCCACGCGCAAGTCGATCGGCCGCTCCAGCTCCACTGGCAGCAGGCGTTCGCTGCCGTCCAACTGGGGCAGTTCCACGTGGTAGCGTTCCGGCTCGCTGAGGATGCACGACAGCGCCAGCAACTTGGCCAGGTGCTCGTGCGTGATTGGACTGAGGCGAAGTCTTCCCAGGGCCTCGGCGCTGAGATCACTCTGGCCTCGCAGCATCTGCTTCACGCCGAACTCGCCCGCATTGAACGCCATGTCGACCAGGCGCCAGTCGCCGAACTCCTCCTGGTAGCGAGCGAGCAGGTCGACGGCGCCACGGGTCGAGGCCAGGGCGTCGAGGCGACCGTCGTACCCTGGCTGGATCTGCATGCCGGCGGCGCGGGCGGTGCCGGGCACGAACTGCCACATGCCGGCGGCGTTGTTGCCCTGCGCCGGAATGGGCTCGTAGGTGCTTTCCAGATAGGGCAGGAAGGCGAACTCCCCAGGCAGGTCGCGCCGCTCGAGCTCGTCCAGGACCAGCAGGAGAAAGGGGGCGGCGCGCTTGAGGTTGGCGGAGAAACGTTGCGGACCCTGGGTGTAGAGCCGGGCCCAGCGCTGCACGGCGGGGTTGTAGTCGCAGCCGGGCATGGCCAGGCGTGCGCGCAGACGGTCCCAGGGCGAGACCAGACTCTCCGGAGCGACCGGTGGCTGCGACGCCACGGGACCGGCTGCTGTTGGCTGGGGGAAATCCGTCGGCGCTGGCGCCACCGTGGCGGACGCGGGCGCGCCCGCAGGGAGGTCGGCCGGCAATGCGGGCGCGGCCTTGCGCGGCGCGGAAGCGCAGGCGGCAAGCAGCAGTCCGGCGCCGAGTGCCAGGGCGCTGCGCCGGAAGCACCACCTCACCATCCCGCCGGCACCCGGAACTGGTCCTTGGCTCTGCGCAGCAGCGCAAGACGCGCCGCGCGGGTCGTGGCATCGCCCTGCCGCGCGCACCAGGCAACCACCGCCTGCGCGTCAACGCGCAGGAAGGGATTGCACGCGCGCTCAATGGCGAGCGTGCTTGGCAGGCTGGGTTCGCCGCGCTGGCGCTGCTGTCGCACTTCGGCGAGGCGCTGCTGCAGCGCCGGGTTGCCCGGCTCGACGCTCGCGGCGAAGGCCGCATTGGCCAGCGTGTACTCATGGGCGCAGCACACGCGGGTGTCGGCGGGCAGGGCGGCGAGCCGATCGAGCGAGGCGAGCATCTGCGCCGGCGTGCCCTCGAACAGCCGTCCGCAGCCCAGGCTGAAGAGCGCATCGCCGCAGAACAGCAGGCCGTCGGCGTGGTAGGCGACATGGCTGCGCGTGTGACCGGGCACGCCAATCACCTCGAAGTCGATCGGCGGCGCATCGAGCACCACGCGCGACCCGTCGGCCACGCGCACGTCGGCCAAGGCAATGCGCCCATCCTCTGGTGCGTACACGGTGGCTCCGGTCTCGCCGGCAAGCGCGGCGACGCCGCCCTGGTGATCGTCGTGATGGTGCGTGACCAGGATCGCCCGCAGGCGCCAGCCGCGTTGCTCCAGGGCGCGGCGCACCGGCGCTGCATCGCCCGGATCGACCGCCACGGCGTCGCCCGCCGCGTCGGCGGCGAGCCACAGGTAGTTGTCGTCGAAGGCCGGAACCGGCAGCAGGTCGAGCACGGCAGTCGCGCGGACGGAGGGGCGCGGGACTATACCCAGCGCATCGCCATGGCAGGTTAAGACGGCTTAACGCACGCGACCCTGTGCGGCCGGGGCGCTCCTGTCGCACAATGCGCGCTCCCTTCGCTGCGATGGCCTCGATGTCCCACAGCCTGTTCGCCCTGGCGTCCGCGCGTGCCCTGCTCGATGTGGAGCTGGCCGCGATCGCGCCGCAGTTGTCCGGGCTGTACGGCCAGCAGGGCCTGTTCGTGCGGCCGCACGCCAACGCCCCGAAGGTGGTCTCGGCGCCCATGCTGGGACGCCTGATCCGGCTGCACGTGGACGGCCCGCGGCACCTCGCCGGCGATGCGGCCTGCGCGGTCGAGAGCCTGCCCTTCGCCGACGACGGCTTCCGCCTGGTGCTGGTGCAGCACGCGGCCGAAGTGGTGCGCGACCCGTTGGCCTTGCAGGACGAGATTGCGCGCGTGCTCGCGCCGGAAGGGACGGCCATTGTGGTGGGCTTCGCCCGCTGGACCCCCTGGCGCGGCTGGCTGGCCGCGCAGCAGTCGCGCGGCGAGGCGGCGCTGCACCTGCAGTCGGCGGGGGAGTGGCGCCGCGCGCTGGCACGGCACGGCGTGGACACCTATGCGGTCAAGCGCGTCGGTCCGGCCTGGCCGCGGGCCGACATGCCGCTGGACCGGCTCGACCTGCACGCGGGTGGCTGGCAGCGTAGCCTCGATCCGCTGCGCGCCAGCTTCGTCCTGCTGGCGCGCAAGCGGCGCCGCGCCGCCACGCCGCTGCGGCGGCGAACGGCGCGCGACGTGGCCTTGGCGCCGCGATTCGCCGCCGGCGGTGCCCACCGGGCCTGCGCGTGACTGCAGCGCGGGAGGTCGAGGTATTCACCGATGGCGCCTGCCTGGGCAACCCCGGGCCGGGTGGCTGGGCCGCGCTGCTGCGGCACGGCGCGGTGGAGAAGCTGCTCAGCGGAGGGGAGCTGGCCACGACGAACAACCGCATGGAGCTGATGGCGGCGATCGCCGCGCTGGAGGCCCTGCGGCGGGAATGCGCCGTGCACATCACCACCGATTCGCAGTACGTGAAGCAGGGCATCGAGCAATGGCTGCCGCGCTGGCGCGCAAACGGTTGGCGCACGTCCGATGGCAAGGCGGTGAAGAACCAGGACCTGTGGCAGCGCCTCGCCGCCGCGACGGCGAGCCATCGGGTGCGCTGGAGCTGGACGCGCGGCCACGCCGGCCACACCGAGAACGAGCGTGTCGATGCCGCGGCGCGGGCCGCGGCGCAGGCACTCAGAGCCTAGCCATCGGCCGGCAAGGCCGCTCCGACCACGGCTGGGCGGCCCCCGCGCCGGCCGACGCCGCGGATGCCTTATTGCCGCAAACCAAGGATTACGCATGCGCCAGATTGTCCTTGACACGGAAACCACCGGCCTGGAAGTGGGGCGCGGCAACCGCGTGGTGGAGATCGGTTGCATCGAGCTGGTGCAGCGCCGTCCAACCGGCCGCAGCTTCCACCGTTACCTCAATCCGCAGCGCGCCATGGAGGACGGCGCCCGCGAGGTCACCGGGCTGACCGAAGAGTTCCTCGCCGACAAGCCGCTGTTCGGGCAGGTGGCGGACGATTTCCTCGACTTCATCCGCGGTGCCGAGCTGGTGATCCACAACGCCGCCTTCGACGTCGGTTTCCTCGATGCCGAGCTGGCACGCATCGGCGCGGGCCGCCTCAGCGACCATGCCGGCGTGCTCGACACCCTGGCCCTCGCACGCGAGCAGTTCCCTGGCCAGCGCAACAGCCTGGACGCGCTGTGCAAGCGCCTCGGCGTGGACAACAGCCACCGCGAGTTGCACGGCGCCCTGCTCGACGCGCAGCTGCTGGCCGACGTCTACCTGGCCATGACGGCCGGGCAGGGCGCGCTGGAACTGTCGTCCGACGTGTCGCCCGGCAACCACGCGGCGCCGGGTGCCGCGGGCGCGCTGCCGCGTCCGTCCCTGCGCGTGCGCTGCGCCGATGGCGCCGAGTTGGCAGCCCATGCGGCCCGTCTGGCCGCCGTGGAGAAGGCCAGCCGAGGCAGCTGCCTGTGGCTCAAGCTCGATCCGCCTCCCTGACGGCGGCCGGGGCTGGCCGTGGCGCCGCCCAATGGCATAATCTGCGCGCACGCGCCGCTGTGGTGGCGGCCCACGCCGGACTGGGGAGGTTGGCGATGAAGCTGCGTACCGGGATCGTTGCAGTCCTCGCATGCCTGTTGCCGGGCCTGGGCCTGGGTTCCGCCCAGGCCGCCGGCGCCGTCGAGGCCATCGCCGCGCACAAGCACCTGGGCGTGGCCTCCTGCAGCAACAGCGTCTGCCACGGCGCCTCGCAGGCATTCCGCGACTCGCACGTGCAGCAGAACGAGTTCGCCATCTGGCAGGAGACCGATCCCCACGCCAAGGCCTACGCCATCCTCGGCAACGCGCAGTCCAAGTCGATCGCCGCCAAGCTCGGGCTGGGCGATCCCACGCAAGCGAAGGTGTGCCTGGATTGCCACGCCGACAACGTGCCCGCGGCGCAGCGCGGTGAGCGCTTCCAGCTGTCCGACGGCGTCGGCTGCGAGGCCTGCCACGGTGGCGCCGAGCAATGGCTCAACGCCCACGCCGACAAGAAGGTGGCGCACGCGGACAACCTTGCCAAGGGTATGTACGCCACCAACGACCCCGTGCAGCGTGCGCAGCTGTGCCTGTCCTGCCACATGGGCACGCGCGAGCGCATGATCACCCACCGCATCATGGGCGCCGGCCATCCGCGCCTGTCCTTCGAGCTCGACACCTTCACCTGGCTCGGCCGTCCGCACTACACCATCGACGCCGACTGGATCGAGCGCAAGGGCGAATGGAACGGCGTGCGCGACTGGGCCGTGGGCCAGGGCGTGGCGGCGATCAACCTGCTCGATCAGCTCACCGACCCCAAGGCCGGCTGGCAGGGCATCTTCCCCGAGCTGGTGCTGTTCGATTGCTACGCCTGCCACAAGCGCATGTCGGACAAGAGCTGGGGCCCGCGCCAGGGCACGGGCCTCGGCCCCGGCGTGGTGCGCCTGAACGATTCCAACCTCGCCATGTTCCGCCACGTGCTGGCCGCCGTGGACAAGGGCGCCGAGCAGCGCGTGCTGGAACAGACCCGCGCGCTGCATCGCGCGACCACGGAGAGCCGCGACGCCACGCTGGCCGCCGCCCGCGCGCTTCGCGCGACGTTGGAGGGTCTGCTGCCGCGCGTGGCCGCCACCAAGTTCGAGGGCGCCAGCCTCGACATCATCCTCGCCGACATCGAGGCCGATGCCGCCCGCGGCGAGTACCGCGACTACGATGCCGCCGAGCAGGCCGCCATGGCCGCACAGAGCGTGATCGTCGCCTACGAGAACTCCGGTGCCATCGACAAGGATCGCGCGGCGGCCCTCAAGGGCAGGCTCGACGGCGTGTACGCCACGCTCAAGGACGAGAACGCCTGGAACCTGGCCAGCTTCCAGGCGGCGATGAAGGGATTGCGCCCGCGCTGAGCGCGGTCGGCGCCGCGGTACCCTTGCGGCGGCGGCCCGGCGTGCTGCCGCGCCGCCGGACGGTGCGGCCGCCAGCTAACGCTTGCGGATCAGCACCACCGTGACGTTGTCCGATCCACCGCCATCAAGGGCGGCCAGGATCAGGTGGTCGACGCATTCCTGCGCGGACAGGTCGGTGCGCGCCAGCGCGGCGGCGATCTGGCTGTCCTCCACTTCCTCGGTCAGGCCGTCGCTGCACAGCAGGATCTGCGTGCCCGGCTTGATCGTGCCGCGCACCGTATCCACGCGCAGGCTCTGCGGGTCGGTCACGCCCAGCGCCTGGGTCACCACGTTGCGGTGCGGATGGGTGCGCGCCTGTTCGGCGGTGATCGCGCCCTGTTCGATCAGTTCCTGCACGTAGGAGTGGTCCTGCGAGAGCTGCCGGAGCTGACCGTCCCACAGGTACACGCGGCTGTCGCCGACCCAGGACATCTCGAACTCGTCGCCCTTGATGCGCACCGCCACCACGGTGGTGCCCATGGGCAAGGCCTCCGCCTTGCGGCTGGAGTGGCGGATGATTTCCTCGTCGGCGAGCTGGATCGCCTGCGCCAGGGGGGTGCCCTTGCCGACTTCGGTAATCAGCATGTCGCGCGCGATGGCGCTGGCGACTTCGCCGTGCTCGTGTCCGCCCATGCCGTCGGCCACGAGCCACAAGCCCAGGTCGGCATCGGCATAGTAAGTGTCTTCGTTGTGCTCGCGCCGCAGGCCGACGTGCGAATGGTGTCCGAATTCAATCATGCGGAGGGTCGACCCTGAGTGCGGAAATCCTTGTCGCATCGGCGCTTTTTCCCGCCGAGCGGGCGCCGGTGCGGCGCCTGCGGCGATGCCGTCCATAGCATGCCGCCGGGGCGGAGGCGAGGCAAGCGCGGGCGCAGCAGTGGCGCGCCGGCCGCGCAGGTCGGTTGAGGCCCGTGCGCGGGTTGTGCGCTGCGTCGCCAGACCGTATGATTCGCGGCCCTCGCCAGCGACCTCGGCGGGGCGATGCTGCCTCAACGGCGCATCGGCGGGAACCGGACGCCAAACCGGCACGATTCGCACGAATCGGAGAGGTGGCAGAGTGGTCGAATGTACCTGACTCGAAATCAGGCGTACGTGCAAGCGTACCGTGGGTTCGAATCCCACCCTCTCCGCCAATTGAGCACAACGCCCCCTTGCGGGGCGTTGTGCTTTTTGCGCTGTGCGAGTGGCGTCGCATCCGCGGGTTCGCCGTCCGCATCGGGCAGGCCGGGGCGCCACGGTACGCAGGCGGGGGCAGCGGTTCGCCGACGGTTCATCACGCGACGCATGCCTTGGGTAGCGGCCCCTTGGCGAGGAGCCGCCGTCCCGTTCGGGTCACGCTCCGCTACGGCCCCGCGCATGCGCCGACGGACGCGCCGCCGCCGTGCGCATCCACGTTCTTGCGCTGCCCCGTCGCCGGCGGCGGCTCCCTGGCCGCGCTCGCTGACCGCGGCTGGCGCGTGGCGAAGCAGGTGTCCGTGCAGGTGTCGGCCGGACCGGCGCCGCAGGCGACCGAGCGACTGCTGCTGCAGCGCTACGATCGCGCGTCTCGCAGCAATTTCGAATAGCCCTGCGTGTGCTCAGGCCGTCAGGCCGAAGGCGCGACGCACCTGTTGCCGGTAGCTGCGGCCGCTGACGAGAAGACTGCCGTCCTTCAGTCGCAGCCGGTAGCGCCCGGCCGGCAGCGGTTCGATGTGGGCGACGGCCTCCAGGCGCACCACGATCGAGCGGTGCACGCGCTGGAACAGTGCGGGGTCGAGCCCGCGCGCGAACTTGTGCAGCGGGCAGCGCAGGACGAAGGTGCGCGCGCCGACGCGTATATCGATGTAGTTGGCCTGAGCGATGACACTGTCGATGCGGACGGCCTCCACCAGCTCCACCCGCCGTCCGAGGGAGATCGGAATGCGCGTCGGGAATACGCTCACCGCGGCTGCCGGGGCCGGTGCCGCGCCCAGGCGGGCGAGGGTCTCGGCGAGACGTTCGGGCAGCACGGGTTTGACGAGGTAGTCCACGGCCGCCAGGTCGAAGGCGCGCAGGGCGTGCTGCGGATAGGCGGTGACGAACACGGTGCGCGTCGCCGGCGGCAGCTGGGCGGCGATTTCCAGACCATCGCGCTCGGGCATGCCGATGTCGAGAAACACCGCGTCGAAGGCGCTGGCGGCGACGCGCACCAGCAGGTCGTCACCGTGGTCGAATTCCTCCACGGCGGCCACTTCGCTGTGGGCGACCAGCAGGCGGCGCAGGCGGGCGCGCGCCAGTTCCTCGTCGTCGACGATGGCCACGCGCAGGCGGCGGTCCATCACGCCGTCTCCGCCAAGGCGGGCCTGGGCGCGGCCGGCGCGTGGCGCAACGGCAAGCTCAGGCGCACGCGCGATCGCCCCTGCGGGGGGAAGGCGGCGTCCAGCGTCCAGGCGTCCGGGTAGAGGCACTGCAGGCGTTCGCGCAGGTTGCCCAGGCCGATGCCGTGTCCGCGCGGCGCGACGGACGCCGCGGCCGGCGCCTGGTCCGCCTCGATGGCGATGCACAGGCGCCCGTCCTCGGCGTGCACGTCCAGACGCACCTCGCCGGGAGCGCGTCGCCGCGCCACACCGTGCACGATGGCGTTCTCCACCAGGGGCTGCAGCAGGAAGGGAGGCAGCAGAGCTTGCTTCGCCGCGGCGTCGACGGCGAGGTGCACGGTCAGGCGCGAGCCGAGGCGGATCTTCTCGATGTCGACGTACTGCTGCACCAGCGCCAGCTCCTCGGTCACGGTCACTTCGCTGCCCTGCGCCCGTGTCAGGCTGCGGCGCAGCAGTTCCGACAGGCTGAGGATCATGCGCTCGGTGGCCGCTGCGTCGCGGTGCACCAGCTCGGCCACGGAATTGAGCACGTTGAAGAGGAAGTGCGGATTGAGCTGCGCCGAAAGGGCGTCCAGGCGCGCCTGCGTCACATGTTCCTCCAGGCGGGCGATGCGCAGGCGGTCGCGCTGGGCGCGCTCGGCCAGAAACCAGCCCTGGGCCAGGCCGACCACGATCCATCCCAGCAGGAAGTTGCGCTTGAAGCTGGCGAGGACCACGGCGCCAAAGCTCGGCAGCTCGTCGTAGAAGTTGACCAGTGGATTCATGAAGTACACGTACACGGCGCGCAACACGACGAACGCGACCACCGCCGCCAGCAGGGCAGTGAAGGTGCGGCCGTGCTCGCCGCGCACCAGCGGAAAGCGCTCCACCACGGCAACCAGTCCGACGGTGAGCGGCACCATGCAAGGCACCAGGGCGAGAAAACTCAGCCACAGCGCATGGGACCAAGTGAAGGGCTGGCCACCGTTCGTGCGCGCCATGTCGACGATTTCCTGGGCGAACACCAGCCCCTGCAGGCACCACAGGGCGACGATGGCGAGTACGCGGGTGAGGCGCTGTGGCATGGCGCGGCACCCTAGGGCCTGAACCGCGGCGCGGCAAGTCCGGTGGCGACCGTTCATGGCGGCCGGCGCGCGTTTCGTCCCGGGGCATCGACCGCGGCGGTTTGACGCCGGTCAACGGCCTGCGCCGGGATATTGCCTATCGTCACGACCAGGCCAGCGCCGCGGCAGCGGGCCGGGCGGCCTGCAGCGAGAGGGCTACACCATGCGCGACATTCTGTACTTCGCCGACAACTTCGCCCACTGGCGCGGGGGCGCGCACTTTGCGGCCCGCCTGGCGGCGTGGCAGGACGGCACCCTCACCGGCGCATTCGTCTATCCCTCCCCCCTGGCCACCATGCCGCCGGTGATCGCGCCGGACGTGCTGAGCGTGGTCATGGAAAGCAGCCGCGAACTGGAGCGAAAGGCGCTCGCCGCCGGCCCCGGCTTCGCCGCCTGGGCCATGGGCGAGCGCGTGGAGCGCTCGCTGTGGCAGGTGGCGGAAGGCTATACGCCGGACGTGCTGGCCCATCTCGGCAACTGGCACGATGCCCTGGTGCTGGAACGCGGGGACGGTGCCTGGACCTCGCCCGCGGCCCTGGGTCAACTGGTGCTGATGAGCCGCCTGCCCACGTTCCTGGTCGCTGCGGATGCCGTGCTGCCGGAGCGCCTGGGCTGCGTCTGCCTCGCCTGGAACGGGGCGGCCGAGGGGCTGCGCGCCATCCACGCCGCGCTGCCCTTGCTGACCCAGGCCGAACGCGTCGTGCTGCTGCAGGGGCCACTGCGGGCGTCCTATGCCGAGGGCGGCTGGCGCCCCGCCTTCGACATCGGCGCCTATTTCCGCCGCCACGATCTGAGCGTGGAGCGCCACGCGCTGGAAGGCAGCGACGATGAGGCTGGTGCCGCCCTCTTGGCGGCGTGCCAGGCCCAGGGTGCGGACCTGCTCGTCATGGGGGCATACGGCCACACGCGCTTGCGTGAGTGGGTGTTCGGTGGTGCGACGCGCCACGTGCTGCACCACGCCACGCTGCCGGTGCTCATGCGCCACTGACTGCGCCCGCGTCCGCGC
This sequence comes from Rhodanobacteraceae bacterium, assembly GCA_035370085.1. Lineage (GTDB taxonomy): Bacteria > Pseudomonadota > Gammaproteobacteria > Xanthomonadales > Rhodanobacteraceae > Tahibacter. Next base: position 1,582 of record DAOOVM010000012.1, on the reverse strand, counting down.
CTGCCCCCCGTCGCCGCGCCGTGGCTCAGGCGTCGGCGGCTGCCAGCAGATCGACTTCGTCGCCGTATTCGGGGGTGCGCGCAGGCCAGCCGAGCTCGCGCTCGATGCGTACGCGCAGCGCGTCGGCCGCGTCCGGCTCGCCGTGCGTCACGAACACGCCGCGCGGCGCCGTCGGGGCGCTGCGCAGCCAGGCCAGCACCTCGTCCGCGTCGGCGTGCGCCGAGGCGGCCGCCAACTGCACCACTTCCGCCTGGATCGCCACGTCCTCGCCGTGGATGCGCAGGCTGCGTGCGCCGGCCGCCAGGGCGGCACCGCGCGTGCCGCCGGCCTGGAAGCCGGCGAGGATCACCGCATTGCGCGCATCGCCGCCGAAGGCGCGCAGGTGGTGCAGCACGCGCCCGCCGGTGAGCATGCCGCTGGCTGAGACGATGATCATGGGGCCCTGGCGGCGGTTGAGCGCACGCGACTCGTCGGGCGAGGCGACCACGGTGGTGGTGTCGTGCAGGCGGCGGCAATCCTGCGCGCCGAGCAGGTGCTCCTCGCGGAAGCGCTCGTACAGCGCGGTGACGTCGCTTGCCATGGGGCTGTTGAGGTACACCGGCACGGGCGGGATGGCGCCGCGTTCACGCAGCCGCGCCACCAGGTGCAGCAACAGTTGCGCGCGCCCGACGGCGAAGGCCGGGATGATGGCCACACCGCCGCGGCCGAGGACGCGGCGGAACACCGCCTCCAGTTCCTCTTCCAGGTGGTCAGGTGGGTGGCGGCGGTTGCCGTAGGTGGACTCCGCCACCAGCCATTCCGCCGCGGCCGGTGGCAGGGGCGGCCGCATCACCGGGTCGTGCGGGCGGCCGATGTCGCCGCCGAAGGTGATGCGGGTGCCGGCATGCGCCACGGTCACCGCCGCGGCGCCGAGGATGTGGCCCTGGTAGCGCAGCGAGACCTGCACGTCCGGCGCCACGGTGAAGGGTTGTTCCCAACCCACGCTGCGGAATTGCCTCAGGCAGCGCCGCGCCTGCGCCTCGTCGTACAGCGGTGCGGCCGGGTGATGCTTGGAATAGCCGCTGCGGTTGGCTTGCTCGGCATCCTCCTCCAGCAGCCGGCCGGAATCGGGCAGCAGAATGCCGCACAGCGCCACCGTGGGCGCGCTTGCCCAGATCGTGCCGCGGAAGCCCTGCGCCACCAGGCGCGGCAAGTAGCCGGAGTGGTCGAGGTGGGCGTGGGTCAGGACCACCGCATCGATGGAGGCCGGATCGACCGGGAAGTCCGCCCAGTTGCGCAGGCGCAGCGGCTTGTAGCCTTGGAACAGACCGCAGTCGACCAGAACGCGGCAGGCGCCCGTATCCAGCAGGTACTTCGATCCAGTGACTGTGGCATTGGCGCCGAGAAAGCGCAGACGCAGGCGGGGCGCGGTATCGGAGGGGCTCATGCGGCGACTGTAGGGGCCCATCCGCCGGGTGGGGTTGATGCACGTCAAGGGCGGCCGCCCGTCGCGGGCGGACCATGGCCCATCGTCTGCAGGAGTCTGCCTATGGGCTGCCTTGCCCTGCTGTTCGTCGCCCGCGCCGGCCGCCGCCGAGCGACG
>DAOOVM010000011.1:0-26335 GCA_035370085.1 Rhodanobacteraceae bacterium | reverse complement strand
CCATCCACCTCGGCGAGCGCGACTGCTCCATGCAGCGCCGCCACCAGAAGGTGGTCGAGGAAGCCCCGGCGCCCGGCATCACGCCCGAACTGCGCGCCCAGATCGGCAAGGTGTGCGTCGACGCCTGCCTGCGTATCGGCTACCGCGGCGCCGGCACCTTCGAATTCCTGTTCGAAAACGGTCGCTTCTACTTCATCGAGATGAACACGCGCATCCAGGTGGAGCATCCCGTGACCGAACTCATCACCGGCGTCGATCTGGTGCGCGAGCAGCTGCTCATCGCCGCCGGCGAGAAGCTCTCGCTGCGGCAGGAGGACATCACGTTCAGCGGTCACGCCATCGAGTGCCGCATCAATGCCGAGGACCCCGACAGCTTCCTGCCCTCGCCGGGGACGGTGAAGCGCTTCCTCGGCGCGGGCGGCCCCGGAGTGCGCCTGGACACGCACATCTACGACGGCTACCGCATCCCGCCCAACTACGACTCGATGATCGGCAAGCTCATCGTGCACGGCCGCGACCGCGCCACCGCCGTGGCGCGCATGCGCCTGGCCCTGTCGGAGATGGTGATCGAGGGCGTGAAGACCAACATTCCGCTGCAGCAGCGCATCCTCGGCGACGGCGGCTTCCAGGCCGGCGGCCAGAACATCCACTACCTGGAAAAACGCATCGCCGAATCGAAGGAGAAGGGCATCGCCCTGGGTTGATGCCGCCATGGCCTGGCTCGAACTGTCCCTGACCCTGCGCGCCGAGCAACAGCAGCGCATCGAAGGAGCGCTGGAGGATCTCGGCGCGCTCGCAGTGACGCTGCAGGACGCCGACGTGGACACGCCCGACGAGCGCGCGATCTTCGAGCCCGGCGTGGGCGAGACACCGCTGTGGGCCAGCCTGCAGTTGCAGGCCCTGTTCGACGCCGATGCCGACCGTGCCGGACTCGTCGCCGCCCTGCTCGAGCTCGTGCCGGAGCTGGAGCCTGACCAGCTGCGTTTCCGCACGGTCGAGGACCAGGAGTGGACGCGCGCCTGGATGGACACCTACCGACCCATGGCCTTCGGGCGGCGGCTGTGGATCTATCCCTGGAATCTCGAACCGCCGGCCGACCTGGGTGCCGACACGGTGATCGTGCGCCTCGACCCCGGCCTGGCCTTCGGTACGGGCACGCACCCGACGACGGCGCTGTGCCTGGAGTGGCTGGATGCTCAGGATCTCGCCGGCGCGACCGTGGTGGACTACGGCTGCGGCTCGGGCGTGCTGGCCATCGCGGCCCTCAAGCTCGGTGCCGCGCGCGTGATCGGCGTGGACCTCGACCCACAGGCCCTCGATGCCAGCCGCGACAACGCCCAGCGCAACGGCGTGGCCGAACGCCTCGAAGTGCTCCTGCCCGCCGCCTACGCGCCGACCCCGCAGCCGTTCTTCGTCGCCAACATCCTGGCCGGCCCGCTGGCCGAGCTGGCGCCGCTGTTCGCCGCCAGCGTCGCGCCCGGCGGCCGCCTGGCGCTCTCCGGCATTCTGGCCGGCCAGCAGGACGAACTGCTCGTGCGCTACGGCGAGTGGTTCGATGCACTCGACGTCACCGAGCGCGACGGCTGGTTGCGCATCGCGGGGCGTCGGCGCTGATAGTCGCGGCTGCGGCTCTGCGCTTGGGAACAGCATCGTTCCCGACACGGAGTCCGCCATGCGCCCCCTGCGTTTCCACCTCGCCGCCGCCGGCGCCGCCATCGCCACCCTGCCGCTGGCACTCGCCGCGGCACCGGCCAACGCTCCCTTCACCGTCACGGTGAACAGCAGCAGCGACGCCGACGCCGCCGACGGGGTCTGCTCGCTGCGCGAGGCGATCATCGCGGTGAACCAATTGGCGACCTATCGCGACTGCAGCGGTGGCAGCGGCACCGCTGGCGCGGTCATCGCCTTCGCCATTCCCGGGAGCGCGGGCCAGGTGCACACCATCGAGGTGGCCAGCCGCCTGCCGGCGATCACGCGGCCCGTGCTGATCGACGGACTCACCCAGGGCGGCGCCGATTGCAGCGTGTGGCCGCCGGCGCTGAAGGTGGTGCTGCACAGCGCGAGCAATGGCGCCTACAACGGACTGACTCTCGACGTCGGTTCCGACGGCAGCCAGGTGCGCGGCCTGGTCATCAACGGCTTCAACAACAACCAGGGCTATGCCTTCAACTTCAACGCCGCCATCAACATCTACAGGAGCGGCAACAACCGCATCGAGTGCAATTTCCTCGGCACCGACGCCAGCGGCGTCAGCGCCGTGGCCAACCTGCGCGGCGTGGACATCAACAGCGCCAGCGGCAACATCATCGGCTCCGGCGGCGCACCGTCGCCCTACTTCGCCCGCAACCTGATCAGCGGCAACACCTATGGCCAGGTGGACACCCGCGGCGATGCGCCGACCCACAATCTCATCGCCGGCAACTACATCGGGCCGAACGCCGCCGGCATGGCCGCACTGGGCGGCGGCGCGGGCGTCTCCATCAACGGCAACCCCAACCCTGCGACCGGCAACATCGTCGGCTGGGACGGCGTCGGTGATCCCGCGCTCATGCGCAACCTGATTTCCGGCTCGTCCGGCGGTCCCAGCGCCCCGGGTCTGGAAATGGTGGTCGGCGCGCACGACAACCGCGTGGCGGGCAACTTAATCGGCACCGACGCCACGGGCCTGGCGGCCATCGGCAATGCTGGCGCCACGGGCATCGGCGTGGCCCTGGGCAGCAATGCGTCGGTCTACGGCAACCTCATCGGCGATGACGGCACGCAGGGCGCCGCCGCGCGCAACGTGATCTCCGGCAACACCTTCGCCGGCATCGACATCAACGGCGCCAACGGCACTCACGACAATGCCGTGGTGGGCAACTGGATCGGCGTCAAGGCCGACGGCAGCGGCGCTCTGCCCAACGGCAGCATCGGATTGTCGATGGACTACGCCAGCGCCCGCACCCTGGTGGCGCGCAACTGGTTTGCCGGCCAGCCCACGGCCATCCGCTTCTTCGGCTCGGGCAGCTTCGGCGGCGGCGCGGTGGCGTATTTTCTGAACGGCGTGGCGCCCATCACCGGCGCCCAGGTGCTGGATTCGCGCGACAACTGCGTGCTCGGCACCAGCGGCGTACAGGTCACGGCGCAGGGCGCGACGGTGCCACCCAACACCTTCGCCAACAACTGGTGGGGGGCGGCCGGCGGGCCCAACAGCGCCGGCGCGAGCAATGCCGACGCCAGCGTGGCGACCACGCCCTGGCTGACGGCACCGGCGGCAGTCTGCGACGACACCCTGTTCCGCAACGGTTTCGAGGCCCCGGCCGGCTGATCGCGCCGCTCCGCGCCCCTGCCGGCGCGGCGCCCAGTTGCGTAAGATGGCGCGATGTACGCGCAGTGCCCGGAATGCCTCACCGTCTACACGCTCGATGCGGAAACGCTCGGGCGCGGTCACGGCATGGCCACCTGCGGGCACTGCACGGCGCTGTTCGACAGCCTGCACACGCTGACCGCGCAGCTGCCGCCGGAGCCCTTCGAGCACCTGCCGCCGCACGTGGCCGAGGCGCGCCCGCCGCTGCTGTCGGTACCGGTGTACCGCCCGCATCCGGCGCAGACGACGCTGGAATTCGATCCGGACGAGCGCGCCGCGCGCCTGCCGCACCGGCGCGCGGCAACCCACGCTGCGCCGCAGTTCGCCCGCGCGGCGCGCGCGCGCCGCGGCCGGCGCTGGCCCTGGCTGGCCGGCTCGACGCTGCTGGCGCTGAGCCTGGCCGCCCAGCTCGCCTGGGCCGAGCGCGAGCCGCTGGCGGCGCAGCGTGAATTGCGACCCTGGCTGGAACGCGCCTGCGCCAGCCTGCACTGCCGCCTGCCGCCGTTCCACGACGTTGGCCAGCTCAGTCTGGTCTCGCGCAGCATCCGCCCACACCCCTCGGTGCCCGGCGCCCTGATCATCTCCGCCACCCTGCGCAACGACGGCGACCTGGCACAGGGCTACCCGGTGGTGGAAATCACCCTGTCGGACCTGGACGAAAACCGCGTCGCCATGCGCCGCTTCCGCCCGCGCGAGTACATCGGCGACACGCGTGCCATCGAGACCGGCCTGGCCCCCGGCGCCAGCGCCACCCTGGTGGTGGAAGTGCAGGACCCGGGCAAGAACGCCGTCGCCTTCGAGTTCCGCTTCCTCTGACGGGCGGCGGCCGCACGCGGCCCTTACCAAGGCGCGGTCGCCGCGGTACCATGGTCGACCCGCCACTGCCCGCTCGCCGCAGCGGCGGCCCAAGGAAGACACTTCAGGTCGCCGCCCCGTGAATGCCGTGACTCCCCTGCGCGCCGCCGATGCGGCCGTCGATACCGTATTGCAGTCGTCCCTGCGCGAATGCGTCACGCGCGCCGTGCGCCGCTACCTCAGCGACCTCGACGGCAAGCCCGGCGACGGCCTCTACGACCTCATGCTGCAGGAGGTGGAGCAGCCGCTGCTGCGCGAAGTCATGGCCTGGTACGGCGGCAATCAGAGCAAGGCCGCCGCCGTGCTCGGCATCAACCGCGCCACCCTTCGCAAGAAGCTCGCCAGCTACGGCATGCTCTGAGGGGCGCCACGACGCCACCTGCCCCGGGGCGGTATCCCGCAGGGCGTGCGACTATAATCGCCGCCCCCGCCGCTGCCTGCGTCCCCTGCCCATGTTCGATGCCACCCTCGTCCCGGTGCGCCGCGCGCTGCTGAGTGTTTCGGACAAGACCAAACTCGTGGACCTGGCGCGCGGCCTGGACGTGCTCGGCGTGAGCCTGCTCTCCACCGGCGGCACGGCCCGCCTGCTGCGCGAGGCTGGCCTCGTGGTCACCGAGGTGAGTCAGGTGACCGGCTTCCCCGAAATCATGGACGGCCGTGTCAAGACCCTGCACCCGCGGATCCACGGCGGCCTGCTCGGCCGGCGCGGCACGGACGATGCGGTGATGGCGCAGCACGGCATCGCGCCGATCGACCTGCTGGTGGTGAACCTTTACCCCTTCGAGCAGGCCGTGGCCAAGCCCGACTGCAGCCTGGGCGAGGCGATCGAGAACATCGACGTGGGCGGGCCGGCCATGCTGCGCGCCGCAGCCAAGAACCACGAGCACGTGGCCGTGGCCACCGACCCGGACGACTACGCCGAGATCCTGGAGTCCCTGCACCAGCGCCACGGCACCGTGCTGGCGCTGCGTCGCCGCCTGGCGGCCAAGGCCTTTGCCCACACCGCGCGCTACGACGGCCTGATCGCCAACTGGCTGGGCGCGCGTACCGGTGACGCCGGCGCCGACACCTTTGCGCCGAGCCTGCACCTGTCGCTCACGCGCGCCAGCACGCTGCGCTACGGTGAGAACCCGCACCAGTCCGCGGCGCTGTACCTGGAAACGCCGACGCCGCGCGGTGTGGTGGCCACCGCGCGCGTGCTCGCCGGCAAGGAGCTCAGCTTCAACAACCTCGCCGACGCCGACGCCGCGCTGGAATGCGTCAAGGCCTTCGGCAACACGCCGGCCTGCGTCATCGTCAAGCACGCCAATCCCTGCGGCGTTGCCCTGGGCGAAACGCCCCTGCTGGCCTACGAGCGCGCCTACGCCTGCGACCCCACCTCGGCCTTCGGCGGCATCATTGCCTTCAATCGACCCCTGGACGCCGGCATGGCGCGCAGCATCCTGGAACGCCAGTTCGTCGAGGTGGTGATCGCCCCCGAGGTCGAGCCGGCCGCGCTGGATGCGCTGGCGAAGAAGCCCAACGTGCGCGTGCTGGCCAGCGGCGCCTGGCCGGCGCACGCGCCCCATGCGCTGGACTTCAAGCGCATCGCCGGCGGACTGCTGGTGCAGGACGCCGACCGCGACACGCTCATGCTCTCGGATCTCCAGGTGGTGTCCAAGCGCGTGCCCAGCGCCGAGGAACTGCGCGACCTGCTCTTTGCCTGGCACGTGGCCATGTATGTGAAGTCCAATGCCATTGTCTACGCGCGCAGCGGCCAGACCGTGGGTATCGGCGCCGGCCAGATGAGCCGCGTGGTGAGCGCCAGGATCGCGGCGATGAAGGCCGAAGAGGCCGGCCTGCAAGTGCGCGGCAGCGTGATGGCATCGGATGCCTTCTTCCCCTTCCGCGACGGCATCGATGCCGCCGCGGCCGCGGGCATCCGCGCCGTGATCCAGCCGGGCGGATCAATGCGCGACGCCGAGGTGATCGCCGCGGCGGACGAACACGACATGGCCATGGTGTTCACCGGCGTGCGGCACTTCCGGCATTGATGCCGCCGTGCGGCATCATGCGCGGAGCGCGTGCTGCGAGCGCCCGCTTGCTGCCTTGTTCTCCACTCCCCATTCGCGCCGGTGGCGCGAATCGCCCCCCTGACCCGGGGCACCCTGCCCACGGCGGAATTGCACCATGAAGATCCTCGTCATCGGCTCCGGCGGGCGCGAACACGCCCTGGCCTGGAAACTCAAGCAGTCGCACCGCGTCAGCGAGGTGATCGTGGCGCCGGGCAATGCCGGCACCGCGCGCGAGCACGGCCTGCGCAACGCCGAGGTGCAGGCCAGCGACATCGACGGCCTGCTGCGCCTGGCGCGTGAGGAGCACATCGACCTGACCGTGGTCGGCCCGGAAGGCCCACTGGTGGCCGGCGTTGTGGACCGCTTCCGCGCCGCCGGCCTGCGCTGCTTCGGCCCGCGCCGCATCGCCGCGCAGCTGGAGGGATCCAAGGCCTTCGCCAAGGACTTCCTCGCGCGTCACAACATTCCCACCGCGCGCTACGCCGTGTTCACCGAACTGGAGCGTGCGCTCGCCTACGTGCGCCAGCAGGGCGCGCCCATCGTCATCAAGGCCGACGGCCTGGCCGCCGGCAAGGGCGTGGTGGTGGCGCTGACCCTGGCCGATGCCGAGCTGGCGCTGCACGACATGCTGGGCGCCAAGGCCTTCGGCGAGGCGTCGGCGCGCGTGGTGATCGAGGAGTTCCTCGCCGGGGAGGAGGCCAGCTACATCGTGGTGAGCGACGGCCGCCGCGCGGTGCCCATGGCCACCAGCCAGGACCATAAGCGCCGCGACGAGGGTGACCTCGGTCCCAATACCGGCGGCATGGGCGCCTACTCGCCGGCCCCGGTGGTCACGCCCGCGGTGGAGCGACGCATTCTCAAGGAGGTGATCGAGCCCACGCTCGCCGGCATGGCCGCGGAGGGAGCACCCTTCATCGGCTTTCTCTACGCCGGCCTCATGATCACGCCCGAGGGCGCGCCCAAGGTGATCGAGTTCAACGTGCGCTTCGGCGATCCGGAAACGCAGCCGATCATGCTGCGCCTCAAGTCCGACCTGGTCGACATCCTCGAAGCGGCGCTCGACGGCCGCCTGGACCAGGTCAGCATCGCCTGGGACCCGCGACCGGCCCTGGGCATCGTGCTCGCCGCACCGGGCTATCCCGCCTCACCGCGCCTGGGCGGGGTCATTCACGGACTGGAGGCGCCGACCGCCGCCGACGTCAAGGTCTTCCACGCCGGCACGCTCCTGGATGCCCAGGGCCGCGCCGTGAGTGCCGGCGGCCGCGTGCTGACCGTGTGCGCCCTGGGCCAGGACGTGGCCGCGGCACAGCGCCTGGCCTACGAGGCGGCGCGGCGCCTCCACTTCGACGGCATGTTCTTCCGCCGCGACATCGGCCACCGCGCCATCGGCCGCTGAAGCACGATCGGCCGCACTGGGCGCCGCGGGCGGCGAGCTAGGGCTGAGCCGGCTTGGGCTCGGCGTCCGGCGGCACCGGCGCCAGGCGGGCCGGGTGGAAGTAGGGGTGTTGCGGCGGCCAGGGTCGCTCGGGCAGCTGCTTGGCCTGGAACTGCTGGAAGAACACCTTGTACAGGGCAATCTCGGCCGCGTCGCCGCCCTTCACCGCATCGAAGATCGCCGCCCCCTGCAGCTGCGTGGCATCGTCCCACTCGCCGTTGGCGGCTGCGGCCAGCGCCAGGGCTTCGGTGTTGCCCGGCGTCGGCAACTGCCGGTAGAGCTGTTTGGCGCGCTCGCGCGCCGCGGCGCGATCCTGCGCCGTGCTGGCGCGGCAGCTGGCCACCACACGCGCCTGCACCTGCACCAGCAGGGCCAGGCGCGGGTGTTCGCGCAGGGAATCGCCCAACTCCTTGGCCGCCTGCTGGCACTTGCCGTCGGCACTCAGCGCCGCGGCGAGCTGCGCGTAGGCGTCGCCGCGCAGCGGTTCCAGGCGGACCAGCGCGCGGTACTGTTCGGCGGCGCGGGCGTACTGTCCGGCGCGCATCGCCGCGTTGCCCAGCAGTTGGTGCGGTTCGGTGAGCTCCGCGTTGGCGGCGATCGCCTTGGCATACCAGGACTGGGCTGCCGCCTCGTCGCCGGCGCTCTCGCGCACCACGCCCTGGGTGAGCAGGGCCAGGGCATCGTTCGGGGCCAGCTGGAGCGCCTGTTCGGCGCGGTGCTGCGCCGCCACGGTGTCGCCCGCCGCCGCCTCCACGCGCGCATACAGCGCCAGCGCAGCGCTGTCCTGCGGGTTGGCCTTGAGGGCGAGATCGAGCTGCGCGCGCGCCGTCGGGTACTGGCGCGCGGCTAGGAAGAATGCCGCCTGCTGCATCGGCGTGTCGCTGTCTGCCTTCGCCGGCGCGGCCGGGGCGACCGCCAGGCTCATGCCGAGCGGATCGATCAGGCGCGGTGGGGTGGCGCCGGCCTTGGCACGCGCGGCGGCGGCCCCGGCAGCGTCGCCCTGTCCCTGCAGGGCCTCGGCCAGCGGGCCGTACAGCTTGTCCGCACCGGGATCGAGCTTGAGCGCCTGCTGCAGCGCGGCCGCCGCCTCGGCGTAGCGGCGCTGGCGCAGGGCCAGGTCGCCCTTGAGCGCGTACAGCTTGGGTTGGTCCTGGTGCGCGGCGAGATACTCCTCCACCAGCTGCCCCGCCCGATCCGCCGCGCCCTGCTCCAGCAGCGCCGTGGCCAGGGCCACGCGGATGGGCACGTAGGTCTTGTCCAGCGCGTAGGCGCGCTCGAAGGCCGCGCGCGCCGCCGGCTCGTTCTTGCGCAGGTGTTCGAGCACGCCCTGCAGGTAGGGCCAGCGGCCGTCGTTGGGCGCCAGCGCCGCGGCATCGGCCAGGGCCACGGCGGCTTCCTCGTGCAGGCCGGCGCGGCCGTAGATCACGCCCAGCTGGGCATAGGCCTGGGCGAGCGCATCGCCCACCAGGTTCACTCGCGCCTCGTCGAAGGCCTTGCGCGCCTCGGTCAGTTCGCGCGCCTGCTCGGCCGGCAGGCGGCCCAGCGCCGGCTGCGGCACCGGCTTGACCAGGGCCTCGGCGGACACGGCACCGGCACCGAGCAACAGGGCACAGGCCAGGAACAGGGAGGAGCGGCGGAAGGTGGACGGCATGGGAATCCTTGCGAATACGGCGGGGCGCCGCCCGGGCGGCGCGGGCGCGAGGCGCGCAGTGTATCGGCTCGCCCCGGCCCCTGCAGCGCGATGCGGGGCCGATCTCAGGCTTTGTTAAGCTCGCCCGCACCCAGGGAGTCCGCATGTCCGCATCCAACCAGTTCGCGCTGCTCGGTACGCGGCGCTTCGCCCCGTTCTTCTGGACCCAGGCGCTCGGGGCGTTCAACGACAACGTGTTCCGCTACGCCACCCTGGTCCTGGTGGCGTTCCAGATGGGCCTGCCGCGCGGGGAGGTGACCTTCTACTCCAATCTCGCCCCGGCCCTGTTCATCCTGCCGTTCTTCCTGTTTTCGGCCAGCGCGGGCCAGCTCGCCGAGAAGTACGACAAGGCGCGCATCACCCGCTACGTGAAGCTGTTCGAGATTGCCGCCATGGCACTGGCCGCGTGGGGCTTCCACACCCACGACGCCACTCTGCTGCTGGTCGTGCTGTTCCTGATGGGCCTGCACTCCACCCTGTTCGGGCCGATCAAGTACGCCATCCTGCCGCAGGCGCTGGAACCGGCCGAGCTGGTGGGCGGTAACGGCATGGTGGAGATGGGCACCTCGCTGGCGATCCTGCTGGGCATGGTGCTCGGCGGCTCGCTCATGGCAGTGAGCGGCAGCGGTCCCACCCTGGCCTCTGTGGCCGTGCTGGCCATCGCCGTGGCCGGGTACCTCGTCAGCCGGCAGATCCCCGCCGCGCCCGCGGCCGTGCCCGACCTGCGCTTCAACTGGAACCCACTGGCGGAAACCTGGCGCGCCCTGGGCTTCGTCGCGCGCAACCGCACGGTGTTCCACAGCGTGCTCGGCATTTCCTGGTTCTGGTTCTTCGGCGGCGTGTTCACCGCCAACCTGCCGCTCTACACGACCGAGTTCCTTGGCGGCACCGAGGGCGTGACCATCCTCGTGCTGACGCTGTTCTCGATCGGCGTGGGCGCGGGTTCGCTGCTGTGCGAGCGCCTGTCGGGGCACAAGGTGGAGATCGGCCTGGTGCCGCTGGGCTCGATCGGGCTGACCCTGTTCGGCCTGGATCTGTACTTCGCCCGCCCGCACGCCGCCACGCTCACGGGACTGGGTCCCTGGGCCTTCGTCACCGCGCCCGGGCACTGGCGCATCGCCCTGGATTTCACCCTGATCGGCCTCTTCGCCGGCTTCTACATCGTGCCGCTGTTTGCCCTGGTGCAGAGCCGCGCCGCGCGCCACGAGCTGTCGCGCGTGATCGCCGGCAACAACGTGCTCAACGCCATCTTCATCGTGCTGGCCGCCGTGGTGGGCATCGGCCTGCAGAAGCTCGGCATGACCCTGCCACAGCTGTTTCTGATCACGGCGCTGCTGAACGCCGCGGTGGCGGTGTACATCTACACCCTGGTGCCCGAGTTCTTCATGCGCTTCCTCTCGTACCTGATCGTGCGCACGCTGTACCGGGTGGAATCCAGCGGCCTGCACCAGGTGCCCGAGGAAGGCCCGGCGCTGATCGTCTGCAACCACGTCAGCTTCGTCGACCCCCTGATCGTCATGGGCGAGGTGCGCCGGCCGATGCGTTTCGTCATGTACTACAAGATCCACAACATCCCGCTGCTGCGCTTCATCTTCCGCCAGGCGCGCACCATTCCCATCGCCGGCGCCAAGGAGGACCCGGCGCTGATGGCGCGTGCCTTCGAGGAGATCGACGCCGCACTGGCCGCGGGCGAAGTGGTGGGCATCTTCCCCGAGGGCGGCCTCACCCTCGACGGCGAACTCGCGCGCTTCCGCCCGGGCGTGGAGCGCGTGCTGGCGCGCCGCCCGGTGCCGGTGGTGCCAGTGGCCCTGCGCGGCCTGTGGGGTTCGGTGTTCAGCCGGCGCGACTCCTTCCTCGGCCGCGCGCGCCTGCCGCGGCGCTTCCGCGCGCACATCGGGCTGGCCATCGGCGAGGCGGTGCCGCCGCACGAGGCCAGCGCCGCGGCGCTGGAGGCGAAGGTGCGTGCCCTGCGCGGAGACGCCGCGTGAGTCACGGCGGACGAACCAGTCGGCGCATCCTGGTGCTCAGCGTGTCGGCCGGTGCCGGTCACGTGCGCGCGGCGCAGGCGCTGGTGGCAGCGGCCGCGGCCGACTTCGGCGCCACCGCGCAGCACCTGGACGTGATGGACTGCGTGCCGCACAGCTTCCGCACGCTCTACACCGAAACCTATCTGCACCTGGTCACACGCTATCCGCTGCTGTGGGCCAAGCTGTACCAGATCACCGACCGTGCGCGCCCGGCCGCGCCGCTGTCGCGGCTGCGCCGGCTGGTGGAGCGCCTCAATACGCGCAAGCTGCGCGAGGCCATCGCCGCCTTCGCGCCCGACGCCATCGTCTGCACACACTTCCTGCCGGCGGAACTGCTCATGCACGAGCAGCGCCGCGGGCGCCTCCACGTTCCGGTCTTTGTGCAGGTCACCGACTTCGATCTGCACGCGCTGTGGGTGGTGCCCGACCTTGCCGGCTATTTCGCCGCCAACGCCGAGGTGGCGCAGCGCATGCTCGCGCGCGGCCTGCCCTACGGCCGCGTGCACGCCAGCGGCATCCCGATCATGCCGAGCTTCGCCGCGCCGCACGCGAGGGCGCAGTGCGCCCGCGCCTTCGGCCTGGACGCTGCGCGACCAACCTTCCTGCTGATGGGCGGCGGCGCCGGCCTCGGCGGCCTGGAGGACGTGGCCGAGCGCCTGCTGCGCCTGGATCCGCGCCTGCAGCTCATCGCCCTGGCCGGGCGCAATGCCGAGACCTTGACCGCACTGCAGGCGCTGGCGCGCGCGCACCCCGGGCAGCTGCTGCCGCTGGGCTACACCGAGCGCGTGGCCGAGCTCATGGCCGCCAGCGACGTGGCGATCACCAAGCCCGGTGGCCTCACCACGGCGGAGTGCCTGGCCATGGGCCTGGCCATGATCGTGCACGCGCCCATTCCCGGGCAGGAGGAGCGCAACTGCGACTACCTGCTCGAACAGGGCGCGGCGCTGAAGGCGGTGGACGCGGTGGCGCTGGAGTGGCGCGTGCGCCTGCTGCTGGACCAGCCGCACAAGCTCGCCTCGCTGCGCGAGCACGCGCGCCAGCTCGGCCGCCCCCTGGCCGCGCGCCAGATCATCGACACGGTGCTGCACGCGGCCTGAGGCCGCCCGCGGCGGCTCAGTTGAACCAGCCGCCGAGGGCGAACACCGCGGTCGCCGCCAGCCACACGATCAGCACGCGCACCAGCAGGTGGCGCGCGTCGTCGAGCTCGACCAGCGGATCGTCCACATCCTCGGCATAGCCGTCGCCGGCCACCACGTCGGCATCGACGCCGGCGCGGGCGATGGCGCCGAGGAAGCCAAGATCCAGGGTGAAGTAGCCCTTGCCGGCGGCGTCGTGGTGGGCGCGCCAGCTGTGGAACACGGCATCGAAGTCGGAGGCCACCGCCATCGCCAGGGCCATCAGGTGCGCCGGGGCCCAATCCAGCAGCCGGGCCAGGCGACGAGCGAAGTCGCGTCCGGCCGCGGCCTGCTCGCCGTCGAGCAGCGCGCCCCAGGCCAGTACCTGCGCCAGCCGGTAGGCCAGGGCGCCAGCCGGACCGGCCAGCAGGAACCAGAACAGCACCCCGAACCAGCGTTGCAGCGCGCTGCGGAAACTGGCCTCGACCAAGGCGGCCGCCTGCCAGGGCAGCGCCGCCTCCTCGCCCTCGGGACGCAGCGCCTGTGCCGCGGCGCGGCGGCGCTCGCTGTCCGGCGCCTTGAGCACCGCCTCGATGTCCTGGCCCAAGTCCCTTGGGCCCCAGGCGAACCACAGCACACAGACCGCGAAGGCGACACCGAGCAGGCCGAACAGCGGGCCGCTCAGCCACCACTGCAGCAGGGCGCACAGCGCGACCGGCACGACCAGGGCGAGGAAGCTCTGCAGCACGTCGCCGCGGCGCCCGAGCAGGGCCACCCACACACGCAGGCGGCTGAAGTCGCGCATGCGGGCGAGGTCGGGCAGGCCCTGCGCCAGGGCCAGCACCACGAGGACGACGAGCAGTTTGATGGCCATGGCGACGCGGCTGGGGAAGTCGCCGCGATTGTAGCCCGCCCCGAACGGGGCGCCAGCGGCGCGAAGATCGGCTCAGCCGCGGCGCGGCGTCAGCCAGGGTTCGTCGTGCA
Source organism: Rhodanobacteraceae bacterium (assembly GCA_035370085.1). GTDB lineage: Bacteria > Pseudomonadota > Gammaproteobacteria > Xanthomonadales > Rhodanobacteraceae > Tahibacter. Next base: position 12,829 of record DAOOVM010000011.1, on the reverse strand, counting down.
TCAGCGCGCCCAGTTCGAGCCCCGCGCTCGCGCGCAGCCAGTGCTCGATCAGGCGATAGGACACCGACAAAGGCGGAGGCAGCACCACGCTGCGCTCGGCCAGGCCGCGTACCAGGTCGTCCGCTTCGAACCAGCGCGCCTCGGCCAGCTCCGCCCCGACCGCAATGTGCGGATCATCCGCGCGTGCAGTGAAGCCCAGCATAAGCGAAGCGGGAAACGGCCAGGGCTGCGAGGAGTGGTACTCGCAATCGCCCACGCGCACGCCGGCCTCCTCGCGCACTTCGCGCCGCACGGCGTCCTCCAGCGTCTCGCCGGGCTCGACGAAGCCCGCGAGGGTCGACCAGCGCCCCGGCGCCCAGCTTGGCTGGCGCCCGAGCAGGCAGGCGTCGCGCCAGGTGACCAGCATGATCACGGCCGGATCGGTGCGCGGGAAGTGCTCTGCGCCGCAGGCCGTGCAGCGCGCGCGATGTCCTGCCGAGAGGAAGGCATTGCGGCCGCCGCAGGCGCTGCACCAGCCGGTGCGCGACTGCCAGTGCGCCAGGGCGCGGGCGTAGGCGAACAGGCCGGCGTCGAATCCCGGCAGCTTCAGCCCGGCGCTGCGCAGGTCCAGGAAGCTGGCTCCCAGTTCGGCCGCCACGCGCTCGGCCGCCGCGTCGTCGGCACTGAGGGCGAAATGCAGGGTCTCGTCGGCGGCACCCAGGAAGGTGGATTCGGCGGCGCCAAGCAGGCGCTCGCGCTCGCCGGTGCTGAGTACGCGCAGGCCGCGCATCTGCGCATCGACCAGGGCACGGCCGTCGGCGCGCAGGAGCAGGAAGCGCGCGCGGCCGCCGTCGACGCCGGCGCGCAGCCAGTCGGCATCGTCGCGGCGCTCTGCCAGACGGTCGAGGGCCAGCGCGGCAAAGACGTTGTCGCGGCTGCGCTCGTGCGAGCTCATGGCCTCAGACCGTGAAGGAGCTGCCGCAGCCGCAGGTGGTCTTGGCATTGGGATTGCGGATCACGAACTGCGCGCCGGAGAGGGACTCGCTGTAGTCGATTTCCGCGCCGGCGAGGTACTGCAGGGACAGCGGATCGACCACCAGGGTCATGCCGTCCTTGTGCACGGCCAGGTCGTCCTCGGCGCGCTCCTCGTCGAAGCTGAAGCCGTACTGGAAGCCCGAGCAGCCGCCGCCGCTGATGTAGACGCGCAGCTTCAGGGCGGGATTGCCCTCTTCGGCGATGAGTTCGCGCACCTTGCGCGCCGCCGCGTCGGTGACGAGCAGAGGCGCCTCGGTGGCGTCGAGGTAGGTGGGGGTCGCGTTCATGCGCCTAGCATGGGGGCGGTCCGCCGCCCCCGCAAGAGCGCGGACCGGCGCAGGCGGCCGCCGCCCGCTCAGGCCTTGGCCGCGCTCGCGCCGGCGGGCTCGGCGGCCTCGTCCGACTGCGGGCGCGGCAACTGCTTGGGCACCTCGGCCTGGTGCACCATGCGGCCATTCACCTGGGCGCCGGCGGCCATCTCCAGCACCTTGTAGTAGACATTGCCCTCGATGCGGGCCGCGCCGGCCAGCTCCAGGCGTTCGCCGGCATGGATGTCGCCGCGTACCTCGCCGTTGATGGTCACGCGCGGCGCGTGGATCTCGCCGTGTACCGCGCCCTGATCGGACAGGGTCAGCACCGCCTCGCCGCCTTCGGCCCGCAGCGTACCCTCCACGCGCCCCTCCAGGTACAGCGCGCCACCGAAGCTGATGTCGCCGCGCACCACGGTGCCCTTGGCGATCAGGGTCGTGCTACCGAACGGTGCCGCCGCCTTCTTGTTGCTGCTGAACATTGCTGTTCTCCTCGGTGGCCTGTGCATCCGCCCAGGCAAACCCCTGATCGATCCGCCCCGCCTCGCCGCCGGCATCCACCAGCACGCGCACGCGGTTCGGTGTGAACCCCTCCGGCAGCATGACGGTCCCCGTCACCTGCTGGAAGTACTTGAAGGAAAACGGCAGCCCGGCGGCGTCGCTGGAACCCGCCAGCTCGCTCCAGGGCAGGGCCTTGAGCTGCTGCCCGGCCACGCCCTCCACGGCCAGCTGCAGGCGTCCGCTGGTGATCTGCGAGCGCTTCAGATTCTGCGTGAGCGTCACCGTGACGTTCCAGGCGCGCGAGTTCGGCACCGCCTTCACCTGCACGCTGTGCACGGCCAAGCCCTCACGGCGCGCGCCGCCGCCGACCAGTCGGCCGTAGAAGGCGAGGTCGGCGCGCAGGCCGGCGATCTCCTCGTCGCGGTCGCGCAGGCTCTGCTGCAGATCGTTGGCGGCCACCTTGCCAATCTGCTCGGCCCGCTCGAGCACGGCGATGCGCTGGCGCAGGGTGTCGATGTCGGCGCGCAACACCTTGTTCTGCGCATCCTCGACCGCGACCAGCGGGCGGTGACCGATGCGCCAGCCGATGCCGCCGGCGATGGCCAGCGACACGGCCCACAGCAGGGCCGCCAGCGCGAGCAGTCGGCGCATGCGCGCAGGCTCGTGCGGGCGGACCACCAATTGCGGGATGGCTGGGATGCGGACCATGGGGATACGCCGCTGGGCGGCACCGCGCGCGGCGGTCGGCGACAGGAGGCGGCCTTATAGCCCCGCCCTCCCGCCCCGTCAAGCCGAACGCCGCGAGGCGGCGGCGGCCGCAGCGGCTCCGTATACTCCGCGCGCCGCGGCTGCCGCCGCGCGGGAGTCGTCATGCTCTGGCTCAAAGCCCTGCACATCGTCGCCGTGGTGGCCTGGTTCGCCGGCCTGTTCTACCTGCCACGCCTGTTCATCTACCACACCGAGGCGACCGAGTCCGCGGTGCGCGAGCGCCTGAAGGTGATGGAGCGGCGCCTGCTCGGCATCACGCACATCGGCGCGGCGCTCACCGCGATCTTCGGTTTCGCCACGCTCGGCTGGTGGCTGGTCAATGCCCCTGGCTACCTCGCCCAGAACCACTGGCTGCACGCCAAGCTCCTGCTGGTGTTCGGCCTGTACGCGTACCACGGCCTGCTGGTGCGCATGACGCGCCAGTTCGCCGCGGACGCCTGCACGCGCTCCTCGCGCTGGCTGCGCGTGTTCAATGAGGTGCCCGCGCTGCTGCTCATCGGCATCGTCGTGCTGGTCGTCGTGAAGCCTTTCTAGCCGCGCGCAGCGCGCGCTATAGTGGCCGCGACCGGGAACGGCGCGGGCGGGGCATGCACAGGCAGGACGATTCCCAGCAGAATGCGGAGCTGCGCCAGGCGTTCCTGCGCCACCTGCCGCGTCGGCTGGATACGCTGCTGCGCCGCGGCCAGCGCCTGGCCAGCGAAGGCTGGGACATCAACGCGCTCAACCTGCTGTTCCGCGAACTGCAGACCCTGGCCGGCGCCTGCGGCCGCTACGGCCTGCTCGACCTGGGCGAACGCCTGTTCGCACTGGAAACCTTCCTCGCCGAATTCGTCGAGCGCGTGGACCTCCCCGACGCGGAGCACACCCAGGCCTTCCTCGAGCTGCTGCAGTCGGTGGATGCGTCGGGCAACGCCGGGCCGGTGCCGGCGGCGGCAGCAGCGGCGAGCGGCGGCAGCGAGGCGATCGACCGCAGCGACAACGGTTTCCCGCTGCAACTCGTCGCCCCCGCGGACTACTGGAAGCGCTTCGGCGTCACGACCGCGGCGCCCGTCCCGGCAGCGGCCGTCGCGGCGGCACCGGCGACGCCAGTCGCAGCAGCCGCCGCGCCCACCGCCGCAGCGACGGCCGAGCCGGCGCGCGCGACCGGCGCGGCCCCGGCGCGCGGTGCGCCGCGCAAGATCTACCACCTCACCGACGGCAATGCGCTGGCCTGCGAGATCGACCAGAAGCTCGAGCTCGCCGGCTACGAGCTCAGCCTGTTCGACAACAGCGAGGAGCTGCGCGAGATGCTCGGCGCGCTGCCGCCGCACCTGGTGCTGCTGGACGCCGCCTTCCTCGGCGAGCTCGAATCCATCGGCGAGGCGCTGCGCACCGCGCGCGCACGCGTCAGCCACCGCCTGGCCCTGCTGGCCCTGTCCGAACTGGGCGACCTCGCCGTGCGCCTGCGCGCCATGCGTGCCGGCGCCGACGCCTTCGTCACCGTGCCGGTGGCCTCGGCCGACATCATGGCGCGTGTGGCCGAACTGACCGAGGCGGAGACCGACGACCCCTTCCGCGTGCTCATCGTCGAGGACGATCGCTCGCAGGCGATCTTCGCCGAGTCGATCCTGCGCAAGGCCGGCATGGCCACGCGCATGGTGACCGAGGCCCTGAGCGTGCTGGACGAGCTGGAGCGCTTCCGGCCCGACCTGATCCTCATGGACCTGCACATGCCCGACTGCGACGGCATGGAGCTGACCGCGATCATCCGCGAGCGCGAGGAATTCGTGTCCACGCCGATCGTGTTTCTGTCCGGAGAGAACGACACCGAGAAGCACTTCGAGGCGCTCAGTGCCGGCGGCGACGACTTCCTGTCCAAGCCGATCCGGCCCAAGCACCTGATTTCGGCGGTGACCAACCGCCTGCGCCGCGCCCGCCACCTGGCGCGGCGCAGCCAGCTGCACAACCCGCGCGACGCGGTCAGCGGTCTGTACGACCGCGCCTTCCTGCTCGACCGCCTCAACGCCCATCTCGCCGACGAGGCCAGCCGCCTGCGCGGCGGCCTGATGCTGGCCGAGATCGACGGCGCGGCGACGCTGCGCGAGAAGCTCGGCCTCATCGCCTTCGATGCGCTGCTGGCGCAGGTTGGCGCCTTCCTCGCCGCCCACGTGGAAGCCAGCGAGCTGGTCGCGCGTTTCGGCGACGCAAGCTTCCTGGTGCTGAGCCCCGATGCCGACGGCGAGATCCTCAAGCAGCGTGGCCTCACCCTGCGCGACCGCGTCGCGCGCGAGGGCTTCGATCCCGGCGCCGGCGCCGTGACGGTGGAACTGGGCTTCGGCATTTGCCCCTTCGCCGCAGACCTGGGCGACGCCGGGGCCATGCTCAACGCCGCCGAGCGCGCGCTCGGCGACGCGCGCCGCTCCGGCGGCGGCCACGTCGGCCTGTACCGGCCGCGGCCGGACCGCGAGACACTGCTGCTGGAAACCCTGCAGTCGGCGCTGCGCGCGGACGCCTTCCAACTGCTGTTCCAGCCGATCGCCTCGCTGGCCGGCGACGAGGAAGAACAATTCCAGGCCCTGCTGCGCCTGCGCGGCGACGGCGGCGTGCTGCATACCGCGGCCGAGGTGGTGCCCGTGGCCGAACGCGCCGGACTCATCGGCGAGATCGACCGCTGGGTGCTCACGCGCTGCCTGATGGTGCTGACCGAGCGCGCCCGCGCCGGCCGCCCAGTGCGCATCTTCGCCGCGCAGTCCGTGCTCAGTGTGCTCGATCCGGCCCATCTGGCCTGGCTGCGCCAGCAACTGGAGACGCGGCGGATCGACGGCAGCCGCCTGGTGCTGGAGCTGCGCGTCCTCGACCCGGTCGACGACGCCACGCTGCAGTCGCTGGTCGCCTTCTCGTCCAGCCTGCACGAACAGGGCGTACTGCTGGCCCTGGGCGGCGTCGACGCCAGTGCCGCGGTCGCGACCTGGCTGGATGCCCTCATGCTGGACTTCATCCGCCTGGCACCGGGTTACCTGGGCGAGCGCCGCGAGGAGATGCGCACGCTGGTGGCGCAGGCGCACGAACGCCGTCGGCGCGTCATCGCCCCGCAGGTCGAGGACGCGCAGAGTGCGGCCCAGCTGTGGTCGGCCGGCGTCGACTACATCCAGGGCAATTTCGTGCAGCAGGCGGACCAGGAACTGAACTACGACTTCCGCGCCGCCGCGCCCTGACGGCAGTCGCGGCGTGCACACGGGTGCCGTCGCCGCCGCCGCGGTCGCGCGACGGGACAGGGGAACCGACGAGGAGGGCAGGGTGGACGATCGCAGGCAATTCGCGGCCCGGGCGCTGGCAACGGGGGGAGCCATCGGCGGCGTGACCGCCGCACTGGCCATCCTCCTGCTGTTGCCGCCGCCGCACGGCTACTGGCTGGCGCCGCTGGTGCTGGTGGCCGTGCTGGCGGCCGAATTCGCCTACGTGCAGGTGCGGCGCAGCGCCGCCACGCCCCTGCCCGCGGTGGCGCAAGCGCGCGGCGAGGGGGCGCGGCCCGCGGTCTCCGCCGACGCCATCACCGTGCCCAACGCCGCCAGTCTGATGGCCGAGCTGGACCAGCTGCGCCATGTGCAGCAGCAGCTCATGCAGGCCAAGCAGGACGCCGAGGCCGCGATGCTCGCCAAGAGCGAATTCCTGGCCACCATGAGCCATGAGATCCGCACGCCTCTCAACGGCATCATCCCCCTGCTGGACATCGTGCTGGGGACGCCGCTCGGTCCCGACCAGCGCGACTACGTGGTGACAGCCTACTGCTCTGCACGCGAACTGCTGCGCATCGTCGACGACATCCTCGACTACTCCAAGATCGAAGCGAACAAGCTGGAGCTGGAAACCGTCGGCCTGAACCTGCGCGAGGTACTCGATGCCGTGCGCCGCCTGATGGAGAAGGCGGCCGAGAACAAGGGGCTGGCACTGTCGGTGCAGATCGATCCGGGGGTGCGCGTGGCGGTGCGCGGCGATCCCGTGCGCCTGCGCCAGATCCTCACCAATCTGGTCAGCAACGCCATCAAGTTCACCCAGCAGGGCAGCATCCGCGTGCGCGTGTCCAAGCGCGGCGAGACGCGCACGCACAGCGAGGTGCTGTTCGAGGTGCAGGACACCGGCGTGGGCATCGCCCCGGCCGCGGCCGAGCGCCTGTTCCAGGCCTTCTCCCAGGCCGATACCTCGACCACGCGCATCCACGGCGGTACCGGTCTCGGCCTGGTGATCTGCAAGCGCCTGGTCGACCTCATGGGCGGCAAGATCGGCGTGAAGTCGGAACTGGGGCGTGGCTCGCTGTTCTGGTTCAGCGTGCCCTTCCTCAAGGCCCACGGCGACGTCAGCCAGCGCCGCGATCTGCACGGCGCGCGTGCACTGCTGGTGTGTGACGACGCGGCGCTGCAGCGGCGCCTGTCCGGCCACTTCAGCGCCTGGGGCATGCCGCTGCTGGCGACCAATGTCGCGGCCGAGGCCCTGGCCAAGCTACGCAGCGCAGCGCAGATGGGCGAGAACTGGGCCTACGAGCTGATGGTGGTGGACCTCGGCAGCATGCGCGGCAATCCGCTCACGCTGTTGCGCAATATCGCGCGCGAGCCGCTGCTGGAGCGCCTGCGCGTGGTGTTCCTGGCCGGCGCGGAGGCGCCTCCGGCCGAGCTGCGCGGCGAGGCGCGCGCGGCCGTGCTGCCGGCCGCCTGCACGGAGCTGGAGCTGCGCAGCGCCCTGCTCAAACTGCTGGAGGTCGAGGACGCCAGCGAGGCCCGCCCCATCGCGGCGCTGGATACCGGGCCGGAGGTGCAGATCGCCGCGGCCCCGACCGCCGCGCAGCCACTGGCGGGCCACGTGCTGCTGGTCGAGGACAACATGGTCAACCGCCAGGTCGCGCAGCGCATCCTCGGCCTGCTCGGACTCAGCATCGAGGTGGCCGAAAACGGCAAGGAGGCGCTCGACAAGCTGGAGAAGGGCCGCTTCGACCTCGTGCTGATGGACTGCCAGATGCCCGTGATGGACGGGTACACCGCCACCCGGGCGCGCCGTATCGTCGAGGGCGAAGGGCGCGCGGCGCGCGTGCCGATCATCGCCATGACCGCCAATGCCATGGCCGGCGACCGCGAGAAGTGCCTCGCCGCGGGCATGGACGATTACCTGACCAAACCCCTCAATCGCGGGCTGCTGGACCAGACCCTGCGCAAGTGGCTGCCCAAGGATGCCAGCAGCCGCACACGCCCTGCCGACGGAGCGAAAGCCGCCCCGCCGGCCGCGCGCGCCACCGCTCCGGTAGCGGCCGCACCGCTGGCGGCGCGCGCGGCGCCAGTGGCGCTGGCGGAAGGGCTGGAGGCGCTTGAACCGCTCAATCGACCCGGCGCGGGCGCGCTCGACCAGGAGGTGATCCGCGACCTGCTCGACGTGATGGGCGAGGAGTTCACCGCCCTCGTGCGCGTCTACCTGGAGGACACGCCCAAGAACATCCAGTTGCTGCAGCAGGCGGCCGGTCGTCAGGACGTGAGCGCCCTCATCGCCCCGTCTCACTCGCTGAAGTCCACCAGCGCCAACCTCGGCGCGCTCAAGCTGGCCGAGCTGGCCAAGCGCATCGAGCACGAGGCGCGCAGCGCCGCGCTCGCCGATCCGGTCGGCGTGGTGCGCGACCTGACGCAGGAATACGGCCGCGTGGCGGTGGAGCTGAAGAACCTGCTGGCGCGCAGCGGCGCCTGAGCGCCTCAGCTGCCGAGCTTGGTCTGCAGGTAGGCCGTTTCACCGAGGCGCTCGATCAGGCCCAGCTGGGTTTCCAGCCAGTCGATGTGCTCCTCTTCCGAGGCGAGGATGGCGGCGAACAGATCGCGGCTGACGTAATCGCCCGCCTGCTCGGCGTGGGCGATGGCTGCCTTGAGGTCGGGCACGGCGGCCTGCTCCAGGCGCAGATCGCACTGCAAGGCCTCGCGCGGCGTCTCGCCGATCAGCAACTTGCCCAGTTGCTGCAGATTGGGCAGACCGTCCAGGAAGAGGATGCGCTCGATCAGCCGATCGGCGTGCTTCATCTCGTCGATCGATTCCTTGTACTCGTGCTCGGCCAGCTCCTTCAGCCCCCAGTTGCGGAACATGCGGGCGTGCAGGAAGTACTGGTTGATCGCGGTCAGCTCATTGAACAGCGCGCGATTGAGATGCTGGATGACCGTGGCGTCGCCCTGCATGGCGTGGCTCCCGATGGCGTGGACTGGCCACTATAGGCGCGACCCGTGACGTCTGCACGGCCGGGCGCGCAGCCCTCGCGCGTCCCCACGGTCGCGACGGACGGCGGGAGCCACCGCAGGCCGTCAGGCAGCGGCGATGAGCGGCACCGGCAGGGGACGTGCCGGCGGTACTGACGGCTGCGCCGCGGCCAGCAGTTCGGCGGCGAAATCGGCGCAACTGCCGCAACTGGCTCCGCAGCCGGTGCGCATGGTGAGCTCGGTCAGGGTCGCGACGCCGGCGGCGGCCGCGTCGCGGATGGCCTTGTCGGTAATCCCGTTGCAGATGCAGACGTACATGGAGTGACCTCTGCGGCCATTCCACTGCAAATGCGAATGATTGTCAATAACTGGCGGACGCCATCCCGGGTCTCAGCCGGCGCCGGCCAGCAGAGCGGATACCACTTCGCCCCCGTCCCAGGGCCCGAGCCGCACCTGGCAGCTGGTTTCCACCAGCGGCGCGAACTGGCGCAGGGCGCGCTCGTAGACGCGGCGCTTGAACGACACCACGTGACTGGCCGGGTACCAGAAATCCACCCAGCACCAGCGGTCGAACTCGGGCTTCTCGCCGGCGTCCAGGCGCACGTGCTCCTCGCTGCCGACGAAGCGCAGCAGGAACCACACCTGCTTCTGGCCGATGCACAACGGCCGCTCGTTGCGCCGCAGGTAACGCTGCGGCAGCCGGTAGCGCAACCAGCCCGGCGTTGCGCCCAGCACCTGCACGTGCTCGGGCCGCAGGCCGGTCTCCTCCTCCAGTTCGCGGTACATCGCTTCCAGCGGCGTTTCGTCGCTGCGCATGCCGCCCTGCGGGAACTGCCAGCCGTCGCGGTTCACGCGCCGCGCCCAGAACACGCGCCCGTCCCCGCTCAACAGAACGATGCCGACATTGGGCCTGTAACCATCGGGATCGATCACCGGCCGACTCCGTAAACCTGCTGCCGGGGATTCAAGCACAAAGGCGCAGGCAAGGCGACCGGGGGACGGCCGTCGCCGAGACGGCCGTCGCCGAGACGACCTTGACGCGCGCCGCGTGGCCGGCGCGCCCCGGCGGCCGCCGCAGCGCCGCCCTGCGCCCCGGGCCGGGCACCGCCGCGACGTCGGGGCCCGGCGTCTGGCGCCGCCCGCGTGCGGCCGCGCTTGACACCGGGGGGCTGCGGACTAAAATCGCCGACCCTCCCTGCAATCGACAGCGCCAGCCACACCGCCCCGACACGGGCGCGGCGTGCGGGACGCCGGATCGAAGCGGGGTAGAATGGCCCCATGGCTAGGTAGCTCAGCCGGTCAGAGCGCGGCACTCATAATGCTGAGGTCGGCGGTTCGATCCCGCCCCTAGCCACCACCGTATCGGGTATCACGATTCATCAAAAAAACCCCGCAATTTGTGGGGTTTTTTTGTTTTCGCTGCATACCGCATTGGTCGGCGACCACGCAGAATTCCGCGCCCTGAATCGGTGTTGTGGCATGTCTGTGGCAGGTTTTGTGACACGTCGCGGTATCCGTGAGGCGGTGAATTGCCTCGAAATGACCTCAGCACTCGACGACCCCAGCATCAATAGTGGCGCTTCTTCACGATCGTCCGCATGCGTAGACGCCTACGTGTCGCGGCCATCTACGTCGTCCTGATCGGCATTTGGCACATAGGTCATCACGTCGCCTGCCTCGCAGCCGAAGTATTCGCACAGCTTGTCCACGATGTCGGTGCCGACGTTGGCGCCGGGCTGGTTGGCCATCTTCGACAAGGTAGCGCGATGGACGCCCGTAGCTGCGGCGATCTCGGTCATTGAGACCACACGCCGCTCCCGGAATGCCTTGTCGGCGATGAGCTCGGCGAGCCTGAAACGGATCATTTATGAATGAATTATGAACGTCGTCGATTATTCGCGACATTTGTAGTTGACACGCGCCATCTGTGGTCTACTATTGCCATCGAATGTCGATTTAAAGCGACGTTCGTCGACAAGGGCCAACGGAGGCGTTCCATGCAAACATACCTGACCACGGACGAGCTGGCTAGCCGGATCCACTATGACGCTCGCACGATCCGGACGCGCCTGAAGGACGCGGTGCTCCTGGAGGGAGTTCATTACATCCGGCCCTTTGGCGGTCGCAAGCTGCTCTTTATCTGGGAGGCGATCCAGCGCGATATCGGCAAGGCATCGGCCCGAATGGCGCCGCCGATCCCCATGGCCAATGGAGGCACGGCCCGTGGCTAAGATTCGCGCCCGCCCGGAGACCGGAACGCTCTATCTCGACTTCTTTTATCTCGGCGTTCGCTGCCGCGAACAGACTGCCCTGACGGACACCGCGGAGAACCGACGCCGCGCGCAGACATTGTTGAACCGGATTACGAAGGAGATCGCACAGGGGATCTTCGATTACCGCACGACCTTCCCTGACAGCCCGAGGGCAGCGCGTTTCGCAGCGCCGTCGTCCTCTACATGCGCCGATGTCTCGTCAAACACTGCGATGGCGCCCGAGGGGACGATGCCCATGGCACCCCTGTTCGACGCCTTCTCAATTGTGTGGCGGGCGGAAATGGCGCCTCAGTGGCGGCGCCAGCACCGCGAGGGTGTAGATGACATCTTCACAAAGCACCTGTTGCCGGCCTTCGGCGAGAAGGCCCTATCGGCAATATCCAAGGCCGACGTCCTCGCATTTCGTGCGGCCCTCGCCGAGCGGCCTGGACGCGCCGGCCGCAAGCTCTCGCCGGCACGGATCAACAAGATCATGACGATCCTACGCCAGTTCATGATCGAGGCCAGCGAGCGTTTCGGGTTGCCGGATGCATTCAAGGGGATCAAGCGCCTCAAGGCGCGCCGTCCCGAGATCGAGCCCTTCTCGCTGGACGACGTCGAGCGCATCCGTACGGACATCCGACCTGATTTCCGTCACTACGTGACCGTCCGCTTCTTCACTGGCCTTCGTACCGGTGAGATCAACGGCCTCAAGTGGAAGTACATCGACTTCGACCAGGGACTTATTCGCGTGCGCGAAACCTTCTCCGGCGGCGAGGCCGAAGAGAACGCAAAAACCGAAACCTCGCTCCGCGACATACCGATGCTGCCCATGGTGAAGCAGGCACTGCGGGAGCAATGGGAGCAGCGGCACCCGACCAGCGAGTACGTGTTCTGTTCGCGCGAGGGCAATCCCGTTGATGCGAACAATTTCGCCAACCGCGTCTGGTACCCGATCCTGCGATACCTCGGCATCGCACGGAGGCGCCCGTACCAGACCCGCCACACGACGGCAACGCTAATGCTTGCCTCCGGTGAGAATCCCGAGTGGATTGCCAAATTGATGGGCCACGCCAGTACGCAGATGCTGTTCACTGTGTACTCGCGTTTCGTCCCAAACCTAACGCGACAGGATGGCTTGGCAATCACTGGTCTTCTGAACAGCAAGGTCCCCGCAACTACGGCGAACAAGCCAGACGATGGACTTCTCGCCACGCTGAAGTCGCTCCCGTCCGACCAGCTCGACGCACTGCTGCGCCTCGCGCGCGGCTCCTGACATCTGCGGATATCCGACCATCTGACCAAGTAATTTCAACTCGGATGACCAAGACTTCCAGCAGTGGTCGAGGGCTTGCCACTGCTGCAGTGGCCGGGGCCATCGCGGAAATGAAGAACGGGTTCCACCAGTCCGCGGGCATGCAATCGTTCTACATCGAGGCCATCGTCGGCGAGGAGAACGTGGCGTCACGGCGCGTCGCGGAGCGCACCATCTCGAATAACCCCACTGCAATCACGGACCAAGAATCTGGCCTACCGGCCTTCCAGTACGTTCTTCGCAGTGATGGCTGAGCTCGGGAAGTGTAGCGTCATCGCCATCGCGCAAGTCGTTCTTGCCGGTGTGTCCCGGGTCGTCCAGACGCACACCCGGCGGACGTCTCCTTTTGGGCGGAAGCTGCCATTACAATCATCGACCATGAGCCTACGAGTCGAAACGGGTTTGAAAGAATGGAAGTGGTGACCTGCCGGGCGATTTTCGGACAAGCTGAATCTTGAGAGGATGGCTCCCGAC
>DAOOVM010000010.1:1302-29623 GCA_035370085.1 Rhodanobacteraceae bacterium | reverse complement strand
GCGGTCGACGCAGTCGCCCATGGCGTCGCCGAGGATGAACAGCCAGCGGCGCGACGGCTCTGCCCGCAGCCAGGCGGCAGCCGCGGCCAGCTGCTGCGGCCAGTGCTGCTGGAAACCGAAATCGACGGCCGGCCGGTCGGCGTGCAGTAGGTTCTGCTCTTTCCAGGCCACTAGGGCGAGCTGCGCATCCGGACCGATGATCTCGCCGGCCCGGCGCATCACGCCGACGGCCGAACTGGAATCGTTCAGCACCGGATAGGCCCACAGGCTCCACAGCAGCCACATGGCGGCGAGCCCGCCGAGCAGGGCCGGCACGGCGCGGCGCAGGCGCCCCCACGCCGCCGCCGCCAGCAGCACGGCGCCCAGGGCGAGCAGCAGACTCCACAGCGCCGCACCACCGTCCTCGAAGCCGCGCTGGGCCGCCAGCGTGGCGGCGAATTTCGGCTGGGCGAGGAGAGCCACCAGGCCGGTTCCCAGCGCCGCGCTGCCGAGCACCGTGAGCAGTCCCAGGGCGATGCGTCGCGGACCTGTGCGGCGCGCAAGGTCCGCCAGCCAGGGGGCGGCGCATACGGCCAGCCAGGGCAGCGCCGGCATGATGTAGACGTCGCGCTTGCCCTTGGGAAAGGTGAAGAAGATGACCACCAGGGCGATCCAGGCCAGCGGCAGCAGCAGGCGCGCGTCGCGCGCGGCCAGGCGCTCGCGCCACGCCGGCAGCAGCCAGGGCAGGGCCAGCGACAGGGGCATCCAGCTGAAGCCGATCACGCCGAGGTAGTACCAGGGCGGCTGGTGGTGGTCCCAGGATTCGGTGTAGCGCCCGGCAGTCTGGTGGAACAGGATGTCGTGCACGTAGGCGCGGTACTCCGGGCCATCGTGCAGGTGCGCGGCCAGCAGCATCGGCCCCAGCCACAGTGACAGGGCAAGGAGGAAGCAGGCGCCTCCGACGAGCCAGCGCAGCGTGCCACCGCGCACCTCAGCCAAACCCTGCCAACCGCGCCAGCGCGCGTACAGATAGGGCGCGAACAGCAGCAGGGCGAGCACGCCGACGCCCTTGGTGATCACACCCAGGCCGGCGGCGAAGCAACCCAGCCAGTAGGCGCGCCAGTCCGGTCCGAGCAGGAAATGGCGCAAGAGACCGTAGTTGGCCAGGGTGAGGAAGAAGCTCACCGTCGGATCGATCTGCGCGCGCTTGACCTGGTAGACGAATTGAAAAGTGCACAGCAGCGCCGTCGCGGCGATGAGCCCCGTACGGTGATTCCACAGGCGCCGCGCGAGGTCGTACACCAGGGCCAGCATGCCCAGGCCGGCGAGCAGGGAGGGCAGCAGGAAGGCGATCCGCCAGACATGCGTGAGGCTGAAGAACAGCGCCTGCAGCGCCATGAACAGCGGCGGCTTGTCCGAATACAGCTCGCTGCCGCGGTGGGGAATCAGCCAGTTGCCGCTCTCCACCATCTGCTTGGCCACCAGGGCGAAGCGCGGCTCGTCGGCCGGCCACGGATCGCGCAGACCCATGCCCGCGGCAAGCACCACCAGGGCGGCAAGGAAGAACCAGGCGAGCTGACGCCAGTCGGTGCGCCGCTCGGCGGCCGCAGGTGAGGAAATGTCGGACATCTTGCGCTATCCCTTTCGGAGCGGTTTGCCGGGCCGGGCATTCTGCCGCGGCCGGCGGGAAATCCGGTGCGGCGGAGGCACCCGCCGGTCTGCGCGGCAACGTTCAGTCCAGCGGCAGGCGCAGGGTGAAGACTGCGCCGGCCTGGTCCGGGCGCACCTCCGCGCGCACGCTGCCGCCGTGTTCCTCGGCGATCTTCTTCACCACGGCCAGGCCCAGTCCCGTGCCGCGCGCCTTGCTGCTCGTGTAGGGCTCGAACCAGCGCTCGCCGAAGCCCTCGGGCAGGCCGGGACCGTTGTCAGCCACGGCCAGCTCGACGAAGGCGCGCCCGGCCTCGGCAATGCGCCGCGTCGCCACCTCGATGTGCGGCTTGCGGCTGTCGCCGATGGCCTCCAGCGCATTCTTGATGAGGTTGTGCAGCAGCTGGCGCAGGCGCCCGGCGTCCGCGCGCACCAGCAGTTCCTCGGGCGCGAAGCGGCGCGTCAGCTGCAGGCGCTGGTCGTTCTCGTACAGATCCAGCACCTCGCCCACCAGGGCGTGCAGCGCCAGCGGCCGCGCCGACAGCTGCGGTGGGCGGGCGTAGTCGCCGAAGGCGTTGACCAGCGACTTCAGCGCTTCGACCTGGGCGACGATGGTGTGAGTGGCGCGGTCGAGCAGTTCGGTCTCGTCCTGTGGCAGGCGGCCGATGAAGCGACGCCGCAGGCGCTCGGCGGCGAGCTGGATGGGCGTGAGCGGGTTCTTCACCTCGTGCGCGAGGCGCCGCGCGACCTCCGCCCAGGCCGCATCGCGCTGGGCGCGGTTGAGCAGGGTGAGGTCGTCGAACACCGCGACATAGCCCGCATCCTCGGCCGGCGTGGCGGCCAGCTCGGTACCGTGCAGCATCAGCACGCGGCGCTCTTGCTCGCGCTCCAGCACCACCTCCTCGCGCCACTCGCGCGCGCCCTCGCGCAGGTGCCGGAGCAGCGGGTCGAGCAGGGGCGCGAGCGCCGGGTGCTCGTGGCGGATGGCGCTCAGCGGCTGGCCAATGTGCCGCGTGAGCGCCACGCCGAGGATGGCCTCGGTGGCGCGGTTGGCGGTGCGCAGCACGCCGTCGCGGTCCACGCCCATCACGCCGGCGGAAAGATGCTCCAGCACCGCGCGCAGGTAGGCGCGCTGCGCCTCGGTCTCCTGCGCGCTGCGCTGGGCACGCGCGCCGGCGCGCTCCAGCTCGCGCTGCATCTGGCCGAAGGAGTCGAGCAGGAAACCGAGCTCGTCGCGGCTGGCCACGGGCAGGGGCGTGTCGTAGCGGCCGGCGCCCACCGCGCGCGTGGCAGCGGCCAGGCGGCCGATCGGCGCCACCAGGCGGCGCGCCACGCCGAAGGCGGTGAGCAGGGCGAACAGCACCGACAGCAGCAGCACGAAACTCAGCACCAGGGTGAAGGTTAGCTTGAGCGAACCGCGCAGGTACTTCAGGCGCTGGAAGTCGAAGTTCGCCGCTTCCACGCGCTGGGTCAGCGGGCGCAGCTCGCGCGGTAGCGGGTAGATCGCCTGCAGCAGCCGCTCGCGCCCCGGCGAACCGGCGTCCAGGCGCGCCAGC
Source organism: Rhodanobacteraceae bacterium (assembly GCA_035370085.1). Taxonomy (GTDB): domain Bacteria; phylum Pseudomonadota; class Gammaproteobacteria; order Xanthomonadales; family Rhodanobacteraceae; genus Tahibacter. The sequence continues at coordinate 26,441 of DAOOVM010000010.1, read as the reverse complement.
ACGCGCAGCACCAGGGCCTCGCCGCGCGGCTCTGGCGCCGCATAGCGCGCGCTGCCCGACAGGCGCACCAGGCTGGCCGCGTCTGGGTAGTCCGGCGTGAGGAACTGCGGATCCGAGGCGGCGCTTGCCAGCACCGTGCCGCTGGCGCCAAACACCGCGAGCTGCAGCGCTCCCAGCGCCTCGATGCGCGCGTCCAGGCGTGTCTGCAGGGCGTCGTCGGCGGCACGCGCGAGGTCCTGCGCCAGCTCGGCGGTGGCAGCGTCGGCGGCCTTGAGGCGCTCGCTCACGCTGAAGCGCCCCAGCTCCAGTGCGTCGTCCAGCGCCTGCTCCAGCCGCACGTTGAACCAGGCATCGACCGTGGCGTTGAGGAAGTTCAGGGCGAAGCCGTACACCACGACCACCGGCGGCAGCGCCAGCAGCATCAGCATGGCGAGCAGGCGCCGCGCCAGGCGCGCGCCGGGCACGTCGCGGCGTACATCGCGCGCCAGGCGCAGCAGGCGCTGCACGATGACCAGCACGAGCACAAGCAGGGCCGCGGCCGATACGCCAAGCAGCCACGGGTACCAGGCGGCATAGCGGTTGGCGCCGCCGGCCGCGTCGTTGGCCAGCAGCAGGGCGCTGCCGAGCAGCGCGAGCACCGCCAGGGTGGGCAGCAGGCGGCGCGCGAGGAAGTTCAACCGGCACTCCCGGTCCAGCGGTGCACGGCGGGCGCCTGACGCCACTCCGGCCGCACGAGTGCCGGCAGGCGCAGGGCGCCGGGCAGGGCCTCCGTGTCCAGGCCCACGCGCAGCGTCCAGCGCGTGGCGGTGTCGCGGGCGGGTATGTCGAGCGGAAGCTCCAGGCGTTCCAGCGATGAAAGCGCGGCCGAACGCACGGCGAAACTGCGCAACGGTCCGCGCGCCACGTCGCGCCACTGGTACTGCCGCGTGAGCGGGAAGTAGCGCAGCTCCAGGCGGTGGCGCCGCGCCGTCGTCGGGCGCCACGCGCCCAACCAGCCCGGTGCCCGCGCCGCGACGTCGACGTCGAGGGTCAGGGCGACGCCGTGGTCGAGGCCGTCGAGCATGGCGGCGCTCGGCTGCCAGCGGCAGTCGGCCACCAGCCACAGGCCGTCGCCGCGCCGCTCCAGGCGGGCCGCTGCGATGTCCAGCCGCGGCGCGTCGGCCGCCGCACTGCACGCGGCGAGCGCCAGTACCAGCAGCAGGCAGAGGACTCTAGGCACGCTTGTCCACCACCGCATAGAAGAACCCGTCCATTCCCCCGTCGCCGGGCAGGTTCTGCCGGCCCGCGCCGCTGCGGCGACCGAACCACTCCGGCACGGCCTGCGGGCAGGCACGGGCGTCGGCGTGGCGGGAAAGGAAAGCATCGATCGGCGCGGCGTTCTCGCGATTGAACACCGAGCAGGTGGCGTAGACCAAGCGACCGCCGGGGGCCAGCAGCGGCCACAGGGCGTCGAGCAACCGGGCCTGGGTGGCACCCAGCGCGTCCAGGTCGCCGGGCCGGCGGTGCAGGCGCACGTCGGGCTGACGGCGCAGGATGCCGCTGGCGCTGCAGGGCGCATCGAGCAGGATGCGCGCGAAGGGACGGCCGTCCCACCAGTCGCGCGGCTGTGCCGCGTCGCCGGCACTCACCGTCGCCACGAGGCCGAGGCGGGCCAGGTTCTCGTGCACCCGCGGCAGGCGCCGCGCGTCGGCGTCCAGCGCCAGCAGTTCCACCGCGGCGCGCTCGAGCATGTGCGCCGCCTTGCCGCCGGGCGCCGCGCAGGCGTCGAGCACGCGCTGGCCGGGGGCCAGATCGAGCAGATCGGCCGCGAGTTGGGCCGCGCCGTCCTGCACGGAGAACTCGCCCTCGGCATAGCCCGGCAGGCGCGTCACGTCGGTGCTGCGCGGCAGACTCAGGGCATCGGGCAGATGCGGCAGGGCGTCGACTTCCAGGCCCAGCCCGCGCCAGCGCGCCGCCAGGGCTTCCGGCTCGGCGCGACGCCGATTGACGCGCAGCACCAGCGCAGGCTCCACGTTGTTGGCTGCCAGCACGGCTTCGGCGGCGTCGCCCCAATCGGCACGCAGCGCCTCGACCAGCCAGCGCGGCTGCGCGTGGCGCGTGACCACGTCGGCATCGAGGGCGGCAGCGAGCGTGGCGCCTTCACGCAGCCAGCGCCGCAGCACGGCGTTGACCAGATTGGCGTGCTGCGGGCGCCGCAGCGCCCGGGCCGCCTCCACCGTCGCCGCCACCGCGGCGTAGGGCGGCAGTCCCAGCACGGCGAGCTGCACCAGGCCCAGTACCAGCAGGGCGTGCAGTTGCGGCTCGCGGCCGCGCAGGGGGCGCTGCAGCAGCCGGTCCAGCGCCCCGTCGTAGCGCAGCCACCAGCGGCAGCCCGCGTGCAGCAGGGCCGAGAGCAGGGCGCGGTCGCGCGCGTCGGCCAGGCTGGTGGCGGCCTCGGCAAAGGCAATGCGCAGGGACTCGCCGCGGCGCACGATGCGATCAAGCGCTGCGGCGGCCACGGCGCGCACGTCGGCCGGCGGCGGTCCGGCGCGGCGCCGACGCGGCGACGATGGCGCGGCGCGCCGATCGCTGCCGGCGGCGGGCGACGGCACGTCCCTGCCCGGCGCTCGCTCCTGCGCTTCCTGCGCCCGCGACACTAGGGCGTCCCTGCCCGGCGGTCGCTCCCGCGCTTCCTGCGCCCGCGACACTAGGGCGTCCCTGCCCGGCGCATTTCGGGGTGGGCGTTGAGCCAGTCCTGCGCGCCGATGCGGCGGCCGCCGGGACGTTGCAGCGCGGTGATGCGCAGCAGGCCCGCGCCGGTGGCGACGTCGATGCCGGCGCGACCGGCCGCGACCACGCTGCCCGGGGCGGCGCTGCTGGTCGCCGGCAGGGCCGCGGCCGCCCACACGCGCACGCGCTCGCCCGCCAGTTCCGCCTCGGCGACCGGCCAGGGGTCGAAGGCACGCACCTGGCGCGCGATCTGGGCGGCCGGCTGCGACCAGTCGATTGCGGCCTCGGCCTTGTCCAGCTTGTGCGCGTAGGTCACTCCCTCGTCCGGCTGGGCCTGCTGCGGCGGTGCGCGGCGCGTCGCGGCGAGTTCGGCCAGCGCGCTGCGCAGCAGTTCCGCACCGAGCGCGCTCAGGCGATCGTGCAGGCTGCCGCCGGTATCCTCGGGGTCGATGGGGGTCACCCGGCGCGCAAGCACCGGCCCGGTGTCGAGGCCGCGCTCCATGCGCATGAGGCACACGCCGGTCTCGCTGTCGCCGGCCAGCAGGGCGCGCTGGATCGGCGCCGCGCCGCGCCAGCGCGGCAACAACGAGGCGTGCACGTTCCAGCAGCCGAAACGCGGTGTCTCCAGCACCGCCCGCGGCAGCAGCAGCCCGTAGGCCACGACGACCATGAGATCGGGCGCCAACTCGCGCAGGCGCGCCTGCGCCGCGGGGTCCTTGAGCGTCAGCGGCTGCTCCACCGCCAGGCCGGCGGCCGCGGCCGCCTGCTTGACCGCGCTGGCGGCCAGCTGGCGGCCGCGGCCGGCGGGGCGATCGGGCTGGGTGTAGGCCGCCACCACGTCCACCCCCGGCTGGCGGCAGGCGGCGAGGCAGGGCACGGCGAATTCCGGCGTGCCGGCAAAAACGACGCGCAGCGGCTGGGTCATCGGGGTGGGTTCCAAGCTGGCGCGGCTGGCCGCCGCGCGGGAAATCAGGCGACCGCGGGCGGTGCCGGGGCGGCGCGCGGGACTCAGCCCGCCGCGGCGGCGCGGCGCTGCTTCTCCAGCTTCTTGCGCACCAGTTCGCGCTTGAGCGGGGAGAGGTAATCAACGAACAGCTTGCCCTGCAGGTGATCCATTTCGTGCTGGATACACACCGCCAGCAGGCCGTCGGCCTCCACACGCAGCGGCTGGCCGGCGACGTCCTGCGCCTCGACCACGATGCGGTCGGCGCGGTCCACGTCGGCGAAGATGCCGGGCACCGAGAGGCAGCCCTCCTGGTAGGTTTGGCCGCCTTCGCTCGACACGATGCGCGGGTTCACCAGGGTCAGCGGCGCGTTCTTCTCCTCGGACACGTCGAGCACCAGCAGCTGCCGGTGCACGTTGACCTGGGTCGCGGCCAGGCCGATGCCGGGAGCCGCGTACATCGTCTCAAGCATGTCCGCCACGAGTTGCGCCAGGGCCGCATCGAACACGGTCACGGGCTGCGCCTTGGTGCGCAGACGGGGGTCGGGGAATTCCAGGATGGTGAGCTTGGACATGACAGCCGCCTCGGCGTCCGAACTGCGGCCGGCTTGGCGAAACGCCGGCCCGGGACGCGCTTAACATGCGGAGTGTACGCGGTTTTATGGCGATCCGGGGGAGTGCAGCGGCGGCGTCCCGCGTGCGGCAAGGATTTTGCCGACTGGGGCACGAAATCCTGCGATTTGCGCGCGTTAAATTCTCGGTTACACTCGCGAGGCCCTTGGGGAATCAGGTAATTGGCAGCCATGCTTAAAAAACTACTTGCGCTTTTTGCTGGCCTGCTGCTCACGCTCGGCGTGTACGCCGCCAACCAGTCCGACCTGCGCGACGGCCACCCGGACACCTACACGGTGAAGCGGGGTGACACGCTGTGGGACATCTCCGGCCGATTCCTCAAGAAGCCGTGGCTGTGGCCCGAGCTGTGGCAGGCCAACCCGCAGATCCAGAATCCGCACCTGATCTATCCGGGCGACGTGCTCAGCTTGGCCTACCTCAACGGCGGGCGCAGCGCGCTGCGCAACGAGGGCGGCCCGCACGTCCGGGTCGAGCAGCTGGAAGATGCGATCAAGCCCATCCCGCTGGCCGACCTGAAGAATTTCCTCAAGAACACGCGCATCCTCGACGAGAACAGCTTCAAGAGCGCACCGCACGTGGTGGCCATCGAGGAGAACCAGCTGCGCGGCGCCAACGGCAACCTCATCTACGTCAAGGGTCTGGACGCCAAGGCCGGTGACCAGTTCGCCATCGTGCGCGCCAGCACGCTGTACTACTCCATGCCGCCGGACGAGGAAGGCCAGCCGCGGCCGGTGTTCGCCCGTCCCGCGGACAGCTTCTTCGACGGCCAGAAGGGCATGTTGTGGCACCACGGCCCGGACGAGTTCACCTTCGCCGGCAACGTGGAGGTCTACGGCTACGAGGTGCTGGTGATCGGCCACGCCACCGTGACCCGCGCCGCGGACGTCAGCTCGGCCCTGGTGACCTACTCCGACATGGAGATCCGCGCCGGCGACCTGCTGCTGCCGGTCGACGACAAGCCCTACGACTCGCAGTACTTCCCGCATGCTCCCAAGGCCGTCCCGGCCGGGATGACCGTGGTGAACTTCACCGACGCCACCAACGCCGTCGGTCCGCACCAGGTGGTGGCGCTCTCGCGCGGCGGCAAGGACGGTGTGGAGAACGGCCAGACCTACTCGATCTTCCACCCCGGCGACACGGTCAACGACGACTACAGGTACAGCCGCGGCAGCATGAAGGCCTTCCTGCACCCGAAGAAGAAGAAGGTGCAGTTGCCCGAGGAGTACGTCGGCCACGTGATGGTCTTCCGCACCTTCGACCACATCAGCTACGGCCTGGTCATGGACGGCATCCGCCCCGTGCACCTGGGCGACACGCTGCACGCGCCGGAGTAAGACGCGCCGCAAAGGAGACCCGGGACGGCGCGGTCATCCGCGCCGTCTTGCGTTGTGGACGGGCATGCCACCGCACGGCGGCCATTGCGTAGACTGCCGCCATGGACGACCGCACCGCCGCCGACACCCGCGCCTGGCTGATCCTGCTGCGGGCCCCCGGGCTGGGCCCGGCTGGCCTGCGCAGCCTGGTGCGGCGCGCGGGTTCCGCGGCAGCGGCACTGGCGGATGTGGAGCGGCTGCGCGGCGAATTCCGCTTCGGCTCTGACACCCTGGCCTGGTTGCGCCAACCCGACGGCGCCCGCGTCGACGCCGACCTGGCCTGGCTGGACAGCCCGGGACACCACCTCCTCGCCTGCGACGACCCGGCCTTCCCGGGCACGCTGCAGGAAATCGGCGCTGCCCCGGCGGCGCTGTTCGTCGCCGGCGACCCGGCCCTGCTGTGGCGGCCGCAGGTGGCCGTGGTAGGCGCCCGCGGCGCGAGTGCCGCCGGCCTGGCCCATGCCCGCAGCTTCGCCCGCGCCCTGGCGCAGGCGGGCTTCGTGGTCACCAGCGGCCTGGCCGACGGCATCGACGGCGCGGCGCATGCGGCGGCGCTGGACGCCGGCGGCGCGACCATCGCGGTCATGGGCACCGGACCGGACCTGGTCTATCCGCGCAAGCACCGCGCGCTCGCCGCGCGCATCGCCGCGGGCGGCGCCCTGGTCAGCGAGTTCCCGCCCGGCACCACCGCGCGCACCGACCACTTCCCACGACGCAACCGCCTCATTTCGGGCCTGTCGCTCGGCACGCTGGTGGTGGAAGCGAGCCTGAAATCAGGCTCGCTCATCACCGCCCGTCTCGCCGCCGACCAGGGGCGCGAGGTGTTCGCCCTGCCCGGCTCGATCCTCAACCCGCTCGCCCGCGGCTGCCACCGCCTCATCCGCGACGGCGCCCGCCTGGTCGAGGAGCCCGAGGAGATCGTCGCCGAACTGGCGCCTCTTGCCGCGGCCCAGGGACAGCGCCTGCGCGACCGTCTCGCGGCACCGGGCGCCGTTGGCCCCGGCGAGGCCGCGTCGCCGGGGATGCCCGCCCGCGACGCCGACTACGCCCGCCTGCTCGCCGCGCTGGGGCACGACCCGGCCAGCCTGGACGAACTGGCCGAACGCACGGGCCTGTCCATCGCCGCCCTCGCCTCCATGCTGCTGGTGCTCGAGCTGGAGGGCCAGGTGGGCGGCCGCGGCGGCCGCTACGCGCGCGCCGTCCCGTCCGCTTGAGGAGATCCGGCCCCGGCGCCGGCCCGACGGTTTTGGCTTGACAGCTCGCAACGGGCTGTGTGCACGATGAAAAAGGCGCCGGCGTCGGCGCACCCCTCCTCCGATCGCGTGCCCCTCCGGCACGCCCTCAGCGCGCAGGAAGCGCAGGCGACCCATGGCCAAGAACCTTCTCATCGTCGAATCGCCCGCCAAGGCGAAGACCATCAACAAGTATCTCGGCAAGGACTACCAGGTGCTGGCGTCCTACGGTCACGTGCGCGACCTCGTGCCCAAGGAGGGGGCGGTCGATCCGGAACGCGGCTTCGCCATGAACTACGAAGTGATCGACCGCAACGAGAAGCACGTCGACGCCATCGCCCGCGCCGCCAAGACGGCCGAGGCCATCTACCTCGCCACCGACTTGGACCGCGAAGGCGAGGCGATCTCCTGGCACATCAGCGAGATCCTCAAGCAGCGCGGCCTGCTCGCCGGCAAGGCGGTGCACCGCGTGGTCTTCAGCGAAATCACGCCGCGCGCAATCCAGGAAGCGGTGGCGCACCCTCGCCAGCTGTCGCACGACCTCGTGGATGCGCAACAGGCGCGACGCGCGCTGGATTACCTCGTCGGCTTCAACCTCTCGCCGGTGCTGTGGCGCAAGGTTCAGCGTGGCCTGTCCGCCGGCCGCGTGCAGTCGCCGGCGCTGCGCATGATCGTCGAGCGCGAAGAGGAGATCGAGGCCTTCAAGGCGCGCGAGTACTGGAGCGTGGAGGCCGCGCTGGCACATCCGCAGCAGGCGTTCAATGCGCGCCTGACCCTGCTGCGCGGCAAGAAGTTCGAGCAGTTCGATCTGACCAATGCGCGCGACGCCGGAGCGGCGCGCGAGACCCTGCTGGCCGCCGCCGGAGGCCGCCTGGTGGTCAGCGACGTGCAGTCCAGGGAGCGCAAGCGCCGCCCCGCACCGCCCTTCACCACGTCCACCCTGCAGCAGGAGGCGGCGCGCAAGCTCGGCTTCTCCACCAGCCGCACCATGCGCGTGGCGCAGGGTCTGTACGAAGGCGTCGCGCTCGGCGGCGAGGGCACGGTCGGCCTCATCACCTACATGCGTACCGACGCCGTGTCCCTGTCGGCCGACGCCGTGACGGAACTGCGCGAGGTCATCGCCCGCGACTACGGCCGCCACGCACTGCCCGAGCAACCCAACGTCTACAAGAACAAGTCCAAGAACGCGCAGGAAGCCCACGAGGCAATCCGCCCGACCTCGGCCCTGCACACGCCGGCCAGCGTGGCGTCGTTCCTCAACGACGACCAGCGCCGTCTGTACGAGCTGATCTGGAAGCGCACCGTGGCGAGCCAGATGCAGGCGGCCACGCTCAACACCGTGAGCGTTGACTTCCGCTGCGGCGATGCGCACGCCTTCCGCGCCAGCGGCACGACCGTGGTGGACCCAGGCTTCCTTGCGGTGTACGAGGAGGGCAAGGACACGAAGTCGGCCGAGGACGACGAAGAGGGCCGCAAGCTGCCGGCGATGAAGGCCGGCGACAGTGTGCCGCTGAGCGATATCCTGACCGAGCAGCACTTCACCGAGCCGCCGCCGCGCTACTCGGAGGCCTCGCTGGTCAAGGCGCTGGAGGAGTACGGCATCGGCCGGCCCTCCACCTATGCCAGCATCATCCAGGTGCTGCTCAACCGCGAGTACGTCTACCTCGACAACCGGCGCTTCCGCCCCAGCGACGTGGGCCGCGCCGTGGCGAAGTTCCTCTCCGGCCATTTCACCCGCTACGTCGACTACGACTTCACCGCCAGGCTCGAGGACGAACTCGACGCGGTCAGCCGCGGCGAGGAGGAATGGGTACCCCTGCTGCAGCGCTTCTGGACGCCCTTCAAGCAACTGGTGGAGGACAAGAGCGAGTCGGTGGACCGCTCCGAGGCGACGGGAGCGCGAGAGCTCGGCACCGATCCGGCCAGCGGCAAACCGGTGTCGGTGCGCCTGGGCCGCTACGGGCCCTTCGCGCAGATCGGCAGCAAGGACGACGACGACAAGCCGCGCTTCGCCTCCCTGCGCGGCGGCCAGAGCATGCACACCATCACCCTGGCCGAGGCGCTGGAGCTGTTCAAGCTGCCGCGCGCGCTGGGGCGCACGGCCGAGGGCGAGGACGTCAGCGTCGGCGTGGGTCGCTTCGGTCCGTTCGTGAAGCAGGGCGACACCTACGCCTCGCTCAAGCCGACGGACGACCCCTACACCATCGAACTCGACCGCGCGCTGGAGTTGGTGCGCGAGAAGCGCGAACTGGCGGCGAACCGCCTCATCCGCGACTTCGGCGGCGGCGTACAGGTGCTGAACGGTCGCTACGGCCCGTACATCACCGATGGCGAGAAGAACGCGCGCATTCCCAAGGAGCGCGAGCCGTCCACCCTCAGTCACGCCGAGTGCCTGGAACTGCTCGCCGCCGCGCCGGCCAAGGCCGCCCGCGGCCGATTTGGCAAGGCAGCGAAGAAGGCCGCACCCGCGGCGAAGAAGTCGGCGACCAAGCGCAACGCGGCTGAAGTAGACGCGGACAAGCCGGCGCCGAAGAAGGCGCCCGCACGCAAGGCGACGGCAAAGAAGCCGGCCGCCAAGCCAGCGGCGGCCCGCAAGGGCGCGGCGAAGAAGGCCACGACGCGGCGCAATTCCGCGGTGGAGTGATGGCAAACGGCGCGCCATTGCGTCTTGCTCGGAACCAGCCCTCCCCCGCGCCGCACCCGCCATGTCCGATGACCTCGCCCTCGCCGTCGCTGCCCTGCGCGCCGGCGGCGTGATTGCCTACCCGACCGAGGCGGTCTACGGCCTCGGCTGCGACCCGCAGCAGCGGGCCGCCTTTCTGCGTCTGTTCGCCCTGAAGCAGCGGCCGGCCACCCAGGGCGTGCTGCTGATCGGCGCGGACTTCGCGCAGGTCGCGCCCTACATCGACTTCGTCGCCACCCCGTCCGCCGCGCTGGCCCACGCCCAGGCGAGCTGGCCCGGACCGCACACCTGGGTCTTTCCACGCGCCCGCGGCGTGCCGGCATGGATTGCCGGCGGGCACGGCGGCATCGCCCTGCGCGTGACCGCGCACGAGCCCGCTGCGGCGCTGTGCCGCGCCTTCGGCGGCGCCCTGGTCTCGACCAGCGCCAATCGCCACGGCGAAGCGCCCGCACGCAGCGCCGCCGAGGTGCGCGCCGCCTTCGGCAATGACCTCGACGCGGTGTTCGACGCCCCGGTGGGGGGGCTTGAGCGCCCCACCCCAATCCGCGACGCTATCAGCGGGGAAACGCTGCGCCATTGAACGGCCGCCGCGCCGGATGGCGCAGCGAGCTTCCAGCTTCACCGTTTTGGGGGAACGCGTGTCCGTTGTCCTGCAAGAACCTTCCGAGCGAGCCGCCGCGCCCGCGCTGCCGCTGCTGCTGGGCCCGCCCACGCGAGACATGGCCTGGCGCGGCACCCAGGCGATCAGCGCTGCCGATTTCCTCGGCGACGTGCTGGCCACGGCCCGCGCCCTGCCCGTCGGGCAGGCGGCCATCAACCTGTGCGAGGACCGCTACGCCTTCCTCGTCGCCTTCTGCGCGCTGGCCGTGGCTGGGCAGACCAACCTGCTGCCGCCGGCGCGCACGCCGCAGGCCGTCGACGACATCCTCGCAGCCCACCCCGGCGCCTACACCCTGAGCGAGGTCGACACCAGGCCGCGCCCGCCGCGTCTGCACCGCATCGCGCTCGATCCGCAGCTGCGCGTGGTCGGCGCACCGGTGCCGCTGCTGCCGCACGACCGGCTGGTCGCCATCGGCTACACCTCCGGCAGCACCGGCGTGCCCAAGGCCAACCCCAAGACCTGGGGCGCCTTCTGCGCCAGTTCGGCGCAGAACGTAGCGCTGCTTAAGGCACAGGACATGCAGCGGCCGCTGCACGTCCTCGCCACCGTACCGCCGCAACATATGTACGGGCTGGAGACCTCGGTGCTGCTGCCGCTGCTCGGCGCGTGCGCCATCCATGCGGCGCGCCCGCTGTTCCCGGCCGACGTGGCGCAGGCACTTTGCGACCTGCCCGAGCCGCGTCTGCTCGTCACCACGCCGGTGCACCTGCGCGCCCTGGTGCAGGCCGGTACCGAGCTGCCGCCCCTGGCCGGCATCCTCTCCGCCACAGCGCCGCTGACGGCGGACCTGGCCGCTGCGGCGGAGGCGCGTTTCGGCACGACGGTGACCGAGGTGTTCGGTTCCACCGAAACCTGCGTCATCGCGCACCGGCGCGCTGCGCAGGACGCTCCGTGGACGCTCTACGAGGGCGTGCAATTGCGACCGCAGCCCGACGGCACACTGGTCGAGGCCCCCCACCTTCCGGCGCCGGTGCCGCTGCAGGATCTGGTCGAACTGCTGCCGCAGCGCGGCTTCCGCCTGTGCGGGCGCAATACCGACCTGCTGGAAATCGCCGGCAAGCGCGCCTCCCTGGGCGACCTGACCCGGCGCCTGCTGGCCCTGCCCGGCGTACAGGATGGCGTGGTGTTCCAGCTCGATGCCGATCGCGCCGGCGTGCGCCGGCTGGCCGCGCTCGTGGTGGCGCCGCAACGCAGCGAGGCGGAACTGCTGGCCGCCCTGCGCCTCGCCATCGATCCGGCCTTTCTGCCGCGCCCGCTGCGGCGCGTGGCGGCGCTACCGCGCAATGAAACCGGCAAGCTGCCGCGTGCGGCCCTGCTGGGACTGCTCGGCGACGCCGGCTGAGGCCGCCGGACGCCGCCTCACTTCCACTCGTACAGGGTGAAGTAGACCGGATCCACCGGCCCCTGGCGGCTGTCGCGCACCAGCTTGCCGTCGGGGTTGCCGATGAAGGTCTGCGGCACGCCGTTCTTGGGCGTGATGCGGATCATGGTGATGCGCCCGTCCTGGCGGTATTCCTCGACCGTGTCATCGCCGCGCTTGCGTACCGACACGACGGGCGCCGCGTTGCCCTTGGCGTCACGGGCCGTGTCCTGCGCCGCGGCAGGAGCTGCCTGCACGCCCGCAGCGTCCATGTCGGGCGGCGGCGGTGCGGGCGCCTGGGTCGGAGGCTCCGCCGCGGCGGCGCACAGGGGCAGCGCGAGCAGCAGGGCGAGCGAGGTCAGGGTGCGGGTCATGTCCGGCTCCGGAAGGGGCGCCATCGCGGCGCGAGTGGCACGAGCCTAGCAAAGCCCGGTACAACCGCGCTTGACTGCGGTCACGCGCCGCCGCGCGCGTTGCGCCCCTGCGCCGCTTGCGCCACTCTGCCGACCCCGCCGCGTCCAAGCCGCCCATGCCGACCCTCGTCCTGATCGACGGTTCCAGCTATCTGTACCGCGCCTTCCACGCCCTGCCGCCGCTGTCCAACGCCGCGGGCGAACCCACCGGCGCCCTGTTCGGCGTGGTCAACATGCTGCGCGCCACGCTGAAGGCTCGGCCCGACTACGTCGCCTTCGTCACCGACGCCCCTGGCCGGACCTTCCGGGACGACCTCTACGCCGAATACAAGGCACACCGTCCACCCATGCCCGACGAGCTGCGCAGCCAGGTCGAGCCCATGCTGCGCATCGTCGCCGCACAGGGATTCCCCATCCTGCGCGTGGACGGCGTGGAGGCGGACGATGTCATCGGCACCCTGGCGCGGCAGGCGGCGGCGCAGGGCATCGATGTGGTCGTATCCACCAGCGACAAGGACATGGCGCAACTGGTGGATCGGCACGTGCGCCTGGTCAACACCATGAGCAACAGCACGCTGGACGAGGCCGGCGTGGTGGACAAGTTCGGCGTGCGGCCGGATCAGATCGCGGACCTGCTGGCGCTGATGGGTGACAGCGTCGACAACATCCCCGGGGTCGACAAGTGCGGCCCCAAGACCGCCGCCAAGTGGCTCAACGAGTACGGCTCGCTCGACGCGGTCATGGCCAACGCGGAGCGCATCGGCGGCAAGATCGGCGAGAACCTGCGTGCCGCCCTGCCGCGTCTGCCGCTATCGCGCCAGCTCGCCACCATCAAGACTGACGTGGCGCTGGACGTGGCGCCCACCGAGCTGCACCTGCGTGAACGCGACACCGGCACCCTGCGCGAGCTGTACCGCCGCTACGAATTCAATGCGGCACTCAGGGAGCTGGACGGCAGCGGCGCAGACGCCGCGCAACAGGGCGCATCAGTGCCGGAACAGTTCCGGCGCCAGGCGAGCGCGACGGAGGCGGACATCGACCCGGCCCTGGCGGTCAAGGGCGAATACGAGACGGTGCTGACCCCGGCACGGCTTGAGGCCTGGCTGGTTCGTCTGCGCACGGCGCCGCTCATCGCCTTCGACACCGAAACCACTTCGCTCGACGCGCTGGCGGCGCAGATCGTCGGCGTGTCCTTCGCCGTGGAGCCCGGACGCGCCGCCTACGTGCCCCTGGCGCACGACTACCCCGGTGCGCCGCAGCAGCTAGACCGCGCCACGGTGCTGGCGGCGCTCAAGCCGATCCTGGAGGATCCGCGGCGGCCCAAGCTCGGCCAGCACGCCAAGTACGACATCAACGTGCTGGCCAACCACGGTATCGCCCTGCAGGGCCTGGCCTACGACTCGATGCTCGAGTCCTACGTGTGGAACGCCACCGCGACCCGCCACGACATGGACTCGCTGGCACGCCGCTACCTCGGCGTGGAGACCCTCCATTACGAAGACGTCACCGGCAAGGGCAGCAAGCAGATCGGCTTTTCCCAGGTGGAGCTCGAGCGCGCCACCGAATACGCCGCCGAGGACGCCGACATCACCCTGCGCCTGCACCACGCGCTGTGGCCCAAGCTGCAGGGTGAACCGGCGCTGCGCCGCGTGTTCGAGCAGATCGAGCTGCCGCTGGTGCCGGTGCTGGCACGCATGGAGCGCCGCGGCGTGCTGATCGACGCCGCGGCGCTCAAACGCCAGAGCCAGGAGCTGGCGCGGCGCATGCACGAGACGCAGCAGCGCGCCTATGCGCTGGCCGGACGCAGCTTCAGCCTGGACTCGCCCAAGCAGCTGCAGGCCATCCTGTTCGAGGAACTGGGCCTGCCGGCGCTGGTGAAGACGCCCACTGGCCAGCCCTCCACCAATGAAGAGGCGCTGGAGGCCATCGCCGACCAGCACGAGCTGCCGCGCCTCATCCTCGAGTACCGCAGCCTGTCGAAGCTGCGCTCCACCTATACCGACAAGCTCGGCGAGGCGGCGGACGCGGCGGGCCGCGTGCACACCAGCTACGGCCAGGCCATCGCCGCCACCGGGCGCCTTTCCTCGTCCGACCCGAACCTGCAGAACATCCCGATCCGCACCGAGGAGGGTCGGCGCATCCGCCAGGCCTTCGTCGCCCCGCCCGGATTCCGCATCCTGGCCGCGGACTACTCGCAGATCGAGCTGCGCATCATGGCCCACCTCTCCGGCGACGCCGGCCTGCTCGCCGCCTTCCACGGCAACCAGGACGTGCACCGCGCCACGGCCGCGGAGGTCTTCGGCGTGCCGCTGGAGCAGGTCGACGGCAACCAGCGTCGCGCGGCCAAGGCGATCAACTTCGGCCTGATGTACGGCATGGGCGCCTTCGGTCTGGCGCGCCAGCTCGGCATCGGCCGCGCCGAGGCCAACGACTACATCGCGCGCTACTTCACCCGCTATCCGGGCGTGCGCGAGTTCATGGACGCCACGCGCGAGCAGGCGCACCGCGACGGCTACGTGGAGACCCTGTTCGGCCGCCGCCTCTACCTCGGTGACATCCGCTCGCGCAACGCCAATCTGCGCGCCGGCGCCGAGCGCGCCGCCATCAACGCGCCGATGCAGGGCACCGCCGCCGACATCATCAAGCGCGCCATGATCGCCGTGGACGCGTGGCTCGGCGAGCGCGCCGACGCGCGCATGCTGCTGCAGGTGCACGACGAGTTGGTGTTCGAGGTCAGCCAGACGGCACTGGACGAGGTGCGCGAGGGCGTGCGCCAGCGCATGAGCGCTGCCGCCGAACTGTCCGTGCCGCTGGTGGTCGACATCGGGGTGGGCGCCAACTGGGACGAGGCGCACTGAGCGGCGGCCGCTGGATGGCGCCGGCACGGCGCCGGGAGCCTCACGCAAGTAACTGATTTTCCTGCCGATGAATGATTTCTGAATCGCCTGGGACGGAGCTGCGAACCTTTTGCGCCGTGATCCGTCTTAAGTGTCAGGCGCACGCAACGGCGCCTGGTTCATTCACCTCCCTGGATGAACCCAGCGAAGCGAGCTCCTCCCCAGGTTCGCTTCGACCCCCCGGCCCCGGGAGCTCTCCCCAAGCTCTCGGGGCTTTTCATTTGCGCCGCCGCCGCGCCCGGCACCGCCCCGCCCTCGTTCAGGGGGCCTGGTCGACGCTGAAGGACTGCAGGCTCACCGGCGTCGTGCCGCCGAAGCCGCCCTGCCAGCCGAACAGGCCGCTGGTGCCACTCGGCGCCGCCGGTCCGCCGATGGGGAAGAGGCCGGGGAAGTGCGAGGTCACGACGATGGTCTTGCTGCCGCCCGCCGGCACACTGAGGGTGACCTGGCTGCAGGCGTTCGCGGCCGCCGCGGTGTCGTCGTTGACGCTCTCGCAGTTCACCAGCGGCGCGGCGGGGTTGAAGCTGCCGGCGTAGACGATCACCACCGTGTCGGCGGCGCTGGTGCACAGGCCGTTGCTGTCCGCCGTGGTGAAGACCACGTTGGCGACGCTCGCCCCGCTGTTGCTGAAGCTCACCGTGTCGAAGGCGTAGGCGCCGGCATCCGGCGGCACCAGGCCGGTGCAGCTCGCCGGCCGCTCGCTCATGAAGTCGTCGTCCGCGTCGAGCGCTCCGACCACGGTGGCCGGTGGCGTGCCGCCGGGATAGACCACCGGATAGTTCTCGCTGGCGGCCCGCGCCGCGTCGGGCGCGGCCGCCAGAGCCAGCAGGACCGCAGCCGTCAACACCGTCTGCCTGGTCATGGCCTTCCTCCTGTGCAGGTGTGGAGCACCGAAGCCGGGAAAGCGCTGCGGCGAACGCTAGCAGGGCGGCGCAGTCCGGGCAAACGGCCCGATCAGGCCAGATAGCCGCCGTCGGCGACGAAGCTTGCACCGGTGACGTAGCTCGCCGCCGGTGCGCACAGGAACAGGATCAGCGGGGCGATCTCCTGCGGCTGCGCCGCGCGACCCAGCGGAATCTGCCGCAGCAAGGGCTTCAGGATCTCCGGGTTCTGCGTCAGCGCGCCCGCGAAGCGGGTGTCGGTGAGCCCCGGCAGCACCGCGTTGACGCGAATGCCGTGTGCGGCCAGCTCCTTCGCCCAGCCCTCGGTCATGTTGACGATGCCCGCCTTGCTGAAGGAGTAGACGCCCTGCCCCGGCGCGGCGCGGCGTGCGTTGACCGAGGCCACGTTGACGATGGCACCGCCGCGCCCGCGCAGGCGACGCGCCGCCTGCTGGGTGACGTAGAAATAGCCACGCAGGTTCACCTCCACCGTCTTGTCGAAGGCGTCCAGGCCCATGTCCAGCATCGGGCCGAAGTAGGGATTGGCGGCGGCATTGTTCACCAGGATGTCGGCGACAAGGCCACGCGCATCGAGCGCGGCGAACAGCGCGTCGATGGCGGTGATGTCGCCGATGTGCGCCGGCAGCGCCTCGGCGCTGCCGCCGTCGGTGCGGATGGCCGCGACGATCTCCTCGCAGCTCTCGCGCTTGCGGCTGGACACCAGCACGTGCGCGCCGTGCCGCGCCAGCAGCTGCGCGGTGGCGGCGCCGATACCGCGGCTGGCGCCGGTGACGAGGGCGGTCTTGCCGGAAAGGTCGAACAGCGGGTCGATCATGGCGTCCTCGACAGTGCGCAGGCGTATGGCGAGAATCGAGAATAGCGCAGACAGGAACAACGACGATGCAGACGGGAAGGGTGGTGATCACCGGCGCGGGCAGCGGCCTGGGCCGGGAGCTGGCGCTGCGCTACGCCCGCGCCGGCTGGCGCGTGGCGGTGGCGGACATCGATGCAACGCGCGCGGGCGCGGTGTCTGCCGAGGTGCGGGCCCTGGGCGCGGACGCCGCGCCCTTCGCCGTCGATGTCGGCGACGACACCTCGGTGCAGGCGCTGCGCGATGCCGTACGGGCGCACTTCGGCGGCGTCGACCACGTCGTCAACAACGCCGGGGTCGCCTCCGCCGGCGACGTGGTCGACACCGCGCTGGCGGACTGGCGCTGGATGCTGGAGATCAATCTGCTGGGGGTGGTGCGCGGC
The DNA here is from genome assembly GCA_035370085.1 of Rhodanobacteraceae bacterium. Taxonomy (GTDB): domain Bacteria; phylum Pseudomonadota; class Gammaproteobacteria; order Xanthomonadales; family Rhodanobacteraceae; genus Tahibacter. The sequence goes on along the minus strand of DAOOVM010000010.1, from coordinate 9,402 downwards.
TGCCGCGCCTTCGTCCCGGACCTCGTGGCGCAGGGCCGCGGGCATGTGGTGAACATCGCGTCCTTCGCCGGCCTGGCCGGCGCGCCGGGACTGGCCTCCTACAGCGTGGCCAAGGCGGGCGTGGTGGCGCTGTCGGAATCGCTGCGCGCGGAGATGGCCCTGCATCGCACCGGCGTCGGCGTATCGGTGGTGTGTCCGGCCTTCTTCCAGACCAACCTGCTGCAGAACTTCCGCGGCCCCGAGACCGCGCGCGCCATGGCGGGCCGTCTGATGCAGCGCTCCGCCGACTCGGCCGCCGGCGTGGCCGCGCGCATCTACGATGCGGTCGCCGCCGGACGCTTCCTCGTCCTGCCGACGGCGCAGGAACCGCTGCGCTGGCGCCTCAAGCGCTGGCTGCCCGAGGTCTATTTCCGCAAACTCATCGCCACCATCGCCGCCCAGAGGCCCGCCGCATGACCCCACTGCTGCTGTACGGTGCCAATGGCTACACCGGCAAGCTGATCGCCCATGAAGCCGTGCGCCAGGGCCTCAAGCCCGTGCTGGCGGGGCGCAACCGCGACGCGCTGGACGCGCTGGCACAGGAACTGGGCCTGACCCGTCGCGTATTCGGCCTGGAGCGGCCGGACGAAATCGCGCGCAACCTCGAGGGCATGGCCCTGGTGCTGAACTGCGCCGGGCCGTTCTCGGCCACGGTCGGCCCGATGCTCGACGCCTGCCTGACCGCGCACGTGCACTACCTCGACATCACCGGCGAGATCGCCGTATTCGAGCACTGCCACAGGGCGCATGCCCGCGCCCGCCATGAGGGCGTGGTGGTGATTCCCGGCACAGGCTTCGACGTGGTGCCCACCGATTGCCTGGCGGCCCTGCTCAAGCAGCGCCTGCCCGATGCGGATCGCCTGGTGCTGGCCTTCGATGCCGGCGGCGGCCCCAGCCCGGGCACGGCCAAGACCAGCGTCGAGGGCCTTGCCCGCGGCGGCCGCGCACGCATCGACGGCGAACTGCGCGAGGTGCCGCTGGGCTGGAAGTCGCGCGAGTTCGTGCGCGAGGACGGTACGCACCGCAGCGCCATGACCATCCCCTGGGGCGACGTCTACACCGCCTTCGTCTCCACTGGCATCGCCAACATCGAGACCTACATGACGGTGCCGCCCAGGACCATCGCGCGCATGCGCTGGCTGCGCCACCTGCGCCCGCTGCTCGGCCTGGCGCCGGTGCAGCGCTACCTCAAGGGCAAGGTGGAGGCCGGCACTCCGGGGCCCAGTGCGCAGCGCCGCGCCGAGACCGGTTGCTATGTCTGGGGTGAAGTGGGCAACGCGCGCGGCGACGCGGCCCGGCTCGCCCTGACCACACCCAACGGTTACGACCTGACCGCCACGGCGTCGGTGGGCATCGTCCAGCACCTGCTGCGGGGCGGCACGGCCGGGGGCTACTACACACCCTCGCAGCTGATGGGCGCGGACTACATCCTGCGCCTGCCGGGCACGCGCCTGGTCGAGTCAGCGCCAGCGCCGTGACGGCGCACGTCACACGCACCTTGCTAGACTGCGCGGCCCCGCCCTCGCCGCATCGCCCGATCGCATGTCCGTCCACGCACCTCGCCCCAACCTGCTCGCTGCCCTGATCTTTTCCTCGCGCTGGCTGCAGCTGCCGCTGTACCTCGGCCTGATCGTCGCGCAGGGCGTGTACGTGGTGCTGTTCCTGAAGGAGCTGTGGCACCTGATCCACGGTGCCATGGACTTCGGCGAGCAGGAGATCATGCTGATCGTGCTCGGCCTGATCGACGTGGTGATGATTTCCAACCTGCTGGTGATGGTCATCGTCGGCGGCTACGAGACCTTCGTCTCGCGCCTGAACCTTGATGGCCACCCCGATCAGCCGGAGTGGCTGTCGCACGTCAACGCCTCGGTGCTGAAGGTGAAGCTGGCGATGGCCATCATCGGTATCTCCTCCATCCACCTGCTCAAGACCTTCATCGCCGCCGGCGCGCTGGAGGGGCTGCCTTTCTGCACACCCGAGCAACTGGCCGCGACGCGCGAGGCCGGCGCGATGATCCACGCGTCCTGCAGCGGCCTCACCGCCAAGGGCGTGCTGTGGCAGACGGTGATCCACAGCGTGTTCATTCTGTCCGCCATCGGCATCGCCTACACCGACCGCCTGATGCAGCAGATCACCACGCGCGCCCACGGCCACTGAGGCGCACCGCCGCATGCGCCTCGCCCTGATTCTCGCCGGACTGCTGCTCATCGGACTTGGCGTGGCCGCCGTGGCGGGCAAGCTGGAGTTCACGCGGCAGAAGGAAGTGCTGCGCATCGGCGACCTGTCGGCCAAGGTGACACAGGAACGCAGCGTGCCGGGCTGGGCCGGCGGCGTGGGCATCGGCTTCGGCGCGGGGCTGGTGCTGCTGGGCCTGCTGCGCAAGCGCTGAGCCGCGCGGAGCCCTCAGGGCGCGCCGCCCATGATGTCGACACGCAGGTCGGCCGCCGCGGCATCTGCCGCAAAGTGCAGGGATCCATCGTCCGTCACGCGGATGCCCAGCGCGGTCCAGGTTGGCGCGAGGTCCGGAAAGTCCGTGCGCGCCGCGGCCGCCCGGTAGCGCGTCAGGAACTCATCCACACCGAGCAGAGCGTCCAGCCGCGCGACGAAGTCCTGCGGCGACCATTCCCGCGCCTCGGCGAGGCAGCAGTCGCGGAAGCGTAGCAGCGCATCGGCCACGCCCAGACGTCCGCCGCTGCGCCGGCGCAGGGCCACGTCCGCCTGCAGCCACCAGGCGGCGCCGGTCCAGTACACGCGCTGAAAGGCGCGCTCGCGCAGCATGCGGTCCGAGGCCTGGGCCAGGCTGAGGTCGCCGCGCGTTTCGCGGCGGCCGCGGGCAAAGCCCGCCGCCAGGCGCGCCCAGGCCTGCGTCGGCGCGAGCAGGCCGGCGCGCGCGCGCAGCACCTCCTGCCAGTAGGTGGCCAGGCCCTCGCCCAGCCAGCGCCCGCCGTCGCCGAGGTAGGGATGGAACAAGTGGGCGAACTCGTGCACCGCGGTCCAGTCGTCGCGGAACTCGGCCAACGGGCGGCTCGGATCGATCAGCAGCAGCAGGCCGTGGCCCTGACCGCGGCTGGACTGACCGAAACGCACCGCGCCGCCGCCGCGCCCCACCGGCAGCGCCAGCACCTGCACCTGCGCCTGCGGCAGGCGGCCGTAGGCCGAGCGCGCGGCGCGACCGACGGCGGCGAGCCACTGCGCCAGCTTGTCCGCCGTGGCCGCATCGCGCACGCCCGGCAGAGCTAGCTGCAGTGCGTCCCCGCCGAGGCGCAGGTCGCGCCGCGGAAAACGACCCACTGCCAGGTTCGCCGCCCAGTCGCGCGGCGACGGCGGGATGCGGTAGCGCCCGTCGCCGTCGTGCCGCCACGGCGCCGACCAGACATAGCCGGAGGGCAGGTCCAGGCGCACCGTGGCATCGCCCGGGTGCGCGGTGTCCAGCAGCCACTGCTGCGGCGAGGTGACGAGATCGCTGTCGCCGCCGGGCGCGGCGATGCGCCATCCCACATCTTCGCGCCGGCGATCGGCGATGCGTCCCAGGTCGGCGCGGTAGTCGAGACAGTCGTCGGCCGACCAGTCCGGTGCGAGCCAGGCATCGCCCTCGGCAACCAGCGGACCGCCGCTGCGCCGACGCACATCGCGCAGATTGGCGCCCGCGCCCGGATCGACGATGAAGCGCCGCTGCGCCGCGGCCTCGGCGCCGCAGAGGCTGACCTGGATGATCTCGTCGCGCACCGTGTAGTGCAGGCTGTAATCCAGCGCCAACGCCGGCAGCGCCGGCAGCAACAGCGGGATCAGCGGCACGCACGCGCGGACGATGCGGTATCTCATGGCTGCCGATGCTCGCACGATGCGGCCTGGATCCGGCGTGAGGACGCGGCGCCAGCGCCGCCCCCGCTACACTTCGCGCATGGACGTTTCCCATCTGCTCGATGCCCTCAATCCCGCCCAGCGCGACGCCGTCAGCGCACCGCCGGGGCACTATCTCGTGCTCGCCGGCGCCGGCTCGGGCAAGACGCGCGTGCTCACCCACCGCATCGCCTGGCTGCTGGAGGTCGAGCGCGTCTCGCCCTACGCCATCCTCGCCGTGACCTTCACCAACAAGGCCGCCGCGGAGATGCGCGGACGCCTCGAAGGCCTGATCGCCCAGGGCACGCGCGGCCTCACCGTCGGCACCTTCCACGGCATCGCCCACCGCCTGCTGCGCCGGCACTGGCGTGAGGCGCGCCTGCCCGAGACGTTCCAGATCCTCGACGCGGACGACCAGCAGCGCCTGGTGAAGCGCGTCATCGCCGGCATGGGGCTGGACGAGGGCCGCTGGCCGGCGCGCCAGGCCACCTGGTTCATCAACGCGGCCAAGGACGAGGGCAAGCGCCACGGCGACATCGACCATGGCGGCAACCCGCTGACGCGCACCCTGCTGGAGATCTACGCCAGCTACCAGGCGCAGTGCCAACGGTCGGGCCTGGTGGACTTCGCCGAGCTGCTGCTGCGCGCGCACGAGCTGTGGCTGCACGACGCCAGCCTGCTGGCGCACTACCGCGAGCGCTACCGCCACCTGCTCATCGACGAGTTCCAGGACACCAACACCCTGCAGTACGCCTGGATCCGCGTGCTCGCCGGCCAGGGCGGCGCGGCGGCCGCAGAGGGCGGCAAGGTCTTCGTGGTGGGCGACGACGACCAGGCCATCTACGGCTGGCGCGGCGCGCGGGTGGAGAACGTACAGCACTTCCTGCGCGATTTCCCCGCTGCGCGCACCATCCGCCTGGAGCAGAACTACCGCTCGACCGCGACGATCCTCAAGGCAGCCAATGCGGTGATCGCGCACAACCCCAGCCGCCTCGGCAAGGAGCTGTGGACGGCCGGCGAGGACGGCGCGCCCATCGCCCTCTATGCCGCCTACAACGAACAGGACGAGGCGCGCTACGTGGTCGAACGCATCCGCGAACTGCACGCGGCGGGGCGGCGTCTGGAGGAGGTCGCCATCCTCTACCGCTCCAACGCGCAGTCGCGCAACTTCGAGGAACAGCTCATCGGCCACGACCTGCCCTACCGCGTCTACGGCGGCCTGCGCTTCTTCGACCGCGCGGAAATCAAGGATGCCCTGGCCTATCTGCGCCTGATCGCCAACCGCCACGACGACGCGGCCTTCGAGCGCACGGTCAACACGCCGCCGCGCGGCATCGGCGAGCGCACGCTCGACCTGCTGCGCCAGCAGGCGCGGCGCGATGCCTGCTCGCTGTGGGAGGCGCTGCTGGGCGCGCTCGGCACCAGCGAGCTGGCCGCGCGCAGCAAGAACGCCCTGCGCGCCTTCGTCGACCTCATCGAGGGCCTGGCGCGCGAATGCGCCGGACGCGACGCGAGCGCTGCCGCTGCGGCGCCGGGCGCGGACGGCGACGCGGACCGGGACGCGGCGCTGTCCCTGGCCGAGCAGATGGAGCACGTGATCGCCCGCAGCAGCCTGCGCGACTACTACGAAAGGGACGCGCGCGGCAGCGCCGAATCGCGCGTGGAGAACCTCGACGAACTGGTCAACGTGGCCAGCCGCTTCGAGCGCACGCCCGACGACCTCGACGCCGGCCTGAGTCCGCTCGCCGCCTTCCTTGCCCATGCCGCGCTGGAGTCGGGCGAGGCGCAGGCCGAGGCCGGCCAGGACTGCGTCCAGCTCATGACCCTGCACACCGCCAAGGGCCTGGAGTTCCCCACGGTGTTCCTGGTGGGCCTGGAGGACGGCCTGTTCCCCAGCCAGAAGTCCGCCGAAGAGCCGGGCCGCCTGGAGGAGGAGCGCCGCCTCGCCTACGTGGGCATCACGCGCGCACGCGAGCAGCTGGTCATCAGCTACGCCGAGTCGCGCCGCCTGCACGGCAGCGAGACCTATGCGCGGCCGTCGCGCTTCCTGGCCGAGATTCCGCGTGAACTGCTCAACGAGGTGCGACCGCGCGTGCAGGTGAGCCGTCCCTGGAGCGGTGGCGGCCTGGACCGCAGCGAAGCGGCGGCTGCCGGCGGCCTGCGCCTGGGCCAGCGCGTGCGCCACGCCAGCTTCGGCGAAGGCGTGGTGGTGGACGTCGAGGGCGGCGGCGCGCACACCCGCGTGCAGGTCAACTTCGAGGCCGCCGGGTCGAAGTGGCTGGTGCTGGCCTACGCCAATCTGCTGCCGGCCTGAACCACGCCGGCGCGGGGGCGGCACTTGCCGCCGGGAGTGGGGGTGGAAATAGAATCGCGCCACTTTCTGCACGGAGTTGACGATGAAGCAGCTTGGACTTTCTGTACTTGTCCTGGCCGGCAGCGCCGGTTTGGCCCACGCCGCCGACGGCGGCTTCTATCTCGGCGCCGGCTACGGCCGCGCCGACTACGCCGACGGCCTGGCCGGGCAGATCCGCAGCGCCTATGCCGGGCGCAGCGATTACGCCGTGGAATCGGCCGCGCTCACCGACCGCAACGACCAGGCCTGGAAGCTGACCCTGGGCTACCGCTTCCTGCCCTGGCTCGGCGCCGAGCTGTCCTACGCGGATGCCGGCAAGGCGGCCAGCGCCTACGTGCTCGTGCCCAAGCCCCTGCTCAATTCCGGTCCGGTGTCCGCCCGGGGCCGGTACGAACTGGATGGCACCTCGCTCGCCCTGGTGGGCGAGTGGCCGCTGGGCCAGGCCTTCGCTGTGTCGCTGCGGGCCGGCGTGGTGGACTCGCATCTGCGTTACCGCGAAGTCAGCCGTGCCGTGAACGGCGACACCTTCCCCTTCCGCGGCCCCAGTGACAGCAACACCGGCGCCCTGGCGGGCCTCGGCCTCGCCTGGCGCCTGGCGCCGCAGTGGGACCTCCGCCTGGACTGGGATCGCTGGTTCGACGTCGGCACGCGCTTCGACGTGCAGGAAGACACCAATGGCCGCTTCGGCCACGTGGACCTGTACACGGTCAACCTGCTGTACCGCTTCGATCGTTGATGTCTCCGCGCGCGCGGCCGCGGTGGCTGCGCGCAGCGGAGGCGGCGGCGCGCCGAGCTGGCCTCTCCCGACGCGCCGCCGTGGGCCGGTCGGCGCTCGGTCCACCGCCACGCGCGAACCCGCCGCGCGCCGCTGCGCCCGCGACCGCGGCCGCTCCGGTTCCCACGGTAGACACCCCGGCCTGTCTGCTCTTGCTTCGCGCACTTGCGCCGGCCTGCCCAGCCTGAGCTATCGCGTGGACCGTGCTTTCCCTGGTGCCGGCGGGCACGGCGCCGGTGGCGTTGCAGAGTTGTCGCGTCGACTGCGCAAGCCGCGCCGCCGCGCGGCCCGCTCAGGGCCGGCGCGGCGGCAGCAGGAAGCGCAGCGGGCGATCCAGCCGCGCAGCCCAGGCCTGTTCGCTGTGCTCGGCGCCGGGGAACGTGAGGCTCTGCAGCGTGGCAGCGTCGTAGCCCTTGGCGCGCAGCAGGGCATCCACGGCCTCCTGGCGATCGGCGTAGAGCGCATCCAGCGTGGCGGTGCCGTGGTCGAAATACACGCGGTGGCCCGCCGGCGGTGGAAAGCGTGCCGCGATATAGGCCTGGAACGCCACCGGGCCGGGATTGTCCGCATCCTCGCGCAGCGATGCGCCCGGCCAGTGCGTGGACAGGCATCCCGCGCCGCCGAACACGTCCGGGTATTCGGCCAGGGCGTACATCGACACCAGGCCGCCCATGCTGGAGCCCATCACCACGGTGGCATCGCGCGCGGGGTCGACGGCGTAGCGGCGCTCGATCAGCGGCTTCAGTTCCTCCACCAGGAACTTCAGGTAAGCGTCTGCGTAGGGCGCCTGCGGCAGGATCGGCGCCTCGCCGCGGCGCTCGCGGTAGAGGTGCTGCTGCTGTGCCGGCGTGAGGGCTTCCCAGGGCTTCTGCGGGAAGTACTCGCTCACCCGCGCCGCGCCGACGTTCCACACGCCCACCACGAGGAAGGGCCGCACGCGCCCGGCGGCGATCAGCGCGGCGGCGGTCTCGTCCACGCGCCACTCCTGGTGGTTCCAGGTCTGCGCCGCATCGAAGAGCATCTGGCCGTCGTGCATGTAGACCACGGCATAGGGGGCCGCGGCGGGATAGCCCGGCGGCAGCCACACGTCCAC
>DAOOVM010000010.1:0-1202 GCA_035370085.1 Rhodanobacteraceae bacterium | reverse complement strand
GCGGCGCGGCAGGGCGCGGCCGTCGAGATCGACGCGGCGCGCCTGCGCCGTGCCGATGAAGGCGAAGCGCAGCGCGCGCGGGGCACCACGGTAGCGGCCGTCGACGGCCGCGGCGCGCAGCGCCACGCCACGGCCGTCGCGCTGCTGCTCGAAGGCGCGTCGCGCGAACCCGCCACGCGCGTAGGCGAGGCTGGCGCCGTCGTCCTCGTACAGCGCGCCGCGGGAATCGGCGGCGGGATAGACCTGCACCGTCAGCGGCTGGCCGGCCATGGCGCCGGTGTGCTGCACCACCGGCTGCAGGAAGACGAAGGCGCCGCCACGCACGAACAGCGGCATCGACTCGGGCGTCACCGCCAGCGTGTGCGTGCGGCCGCCGGCCAGCGGCTGGCCGGTCCAGAAATCGAACCACGGCCCAGGCGGCAGGTAGACCTCGCGCTGCGTGGCGCCCTCGGTCAGCACCGGTGCCAGCAGCAGGTCGGCGCCGAGCAGCATCTCGTCCTCACGGCCGGCGCTGCCCGGGTCGTCGGGAAACTCCAGGAACAGCGGCCGCAGCGCCGGCAGGCCGCGCCGCGCCGCCTCCTCCATGGCGTTATACAGGGTCGGCAGCAGGCGGTAGCGCAGCTCGATGCTGCGCCGGTTCACCGCTTCCCAGGCCTCGCCGTAGGACCAGGGCTCCTGGTCCGGCGTGCGCGCTTCGGTGTGGGCGCGCAGGAAGGGCGAGAACAGCGCCGCCTGCAGCCAGCGCGCGAAGAGTTCGCCCGAGGGCGTGCCGACGAAGCCGCCGACATCGGCACCGACAAAGGCAAAGCCCGACACGCCAAGGTTCATCAGCATGGGCAGGGACTGGCGCAGCGCGGCCCAGTCGGCGGTGTTGTCGCCGGTCCACACCGCGGCGTAGCGCTGACCGCCGGCGAAGCTGGCGCGCGTGAGCACGAAGGGGCGCGCGTCCGGGCGCAGACGCTGCAGACCCTCGAAGGTGGCACGGCTGAACTGCATGCCGTAGACGTTGTGCACGGCACGGTGGTCGGTGGGCTCGCCGTCGTTGTCGTGGCGCACGTCGGCGGGCAGAGTGCCGTCGGGCGTACCCCACACCGCCGGCTCGTTCATGTCGTTCCAGATGCCGGCCACGCCGAGATCGAGGAAGGGGCGGTACTGCTCGCCCCACCAGGCGCGCGTGGCGGCACGGGTGAAGTCGGGGAACA
>DAOOVM010000009.1:0-30231 GCA_035370085.1 Rhodanobacteraceae bacterium | reverse complement strand
CGGTCTGCGCGCGCGGCCCGCGCCCGCCGGTACCGCGTCGAATCAGTCGGTGAGACCCAGGCGCTTGCGCTCCAGCCGGCGCACGAATTCCTCCATGATGCGGCGGTAGAGGTCATCGCCGAGGTACTCGTCCTCCACACCCGCGTCGATCGACGGGTTGTCGTTGACCTCGATGATGACGGTGCGGCCGCCGACTTGCTTGAGGTCGACGCCGTAAAGGCCGTCGCCGATCAGCGCGGTCGCCTTCTGCGCGAGCTTCACCACGTCGGCCGGGGCGTCGCGCACGGGCAAGGTCTTGAAGCCTCCCGACTTGGCGGCGCCGCGCGCCCCGTGGTTGTAGATCTGCCAGTGACCGCGCGACATGAAGTACTGGCACGCATACAGCGGCTCCTTGTTCAGCACGCCGATGCGCCAGTCGAAGTCGGTGAACATGAACTCCTGGGCGATGACCAGGGCGGTGTGCTGGAACAGCTCCTCCACACCCCGTCGCAGCTGCTCGGCATCCTCCACCTTGACGATGCCGCGCGAGAACGAGCCGTCGGGAATCTTCAGCACGATCGGGAAGCCGAGCAGTTCGGGCAGATCGGCCAGGCGGCGCGCGTCGTCGCGGTAGAGGATCTCGGTCCTCGGCGTCGGCAGCTTGCGCGAGCGCAGCAGGTCGTGCAGATAGATCTTGTTGGTGCAGCGCAGGATCGAGGCGGGATCGTCGATCACCACCATGCCTTCCTTCTCCGCCTTGTTGGCAAAGCGGTAGGTGTGGTTCTCGATCGAGGTCGTCTCGCGGATGAACAGGCCGTCGTACTCCGCCAGCCGCGCGTAGTCGTTCTTGCCGATCGGCTCCACCTCGATGCCGAGGTCCTTGCCGGCCTCCACGAAGGACTTCAGCGCGCGCCGATTGGACGGCGGCATGGCCTCGTTGGGGTCGACCAGCATGGCGATGTCGTAGCGGTACTTCTTGCGCGCGCGCGGCTTGCGCCACAGCTTCTTGGAGAACTTATCCAGCGCGTCGGCGAAGGCGTCCTCCTGCGGATCGTCCAGGGTGTGCAGGCCCGAGGGTTTGATCGCCGCGATGCGCCAGACCCGCTCGCGCTCGAATTCGATGCGCAGGATGGGGCAGGGGAAAGTTTCGAAGATCTGCCGGGCCAGGTCCTGCAGCGGCGCGTAGTGCGTCTCGCCGAAGTACAGCAGCAGGCCGAAGTCGGTCGTATCGCGCGCATCGGGCAGGAAGCGCGCCAGCTTCTGGTTCAGGTCCTCCACGTCCAGGCCGTAGAGCGAGCGCCGGCGCAGGTCGTTGATGGTGCGTACCGAAGGGATGACGCGGTGGCCGCGGGCCTCGGCCAGCAGCGAGACGTAGTAGCCGGTGCCCAGGTACTTGTAGCTGCGGCACAGGTTGATGACCTGCACCCGCTCGTCGTCGTCGCGCAGCGGCTGCTTGAGGTAATCGACCGCCGTGACCACATTTTCGGAAGGATAGTACGAACCCCAGTCCGAAGCCTTTTCCACAACGATGACAAGGCGGCTCATGGCGGCGGCGCGGCGAGCGGGAGCCGGACGCGGGCCGGCATTACGGGCGGAAACATGCGCTGGCGGTGGGCGGGGGCGGCAGGGGCAGGCACAAGTGTGACATAGCCCCTGCGGCCGCGGCAGGCGGCTGCCCGGCTGCCGGCTGAATGCCGGGATTGGCCCGCCGCGGCCGCGTGGGCACACTGTGTCCATGCCGCCCCGCCCGCTGCCCCGCCCGCGCCCCGCCCGCCCCGATGAGCTCGACGCCCTGGTGGCGCTGGAGCAGGGCGTGTTCGACTACGACCGCCTCAGCCCGCGCCAGTACCGACATCACCTCCGCAGCGATTCGGCCGTGATACGGGTGCTGGCCGAACACGGCGCGCTGCTGGGCGCGGGGCTGCTGTTCCTGCGCCGCGGCGCCCGCACGGCACGGCTGTACTCCCTGGCCACCGCCCCCGCCGCGCGCGGTCGCGGGGTCGGCCGTCGGCTGTTGCGGGCGCTGGAGTTGGCGGCGCAGCAGCGCGGTTGCACGCGCCTGCGCCTGGAGGTGCGCACGGACAACGCCGCCGCGATCGCGCTGTACGAGTCGGCCGGTTACCGCCGCTTTGCGGTGCACCGCGGCTACTACGACGATGGCGCCGACGCCTTCCGCTACGAGAAGCGGCTCGGCGGCGCCGCCACCCGTCTCACCAGCCTGCCGCCTGCAACTTCTGCGCGGTGAAGGCGTCGGCCGGGCGCGCCACCAGCCCGCCCGCCGCCGCCAGGGTGACGCGGTAGCTGGCGCCATCCAGCAGCGGCAGGTAGGCGGCGCTGCCGTAGTTCGCGTCGACGAAGGGCAGCCAGGCCGGGAACGCCTGCTTCAGGCGCCACAGGTCGAGGGGGGAATCCTCGCCCAGGGCCACGACGCTCGGTGGCGTCGACTGCGCCTGCGCCAGGTCGCGGTAGCGCCCGGACAGGCGCTCGACGCGGAACAGGGGCTGCGCCCCCAGTTGCACGGCGCGCGGCGTCCATTTGATCACGCGGGCGTCCAGCTGCCACTCGTCCCCGGCCAGCTCCACGCTGCGGTGCGTACCGTCGGCCAGGTCCACGCGCACCGCGTAGCGCTGCGGGGCGCTCTGGCGCACCGCCAGCGTCGCCACCGGCGCCTCGGCGAGCAAGCGCCGGTAGCCGCGCAGGGCCAGTGCCAGCACCGTCAGGGTGGCGGCCAGCGCGGCCAGCAGCAGGGTCCACAGCAGACGGTGGAAGAAAGCCAGGGGGCGCCGCCCGCGCCAGCAGCGCGGCAGACCGGCCAGCGGCAGCAGGGCCAGCAGGCCGCACGCACCGGCGAGCACGGCCGGCAGCAGGGCGGGAATCTCGAACGGCATGGCCACCTCCTGCCGGCATCATAACGGTGCTGCGCGCCGGGCCCGACCTGGGGCCGTATACTGCGCGCCCAGGGTCGCGCCACCGGGGCGCACAAGGGAGTTTGCATGCGTCGCCTCGTGTTCCTGCTCGGATGCGCCGTCCTGCTCGCCGCGCTGGTGTCCTGCGGCAACAAGGGCGACCTGGTGAAGCCCGGCACCGAGCCGGCCAAGGGCCACGCCGCTGCCGCGGACTCGGCGCACCCGTGAGCGCGGCGCCGCTGCGCTTCTCCAAGATGCACGGCATCGGCAACGACTTCGTCCTGATCGACTGCCGCACACGACCTTTCGACCTTGACTCGGCGGACATCCGCCGGCTCGGCGATCGCCATACCGGCGTCGGTTTCGACCAGCTGCTCAGCATCGAGCCCGCCACCGACCCTGCCTGCGCCTATCGCTACGGCATCTGGAACACCGACGGCAGCCGCGCCGGCCAGTGCGGCAACGGCGTGCGCTGCGTCGCCGCGTGGCTGGCGCGCGCCGGCGCGCTGGGCGCGGGTGCCACCCGCCTCGAAAGTCCGAGCGGCGCCGTGGCAGTGGAACTGCTGGACGACGCCAGCGTGCGCGTGGCCATGGGCACGCCCGTATTCGATCCGCGCGCCGTGCCCCTGCGGGCCACGGCCGAGGCGCCGACCTACCGCCTGGACGTGGTCGGGCACCGGATCGAACTCGGTGCCGTGTCGATGGGCAATCCGCACGCGGTGATCGAGGTCGGCGACGTGGCCCTGGCGCCGGTGGCGACGCTGGGTCCGCAGGTGGAGATGCACGCGGACTTTCCCGATCGCTGCAACGTCGGCTTCGTGCAGGTGCTGGACCGCGGCCACCTGCGCCTGCGCGTGTGGGAGCGCGGCGTGGGCGAGACCCTGGCCTGCGGCAGCGGGGCCTGCGCCGCGGTGGCCGTGCTGCGTCGGCACGGACGTGTCGACGAGCGCGTCAGCGTGGAGCTGCCGGGCGGTACGCTCGGCATCGAATGGTCGGGCGCGGGCGAACTGTGGATGACTGGCCCGGCGACGTTCGTGTTCGAAGGAGAGTGGTGGCGATGAGCGAGATGAGCGTGAAGGAAGGACTGACCGCGATGGACGTGGCGAGCTACCTGCGCCGCCATCCGGAGTTCCTCAACGAGTTTCCCGATCTGGCCCTGGCGCTGCGCCTGCCGCGCGAGCAGGGACCGGCCGCCTCGCTGGCCAGCTACCAGCTCGAAGTACTGCGCGACAAGAACCGCGAACTGTCGCGCCGCCTGCACGACCTCATCGAGATCGCGCACGAGAACGAGCAGCTCATGGTGCGCGTGCACACGCTCACGCTGTCGCTGATGCGCGCTACCTCCCTCGGCGACAGCGTGACGCGCGTCGTGGCGAGCCTGACCGAGGATTTCCACACCGACCTCGTGCGCCTGGTGCTGTTCCGGCCCGACAGCGGTCTGCCCGCAGCGGAATGGCTGATCTCCGAGCCGCGTGGTGTCGCGGGGTTGCCGGCCTTCGCCGAGTTCCTCGCCCGCGGCGAGCCGCTGTGCGGGCGCCTGCAGCCGGAGAAGCTCGAGTTCCTCTTCGGCGCGCTGGCCGCCGAGGTGAAGTCCACGGTGCTGATGCCGATCGCCGGGCTGGGCATGCTGGCCATCGGCAGCCACGATACCGACCGCTTCCATCCGGGCATGGGCACCGTCTTCCTCAAGCTGATCGCCGAGGCCATCGCCGCGGCGGTGGCGCGATTCCCCTGAGACGAGTGTGAGCCCCGCCGCCGCCGTTGCGCGCTTTCTCGATCACCTTGCGGTGGAGCGACGCTATTCGCCGCGCACGGTGCTGCGCTACCGCCAGGCGCTGGACAAACTGCTCGCCCACCTGGCGCGCGAGGGCCTCGCCGACTGGGCGGCACTGCAGCCGCTGCACCTGCGCCAGTTCATCGCCCGCGAGCACCGCGGCGGCGCGGCGCCGGCCAGCCTGCACGCCCTGCTGGCCGCGGCCCGCAGCCTGTTCCGCTACCTGGTGCGCGAAGGTGACTTGAACCACGATCCGGCGGCGGGCGTGCGTGCGCCGCGCCTGCAGCGCAAGCTGCCGCAGGTGCTCGACGTGGACGAAGCCGCGGCGCTGGTGGAGATTCCGGTCGACGGCGCCGCGGCGCGGCGCGACCGCGCCATCCTCGAATTGCTGTACTCCAGCGGTCTGCGCGTCGCCGAACTCGTGGCCCTGCGCTGGGGCGACCTTGATCTCGCCGACGGCAGCGTGCGCGTCACCGGCAAGGGCGGCAAGGCGCGCGACGTGCCGGTGGGCAGCCGTGCGCGCGAGGCGTTGGCGGCGCTGCGCGGCGAGGATGCGCCCGACGGCGACACGCCGGTCTTCCGCGGCCGCCTCGGCGGCCCGATCAGCGCCGCTGCGGTGCGCCGTCGCCTGAAGATGTGGGCCCGCGCGCAGGGCGTGGACAAGCGCGTCTACCCGCACCTGCTGCGCCATTCCTGCGCCAGTCATGTGCTGGAATCCTCGGGCGATCTGCGCGCGGTGCAGGAGCTGCTGGGCCATGCCGACATCGGCACCACGCAGATCTACACCCACCTCGACTTCCAGCATCTCGCCCGCGTCTACGATGCGGCGCACCCGCGCGCGCGCCGCCGCTCCGGTGGTTGAGTCCGGGCGCGCCCCTTGCGGCCGGGTCGCCCGACCCCATCTAGCGCTCTCCCGCGGCGCACGCCTGGCGCCGCTGTCGCCATGCCGCAGGAGCCCGCCATGGACCAGTTCCACGCCACCACCATCGTCAGCGTGCGCCGCAACGGTCAGGTCGTGATCGGCGGCGACGGCCAGGTCACGCTGGGCAACACCGTGATGAAGGCCAATGCGCGCAAGGTGCGCCGCCTGGGCAAGGGCGACGTGCTGGCCGGCTTCGCCGGAGCCACCGCCGATGCCTTCACCCTGTTCGAGTTGTTCGAGGACAAGCTGGCGCGCTACAACGGCATCCTCGTGCGCGCGGCGGTGGAGCTGGCCAAGGAGTGGCGCACCGACCGCCGCCTGGGCCGCCTTGAGGCCATGCTGGCCGTCGCCGACCGCGAGTCGTCGCTGCTGATCTCCGGCAATGGCGACGTGCTGGAGCCCGAGAACGGACTCATCGCCATCGGTTCGGGCGGACCTTTCGCCCTGGCCGCCGCGCGTGCGCTCAGCGAGAACACCGAGCTCCCGGCCAGGGACATCGTCGAGCGCGCGCTGAAGATCGCCGGCGACATCTGCATCTACACCAACCACAACGTCTCGATCGAAGCGCTGTGAAGGCTGCGGCGCCGGCGTGGTCCCCGCAGGCGCGCGATGCGCCGCCGCGGCAACCGCCGGCACCAGACTGCCGCCTCCCTCGCCGCGCATGACCCCTCCCGGATCCTCCGTCCCGTCTCCCATGTCCAAGCTCACGCCCCGCGAAATCGTCCAGGAACTCGACCGCTACATCGTCGGCCAGCAGGCCGCCAAGCGCGCCGTGGCCATCGCCCTGCGCAATCGCTGGCGGCGCATGCAGCTCGACGCCGCACTGCGTGACGAGGTGACACCCAAGAACATCCTGATGATCGGCCCCACCGGCGTGGGCAAGACCGAGATCGCGCGCCGCCTGGCCGCCTTGGCGAACGCGCCCTTCATCAAGGTGGAGGCGACCAAGTTCACCGAAGTCGGCTACGTCGGCAAGGACGTGGAGTCCATCGTGCGCGACCTGGCCGACATGGCCTACAAGCAGGTGCGCGAGCAGGCCAAGACGCACGTGCGCGCGCAGTCCGCCGAGCGCGCCGAGGAGCGCCTGCTCGACGCGCTCCTGCCGCGCCGGCGCGGGCCGGGTTATCCGATCGACCTCGGCGAGGCCGAGAGCGGCGAGTCCGACACGCGGCGCAAGCTGCGGGCGCAATTGCGCGAAGGCGCGCTGGACGAGCGCGAGGTGGAGCTGGAGACCGCCGTGAACCTCGGCGTCGACATCGCCGCGCCGCCGGGCATGGAGGAAATGGGCGCGCAGTTGCGCTCGATGTTCCAGAACCTGGCCGGGCAGCGCACGCACAAGCGCAGGATGCCAGTGAAGGCGGCGCGCCCCCTGCTGCTGGAGGAAGAGGCCGCGCGCCTGCTCAACGAGGAGGAACTCAAGGCGGAGGCACTGCGCGCCTGCGAGCAGAACGGCATCGTCTTTCTCGACGAGATCGACAAGGTGGCGCAGCGCGGCGAGTTCCAGGGCGCGGGTGTGTCGCGCGAGGGCGTGCAGCGTGATCTGCTGCCGCTGGTCGAAGGCTGCGCGGTGTCGACCAAGTACGGTGTGGTGCGCACCGACCACATCCTGTTCATCGCCTCCGGTGCGTTCTCCCTGGCGCGGCCGTCCGACCTCATTCCCGAGCTGCAGGGACGCTTTCCCATCCGCGTCGAGCTGCAGGCGCTGACGGTGCAGGACTTCGTGCGCATCCTGACCGAGCCGCACAATGCCCTGACGCGGCAGTACGCCGCCCTGCTAGCCACCGAGGGGGTGACGCTGGATTTCGCTGCCGACGGCGTGCGCCGCCTGGCCGAGATCGCCTTCCAGGTGAACGAGCGGGCCGAGAACATTGGGGCGCGGCGCCTGCACACCGTGCTGGAGAAGTTGCTGGATGCGCTGTCCTACGAGGCGCCCGAGCGGCCCGGATCGCGGCACTGCGTGGACGCCGCCTACGTCGAGCGCCAGCTCGGCGAGCTGGTGCAGGACGAGGATCTGTCGCGTTACATCCTGTGACCGGACTCTCCACCAGGTACGGACAACTGCGGGGGTGCCGCGCCCGCTGCGCTACAATCGGCCCATGACCAACATCGTTCCCTTCAAGGCCCGCGGCCCGCGCGCCTATCTGCGCGAGGCCATGGAGCAGCGCATTCCCGCGCGCCTGCGCCGCGAGGGTATCGACAGCGGCTGGATCCACGGCTTCGTGGCCGACCTGTCGGCGGAGTTCGCCCTGGTGGCCGAAGTGGCCGATGCGATGCGCTTCGATGGCTTCCTCGTGGTGGCGCTGAGCGACGTGACCGAGGCCGAAGAAGACCCGTCGCGCGAGTTCGTGGAGAAGGCCCTCACCCTGAACGGCGAGCAGCTGCGCGCGCCCGTGGGCCTGCGCCTGGACGACTGGGCCAGCGTGGCGCGCAGCGCCGCCTCGGTGGCGCCGATCATCTCGGTGAACATGCTTGACGAGGAATCCGGCGAAGCCAGCTACATCGGCAAGCTCGAGGGCATCGAGGGCGACGCCCTGGTGCTGCGCGAGATCGACCCGAACGCGCGCTGGTATCCCGACACCGGTGCCTATGAGTTCGCCGAGATCGGCTCGATCGGCTTCGGCACGGCCTACATGGACACGCTGTACCGCGTGGCCGGGGCGCCGGGCGGCCCGCTGGAGCCGCGTGCGCAGCGCACCGATCCGCGCTGAATTCCCGCGCGCCGCAACCGCGTCGACCGCGAACCCGGCCGCTCGCGGCCCGGGGCGAGCGGACCGCGCGGAGTTCGCCACCCCATCCCTGCCATCGCCATGACCACGCCGCGCCCCACCGCCCTCACCCTGCACCGCGCCTCGCACGCGCTCGAAGTGAGCTTCGACAGCGGCGAGACCTTCGTGCTGCCGTGCGAGTACCTGCGTACGCACTCGCCCAGCGCCGAGGTGCAGGGTCACGGTCCCGGCCAGCGTGTGCTGGTGGCCGGCAAGCGCGACGTTGCCATCAGCGCCATCGAGCCGGTGGGCAACTACGCCGTGTTGCTGCGCTTTTCCGACGGCCACGACACCGGCATCTTTTCCTGGTCGGTGCTGCACGAGCTCGGCCGGAACCGCGAGCGCCACTGGCGCGCCTACCTCGACGCCCTGGCGGCGGCGGGTCTGTCGCGCGATCCCTGACTGGGGCGCAGGGCGGGCGCGCTGTTCGCTTGCTCCGCGGCGCGTCGTTCCATCGGGCAGAGGTCGTTGCCCGGAGTCGCCCATGCCGCGCTGGCTTTCCCCCGGATGTCTGTGGTGCGCTCTGGCGCTGCTCGGCGGTGCCGCGCCCGCGCTGGCGCAGATTGCCCTGCAGGGCCAGGTGATCACTGGCGGCGGCGGGCGCAGCCTGTCGCCGGCGGGCTGCTATCGCCTCGACGGCAGCCTGGGCGAGCCGGCGGCTGGGCGCCAGTCCGGCGCGGCCTTCGCGGTCGAGGCCGGCTACTGGGCCGGTCCGGGTGCGCACCGCAGCGACGCCCTGTTCCGTCACGGTTTCGAGGAGTGCCTGTGATGCCTGCATCCGTCTGGATCCGTTGCGCCGCGCGCGCGTCCGCTGTGCTCGCCGCTGCCGCCCTGTTCCTGCTGGCCCTGCCGGCCGCCGCCGCGCCGCAGCTGCCCGACTTCACCTATCAGGGGCGTCTGACCCAGAACGGTGCGCCGGCCAGCGGCAACTACAACCTCGATTTCGCCCTCTTCAACGACGCAGTGGCGGGGAGTCAGGTGGGCGCGACCATCAGCGAACCGGGCTTTCCCGTGGTCGACGGCCTGTTCACCGTCTCCCTGGCTTTCCCGGGCGCCTTCAACGGCACACAGCTGTGGCTGCAGGTGAGCGTGAACGGCGTGCCACTGCTACCGCGCCAGGCGGTGTCCTCCGCGCCGGTGGCGCAGTACGCCCTCAGCGGCGTGATCAGCGGGCCGGCCGGTGGCGATCTCGCGGGCAACTATCCCGCGCCGACGATTGCCCCGGGGGCGGTCACCAATAGCAAGCTCGCCACGGCGTCGGTCTCCAGCAGCAAGATCGCTGCGGGCGCGGTCACGAGCGCGGCCATCGCCGACGGCAGCATCCTCGCCGCGGACATCGCCAACGGTGCCGTCGGCACCTCGCAGATCGCCACCGATGCGGTGACGCGCGCGAAGCTCGCCGGGGGCGCCGCGTCCGGACCGATCAGTCTCAATCTTGTCGCCGGGCAGTGCTTTGATGGCCAGGTGGCGACCCCGGGGGCACAGCCGGGCGACCTCGCGGTCTTCGCCATGCAGGCGGCGGCGACCCTGCCGGCGGGGGTCCTGGTGATGCCGCTCAAGGTGTCGCAGGCAGACGCCGTGCTCACGCGCTTCTGCAACGTCGGCACAGGCTCGGCGACGATCTCCGCGCAGAACGTGCTGATCCAGACCTTGCGCTGAAGCGCACGTTGCGGGTGCCGACGCGCCCCAGGGGGCGTAGGCTTGCGCGTACGGGCAAAGCGGGGGGACAAGGGCCATGCTGCGACGATTGCTGTTGTGCGCCACGACGTTGGCACTCGGCGCCTGCGCCAGCTACCGCCCCGTGGTCGACCTGCGCGACCGCGACGAGGCGCGCGACTACGAGCGCGACCTGCGCGACTGCCAGCGCTATGCGCGGCAGGTCGATCCCGCCGGCTCGGCGGTGGTGGGCGCCTTCATCGGCGGGGTGATCGGGGCGGCCTTCGGCGCTGCCGTGGGCGACCGCTCGGTGGCGCTGGACCTGGCTCGCGTCGGCGCCGTGCAGGGCGGCGTGGCCGGGGCGGCGGAAGGGGCCGGTACGCAGGTGGACATCATCCGCAACTGCCTGGCGCAGCGCGGCTACCGCGTGCTCGATTGAGCGGTCTGGAAAGGGCTTCCTCGCACCGACCCGCCGGGCGACCGTCGAGGCGTGTGACGGCGTTCTGTTGCTTTTGTGCAGAATATCTAGTAGCTAGTAGATAACTTGTATACTGCTAGATAACGGACATGAAGTGTTTCCTCCGTTTGCTGCTGATTGCCTGCGCCACCTTGTCCTGTAGTGCGGCCCTTGCGCGCGTCCCGGCGCTGCGCTGTGAGGGGTGCGACGCGGAGACGATGCGCGGCCGCGCACGGGGACTTCCCGACACCGGGCCGCGCTTCGTCTACAGCTACGACTCCCACACCATCCGCAAGTACGAGGTGTGGCTGGACACCGCCAGTCGGGCCGCCCCGGGCACGCCCGAGAAGACCGCGGTGGCGGCGACTCCCGCGGAGGGAATGGCGAGTGCTGTCCCGGTGCCGTCGGGCGCCACGCGCGAGATCGAAGAGCTGCCGGTCGATGCGGCCATGGGCGCGCTGTTCGCCGAACTGGATGCGTTGCACGAAGCGCAACCGGAGCTGGTCGAGTTCGGGCGCACGCGCCTGGACATCACGCGCCTGGGCGAGAGCATGTGGACGGAGCACGGGCTGAGCTACTTCGACCCGCGGCAGATTGCCTGGGACTTCAATGGGGCAAGTCCATGGGAGTCTGGACCAGCCTATCTCGACTTCATTCAGCGGGTGCGCGAAGAGGGCGCGGTGCGATACCCGGAGTTGGGGAAGTTTCTGGAGCTGACCATCCGCGCGCAGGGACTGACCATCCAGGCGAGTCGAGGGGGCCCCGAACTGGGCGTGAGCTTCGCGGAAATGGACCGGGTTCTGCGCTTCGAGTTCTGCAATGCCGCCGACGACTGTGCCGTCATGGACGTTTCCGTCATGAACGGGGTGGTGAGCTACGCCTACGTGGCGGCATGGGACAGGACAGAACATACGTATCCGAGCCAGTGGAGCGACTACCCGCTGGGTAAGCGCTTTTCGCTCTTCTCCGGCGGTCTGGAGGGCGCCCGGTACTTTGGTGAGTGGGTGGGGCGCAAGGGCGGCGGAGGTTTCAGAATGTTTGGTGCCAACTGCCGCGTCTACATCGTTGCCTGCGCCAGGCTGGAGCAGCCCGACGGCCGGATCTATAACATCGGCTGCCGCCTCGACTGTGAGTAGGGCGCGGCGGACCGAGGGCGTGGCGCGATGATCGGCAGGGCGCGCTGGCACGGCGCGCGACGCCCCTGCCACGGCAGCGGCCCTGGCCCGACCGTCGGACCGCGATGGGCACCTGGCTCGCCCTGTCTATTGCCCTCCCCGCCGTTGCCGATTTGTGTCCTGCGGAGGCGGTCGCAGCGGGCGCGGCCTGCTATCCTCGCGGCATGAGTGCAGACCCGGACAACACCACCCATTTCGGCTTCCGCGACGTGCCGGTCGCGCAGAAGCAGAAGCTGGTCGGCGCCGTGTTTACCTCTGTGGCGGACAAGTACGACCTGATGAACGACCTCATGTCGTTCGGCGTGCACCGCCTGTGGAAACGCCACTTTGCCGCCATCGCCGGGATCCGTCCGGGCGACCGCGTGCTGGATCTCGCCGGCGGCACCGGCGACATCGCCGCGCTGCTGCACGCGCAGGTGGGCGAGGGTGGCGAGATCGTGCTGGGCGACATCAATGCGGCCATGCTGCGCGTGGGCCGCGACCGTCTCACCGACCGCGGCCTGGTGCGCGGCCTGCGCTACGCCCAGTTGAATGCCGAGGCCCTGCCGTTTCCGGATGCCAGTTTCGATGCCGTCACCATCGCCTTCGGCCTGCGCAATGTCACCGACAAGCAGCGCGCGCTGGAGGAAATGCACCGCGTGCTCAAGGTCGGCGGCAAGGCGCTGATCCTGGAGTTTTCCGCCGTGCGCGCGCCGTGGCTGCGGCCGTTGTACGACTTCCACTCCTTCCGCGTGCTGCCGCGCCTGGGCCGACTCATCGCCGGCGACGCCGACAGCTACCAGTACCTGGCCGAGTCCATCCGCAAGCACCCCGACCAGGCGACGCTGAAGTCCATGCTCGAGCAGGCCGGCTTCGCCCGAGTGGAAGTGCGCAATCTCTCCGCCGGCATCGTCGCCATCCACCGCGGCTATCGCGTCTGAGGCGGTGGCCGCCGTCGCGCGGCGCCGTGTACCGGCCATGCGCTCGTTGTTAAAGTCGCGCTTCTCTCCCGACCCTGGAGCCGCGATGCGCACCTGGACTGCCCTCCTCCTCAGCGTTCTCGCCGCGTCGGGTCTGCGCGCGGCGCCGGCCGCCGACCCGCAGTCCTACGCCGAGCCCGAACGCGTGCGCGTCACCCGCCTGGCGCTCGACCTCGAGGTGGATTTCGCGCGGCGCGAGCTGGCCGGCCAGGCGGAACTGACGCTGGACTGGCGCGATCCGGCGGCCCGCGAACTGGTGCTGGACACGCGCGACCTGCGCATCGAGAAGGTGGAAGCGCTCGCCGTGGGCGGGGCGCCGCGCGCGGTGCCCTTCCGTCTGGACGCCCGCGACCCCGTGCTGGGTTCGGCCCTGCACATCGACACCGGCGGGCCGGCGGCGGCGGTACGCATCCGCTACCGCACGGCTCCCGAAGCCTCGGGCCTGCAGTGGCTGACCCCGGCGCAGACCGCGGGCAAGAAGCATCCCTTCCTGTTCTCCCAGTCGCAGGCCATCCATGCGCGCAGCTGGGTACCGCTGCAGGACACGCCAGCGGTGCGTTTTCCCTACGTCGCGACGGTGCGCGTGCCCAAGGCCCTGCGTGCCGTGATGAGCGCAGACAACGACGCCCGCCATGCGCTCGACGGCACGTTCCGCTTCCGCATGGAGCAGCCGATTCCGTCCTACCTGCTGGCGCTCGCGGTCGGTGACATCGCGGTACGCGCCACCGGGCCGCGCAGCGCCGTGTACGCCGAGCCGCCCCTGCTCAAGCGCGCCGCGCGCGAGTTCGCCGATACCGAGGCCATGATCGCGGCCGCGGAGACACTCTACGGTCCCTACCGCTGGGGCCGCTACGACGTGCTGGTACTGCCACCGAGCTTTCCCTACGGCGGCATGGAGAATCCGCGTCTCACCTTCGCCACACCCACGGTCATCGTCGGCGACAAGAGCCTCATTTCCCTGGTCGCGCACGAGCTGGCGCACTCCTGGTCAGGCAATCTCGTGACCAATGCGAGCTGGAAGGACATCTGGCTCAACGAGGGCTTCACCAGCTACGTCGAGAGCCGCCTGGTCGAGGCCGTGTTCGGTCGCGAGCTGGCCGACATGGAGGCGGTGATCGGGCAGGAGGGCCTTCAGCGCGAACTCGCCGGAATGCCGCAGGACGCGCAACGTCTGGCGCTGGACCCGCTCGTGGGCAAGGATCCGGACGATTTCTCCTCCGACGTGGCCTACGTCAAGGGGGCCTGGTTCCTCACCTTCCTCGAACAGCGCTTCGGTCGCGCCGACTTCGACGCCTTCCTGCGCGGCTATTTCGACCACTACGCCTTCCAGAGCATCGATACGGACACCTTCGCTGCCTACACGCGGCGGGAACTGCTGCACAAGCACCCCGGCAAGGTGAGCGAGGCGGAGTTCGACACCTGGCTGCACGCGCCCGGCATCCCGTCCTTCGCCACCCCGGCGACCTCCGCCCGTTTTGCTGCGGTGGATGCGGCGCGCGCGGACTGGCTCGCCGGGCGGCGCAGCGCGGGCTCGCTCGCCGCGGCGCGCTGGGGCACGCAGGAGTGGGTGCATTTCCTCGAAGGCCTGCCGCCCACGCTGGACGCCGCGCCCCTGGCTGCGCTGGACCAGGCCGGCCACTTCACCGGCACGCCCAATGCGGAGATCGCCCAGCGCTGGTACCCGCTGACCGTGCGCAGCGGCTACACGCGCGCGCGGCCGGCGCTGCGCGCCTTCCTCACCGGCATCGGCCGCATGAAGCTGATCCTGCCGAGTTGGGAGGCGCTGGCCGCGACGCCGGAGGGCCTGGCCTGGGCGCGCGAGGTCTTCGCCGCCGCCAGGACCGGCTATCACCCGATCACGGTGGCCGCGGTGCAGGCGAAACTGGACAGATCCGCGACGGCGCAGTGAGGCGAGGTCGCCGCCGGGCCCGACGCCGGCTGCGCGCCGGCGCCGCGCCGGTTCAGGCACCGGGCCCCAGCGCCGCCAGCTCGCGTCGGGCGGCGTCCAGGTGGTCCTTCTCCTTGCGCCGGTAGTAGGCCGGCGCCACCTTGGCGCGCTTGACCATCTCCTCGAACACGCGGCGCGCGTCGCCATAGCGCTGCAGGCGCTTGAGCAGCAGGCCGTAGCGCAGCCGCGCTTCCTCTCCCGGGTAGCTGGTCGAGAGCGCCTCGTACTCGTGCAGCGCCTGGTCCAGCTCGCCCAGCTCCTCGTGGCAGCGCGCGTAGAGGAAGTGCCCGTCGGGCGAGCGGAAGTCCGGGTTGGCGCGGATCAGCGTGTCCAACGTGTCGCGCGCCTCGCGGAACTGCCCGAGCCCGGCCAGCGACTGGGCCAGCCCCAGCAGGAACAGTGGATCGCCGGCGTACAGGCCCTTCAGCACCGAGCGGTACAGCTCGGCGGCATTGGCGAAATCGCCCAGGCGCAGGCTTTCCTCGGCCAGGCGGCGGCGGTTCTCCACCGTGTCGGCGGCCTCCAGCTCCTGCGCGATGCGCCGCCGCTGGCGCTCGGGATCGAAGGTGTGCACGACCTGCCGCGCCAGCTGGCGCGAGCGCGGATCGTGGCGCAGGTCGGGCAGCACCTGGGTGACGACATACACCGCGACGCCAAGGTAGGAGCCCAGCATGATGACCCAGATCCACCAGTACGGCCGGCCGCTGCGCACCATGTGCACCAGGCAGAAGAACTGCAGGGCGAGGGAGACGAGAACGAGGATCGGCATGGGCGCGGGCGGCGGGCAAGCGGGCCGCTAGGGTGCTGATCCTTCCGGAGAAAGGCAAGCCGCGGCGCGCCCGAACGATCCGCGCGTGCCCGCGGCTGCGCTGAGTGGCGCGGGTTGAGTTGCACTACACTTAGTATCCCAATGAACAAAGGTATCTAAGTATGCGAATGGGAGTGTTCTGGATCGCCCTGCTGCTGTTCTCTGGCTTGGCGCAGGCGGTCACGCTCGACCCCATCGTCGTCGGTGAGTGCAACGCCTGCGGTAGCGCGCAGTTGCGCAGCAAGGCGGTGACGGTGAGCAACCTCCACGAGCAGGCCGAAGAAGTCTATCTGCTCGACGTGGACAACCGCATCGTCTATCGATACTCCGTTCAGACCCACGACGATTACGCGCAGTGGAGTGTGGTCGTCACCGCGCTGCCCACGGACACGCCGGCTGCCGATCACATCCGCGCCTACTGGTACGCCCTCGATCACGCGCCGCGGGACGTGGTGCTGCCGGAAGAAAGCTACGGCACGCCGACACGCTGGGCCGCGGACTTGCTCAACGCGGCCGCGCGCTGGAACGCCGTGCACATGGCGGCAACACTCTACAACCAGCAGTTCCAGCTGAGTCCCAACGTCACCAGCGCGACCTACTTCGTCAACCAGTACGTGGCGCCTGTGGTCAATCTCAGCCGACCAGTCGTGGTGACGGTGCGGCTGAACTCCGGCGCGCAGTTCAAGGTGCGCATCACCCCGGTGGTGAACGACCAGGGCGGCACCGAATTTCTCTCCGAGTTCGTGGAAGGCAGTCTGGTGGGTGCCGACGGTGCGCCCATGCCGATGGCGCGCGATGGCGTCAATGGCTACAGCTACCGCGGTGACAACTCACAGACCGTGTTCGACCTGATCCAGGTGCTGCAGCGCCTCGGCGTTCCGGTTGTCAACGCCGCCGCCGCCTCGAGTGGGGGTGCCGTCGCCATCGCCTGCAGCACGGTGGACGGCCAGCAGGTCTGCTCGGTAAAGAAGTTCTGATCTCTGGCTGAGAAAAGGCAAGCCACGGCGTGCCGGGACGATTTGCATGTGTCGGTCGGCGCGCTGGACGGCACGGGTTGGCTTGCACAACACTTAGTATCCCAATGAACAAAGGTATCTAAGTATGCGAAAGGAAGTGTTATGGGTCGGCCTGCTGCTGTTCTCTGGCTTGACGCAGGCGGTCACGCCCGGCCCCATCGTCGTCGGTGAGTGCAACGCCTGCGGTAGCGCGCAGTTGCGCAGCAAGGCGGTGACGGTGAGCAACCTCCACGAGCAGGCCGAAGAAGTCTATCTGCTCGACGTGGACAACCGCATCGTCTATCGATACTCCGTTCAGACCCACGACGATTACGCGCAGTGGAGTGTGGTCGTCACCGCGCTGCCCACGGACACGCCGGCTGCCGATCACATCCGCGCCTACTGGTACGCCCTCGATCACGCGCCGCGGGACGTGGTGCTGCCGGAAGAAAGCTACGGCACGCCGACACGCTGGGCCGCGGACTT
This sequence comes from Rhodanobacteraceae bacterium, assembly GCA_035370085.1. Classification (GTDB taxonomy): domain Bacteria; phylum Pseudomonadota; class Gammaproteobacteria; order Xanthomonadales; family Rhodanobacteraceae; genus Tahibacter. The sequence goes on along the minus strand of DAOOVM010000009.1, from coordinate 13,401 downwards.
GCTCAACGCGGCCGCGCGCTGGAACGCCGTGCACATGGCGGCAACACTCTACAACCAGCAGTTCCAGCTGAGTCCCAACGTCACCAGCGCGACCTACTTCGTCAACCAGTACGTGGCGCCTGTGGTCAATCTCAGCCGACCAGTCGTGGTGACGGTGCGGCTGAACTCCGGCGCGCAGTTCAAGGTGCGCATCACCCCGGTGGTGAACGACCAGGGCGGCACCGAATTTCTCTCCGAGTTCGTGGAAGGCAGCCTGGCGGGTGCCGACGGCACCGCGATCCCGATGGCGCGCGATGGATACACGGGCTACAGCTACCGCGGTGACAATTCACAGACCGTGTTCGACCTGATCCAGGTGCTGCAGCGCCTCGGCGTTCCGGTGGTCAACGCCGCCGCCGCCTCGAGTGGGGGTACCGTCGCCATCGCCTGCAGCACGGTGGACGGCCAGCAGGTCTGCTCGGTGAAGACGTTCTGATTTCCGGCTGACCGGCTGCGGGCGGAGTGGTTCCGTCCGCAGCCGGCATGACGTCCGCCTACTTCGCCGCTTGCGACGCCTGCGAGGCCTCGCGCGCGGCGCGGAACTCGCTGTCGGCGCTCCACTGTGGCCAGGCGGTGCCGGCCGCGAGGTCCTTGCCCACGGCGTAGAGGGCATTGAGGTCCTCGACGATGCCGTCGAGCTTCATGTCCTCGCGGTATTCGTCGCCCGGCTTGTGGTAGCGGTGGCGCGTGTAGTCGTCGATCGCCGCCTTGCCCGCGGCCACGCCGCCGTCGACGAGGTCGGCGCCGCCCTTGGCGTAAAGCGCCGGCACGCCCTTGCGCGCGAAGTTGAAGTGGTCGGAGCGGAAGAAGTGTCCCTTCTCGGGCGACTCTTCCGGCGTGATGCTGCGGCCCTGGGCGGCCAGGGCGGACTTGAGCAGATCGTCCATCTGCGACTGGCCGTAGCCCACCACCGCCATGTTGCGGCTGCGGCCGATCGGGTAGGCGGCGTCCATGTTGATGTCGGCGACGGTCCTGGCCAGCGGGAAGGGCGGGTGCGTGGCGTAGTACTTCGAGCCGAGCAGGCCCGATTCCTCCAGCGTGACGGCGGCGAACACCACCGACCGCGCCGGTCGGGGCTGCTGCCGGGCAAAGGCTTCTGCCAGGGCCAGCAGGCCGGCCACGCCGGTGCCGTTGTCCACCGCGCCGTTGTAGATCTGGTCACCCTGCAGGCTGGAGTCCTTGCCGAGGTGGTCCCAGTGCGCGGAGTACACCACGGTCTCGTCCGCACGCTCGCTGCCGGGCAGCACGGCCACCACGTTGTCCGAAGTGCCGCTCTGCACGGTGCTGTGGAGCGTGACCGAGGCCTTGGCCTTTAGTGGCACCGGCTTGAAGCCGCGCACGTCGGCCCCCTTGCGCACCGCATCGAAGTCCAGTCCTGCCTTGGTGAACAGGCGGCGCGCGGCCTCGCCGGTGAGCCAGCCCGCCACGTCTAGGCGCGGCGCCGGATCCTCGCTCGTCGGCAGGTCGAACTGCGGCCCGCTCCAGCTGTTCTCCACCACTTCCCAGGGGTAACCGGCGCCGTCGGTGTCGTGCACGATGAAGCAGGCGGCAGCGCCCTGGCGCGCGGCTTCTTCGAACTTGTAGGTCCAGCGCCCGTAATAGGTCATGGTGCGGCCCTTGAACAGGCTTGGGTCCTGGTTGCCCCAGCCCGGATCGTTCACCAGAACGATCACCGTCTTGCCCTTCACGTCCAGGCCGGCGTAATCGTTCCAGTCCTGTTCGGGCGCATTCACGCCGTAGCCGACGAACACGACGTCGGAATCCTTGAGCACGACTTCGGGCTTGGCCGAGAGATTCCCGACGATCATGTCGGTCTTGTACGCGAACGACTCCGCGCCGCCGCCGACGGCGACCTGCAGGGCGACGTCGCGGTTGGCCAGGTCGATCTCGGTGATGGGCACGGACTGGAACCAGGAGCCCTGATTGCCGGGCTTCAGGCCGAGCTGCTCGAACTGGTCCTTGAGGTAGGCCGTGGTCAGGCGCTCGCCCAGCGAGCCCGGCTTGCGTCCCTCGAACTCGTCCGAGGACAGCTTCTTCAGGTGGCGGGCAAACGCCGCGGCGTCAACCGGTCCGGCGGAAGCCGCAGAGGCGGGTGCCGCAGCAGTGGGCGTCGCGGCCTGCGGCGGTGAGGAGGAGGGCGGCGAGCAGGCGCCGAGGGCAAGGACGAGGGCGGCGGCCAGGACGGTGCGTCGCATCGGAAGGGTCTCCCGTGGGGCAAAGACCGCCAGTGTAGGAATCCCTCGTCGGGCCGGGTAGGCCAGAAGTCACGGGCCGCGACCATGGTCGCGACCCGTGTGGCAATTCGTAACCACTATCGCACCGCGGCGGGTGCCGCGCCTCGCCAGGCGGCTCAGCTCTGGGGTTGCGCGCCGCTGAAGCTCACGGCCTTGGCGCCCTCGACCGCGCCGATCTTCGCGCTGTCGCTGACGAAGAGTTCCACCTCGCGCTTGAACACGAGCCTGCCCTCCACCACCGCGCGCGGCCCGATGACGATGCGCGGTGGCCGCGACGCGCCGAAGTGGAAGCCCGACTGGCGCTCCACCAGGATGCCGCCCTCGACGCGCGAGTCGGCGCCGACCTCGATGTCGCCGGCGACAGTCTCGATACCGGCCGCGGCGTGCGCGCCCTGCAGGCGGATGCGTCCGTTGACGTTGGACAGGTGGCCCAGCACCTCGGCGCCGGCGTCGAGCGAGATGGCGCCGTTCACCGTCTCCAGGGTCTGCAGCACGCGCCCGCGCGGGCCCACGTGGACTTCGCCGTTGACCGTCTCCAGCGACTTCACCTCGGTGTCGGCGCCCAGTTCGATGGCGCCGTTGACGGTCTGCGCCTCGCCGGCACGGGCATGGTCGTCGATGTCGATGGAGCCGTTGACCGTGCTCAGGTCGCCACCGACCTGGCCGTCCTTCAGGTGGATGCTGCCGTTGACCTTGTCGATGTCCGGGCCGGTGCCGGCGAACAGCGGCAGGGACAGGGCCAGGCCGGCGACGAGGGCGATGAGATGGCGTTGCATGGCGGAACTCCGGTGGTGGCGGGACCGGCGCAGGCCGCCGGTTGCGGGCTTGGATGCGGCCGCGCCGCGCAGGGTTTAGCCGCGCTGCGCGCGCCACACCGCGGCGCCGGCGCATCCGCTACCATTTCCGCCCCGCTCCCGCCGCCGGAATCCGCCGTGTCCGTGCCCAAACCCGTGCTGCTGCTGATCCTCGATGGTTGGGGCCACCGCAGCGATCCCGCCAACAACGCGATTGCCTTGGCCAAAGTGCCGAACTGGCGCCGTCTGCTCGCCAGCTGCCCGCACGCGCTGGTGCAGACGCACGGCCTGCACGTCGGCCTGCCGGACGATCAGATGGGCAATTCTGAGGTCGGCCACATGAACATCGGTGCCGGCCGCGTGGTGTACCAGGACTTGACGCGCATCGACCGCGATATCGCCAGCGGCGCGTTCGCCGCCAACCCCGCGCTGCTCCAGGCCTGTGCCGCCGCGCGCGCCGGCAGCGGCACGCTGCATGTGCTGGGACTGGCCTCGCCCGGTGGCGTGCACAGCCACGAGCAGCACCTCTTTGCCATGCTCGATCTCGCCGCGCGCGAGGGCGTGAAGCGCATCGCCGTGCACGCCTTCCTCGACGGTCGCGACGTGCCCCCGCGCAGCGCAGAGGCTTCCCTGCGCGCACTGGAAGCCAAGTGCGCCGCCGTGCCCGGCGCCGTGGTGGCCAGCGTCGGCGGCCGCTACTTCGCCATGGACCGCGACCAGCGCTGGGAGCGCGTGCAGCGCGCCTGGCAGGCCATCGTCGAGGCCGACGCGGCCTTCCACGCACCGACCGCGGTAGCGGCCCTGGCCGCCGCCTACGGCCGCGGCGAGAACGACGAATTCGTCCAGCCCAGCGTGATCGGCAGTGGCGTGCCGGTGGCCGACGGCGATGCCATCGTGTTCATGAACTTCCGCGCCGACCGTGCGCGCCAGCTCACGCGCGCCTTCACCGACGCCGCCTTCGAAGGTTTCGCGCGCACCCGCCTGCCGCGGCTGGCCGCCTTCGTCACTCTCACCGAATACAGTGCCGAGCTTGCCGTGACGGCCGTGGCCTACCGGCCGCAGTCCATGGCCAACACCCTGGGCGAGTACCTCGCCGCGCAGGGCAAGACCCAGCTGCGCATCGCCGAGACGGAGAAGTATGCGCACGTCACGTTCTTCTTCTCCGGCGGCCGCGAAGACCCCTACGTGGGCGAGGAGCGCATCCTCGTGCCCAGTCCCAAGGTGGCCACCTACGACCTCAAGCCGGAGATGAGCTGCCCCGAGTTGACCGACCGCCTCGTCGCGGCGATCGCCTCCGGCCGCTACGATTTCATCGTCTGCAACATCGCCAACCCCGATATGGTCGGCCACACCGGCATCCTCGATGCGGCCATTGCCGCGGCCGAGGCGGTGGATGTGGCACTCGGCCGGCTGGAGACGGCGATCCGCGCTGCCGGCGGCGCCCTGCTGATCACCGCCGACCACGGCAATCTGGAGCAGATGGTCGACGACAACGGTCAGCCGCACACGCAGCACACGGTCGGTCCGGTGCCGCTGGTGTTCGTCGGCGCGCCGGGCGCGCGCGTGAGCGGGGGCGCGCTGTGCGACCTTGCCCCGACCGTGCTGGCGCTGATGGGCCTGCCGCAGCCGGCGGAGATGACGGGGCATTCCCTGGTTTCCCTGGCTTGAGTCGGATGGGCGCGGCGGGCTGGCCGGAGACAGCACACGCCCCCGCGTGCCGCGCGCCAGCGCGCCGCCCGCAGCGAACAGCGCCGTCGCCACAGCCGGGGCGGCCGCCGGTGCGCCGCGCGGCGGAGCGTGGTGCCGGGGTGTCCCGCGTTGGGCCCGTCCGCGCCGTCGTGCTCCTGGTCTGCGCCCTGGTTGTGCTCGCCCCAGCCCGCGCCAGGGCGCAGCCGCGCAGCGAGGCGCCCGCGGTGGAAGCCCGGGCCGCCGACTCGGTCGTGCCTGCCGACGAGGCCGCACGCAAGCAGCGGGAAGCGCAGACCGCGGCGCGATTGGCGGAGTTGCGCACGCAGATCAAGGCCCTGGCGGCCGAGCAGAAGGCAACCGAGGCGAAGAAGGGCGGCGTGGCCGCCGAGCTGCGCGAGCGCGACACGCGCATCGCCGCGGCCACGCGCGAGCTGCGCGCGCTCGATGCCAGGCTGGAGGAACAGCAGCAGGCGCTGGCGCAACTGGAGGCGCGGCGCGATGAGCTCGATGCCCGCCTGGCCCGCCAGCGTGAGGCCCTGGCGGCCCTGCTGCGCTCGGCGTATGCCCTGGGCCAGCACGAGGAGCTGAAGCTGCTGCTGCAGCAGGACGACGTCGCCGCGATCGCCCGCGTGCTGGCCTACCACCGCTATTTCCAGGCGGCGCGGCTGGAGCGTATCCAGGGCCTGCTCGGCGACCTGCGCGACCTGGCGGCGGTGCAGCAGACCATCGGCGCGCAGCGCGCCGCGCTCGCGGCCACGCGGGCGTCGCGCGAACAGGAACTCGCCGGTCTCGGTGCCGAGCGGGCTGAGCGCGCGGCGCTGCTGGCGCGGCTGGATGCGAGCCTGCAGGACCAGCAGGCGCGTCTGGCCGCGCTGGGCAAGGACGAGCGGGCCCTGCAGGATCTGCTCGAGCGCCTGCGCGATGTCTTCGCCGACATCCCGCGCCAGCTCGCGGGCGCCGAGCCCTTCGACGCGCGCCGCGGCCGCCTGCCCTGGCCGCTGGGTGGCAAGGTCGCGGTCGGCTACGGCGCCGACGACGGCAGCGGTCGCGCCATCTCGGGCATCGTCATCGCCGCGCGTGAGGGCGCCGAGGTGCGCGCGGTATCGCACGGGCGCGTTGCCTACGCCGATTGGCTCAAGGGCTATGGTCTGCTGCTGATCCTCGACCACGGTGACGGCTACATGAGCCTGTATGGCTACGCCGGCGCCCTGCTCAAGGACGTCGGCGACTGGGTCGATGCCGGCGAGGCCATTGCCACGGCCGGCAGCAGCGGCGGACGCAAGGCGCCCGCGCTGTATTTCGAGCTGCGCCAGCGCGGCAAGCCGCTGGACCCGCGCACCTGGCTGAAGGCGGGGAAATAGCGGCGCCGCGCGGCACTTCCGCCGGCTGGCGCGGTCCCAGCAGCACGCCCGGGCGGCGCAACGCGCCGTCCGGCCGGCGGCGAATTGTGCCTTCGCTCCTTCCGCTGCATCATCCCCGCAGGTTTCCGGAGTTGACCATGCTGCGTCGTCTCACCCTGGTGCTGGCCCTCGCGCTCGCCGTTCCCGCCCTGGCCGATCCCGCGGCGGAGGCGCCGCCGGCGGCGGTGAAGGACGGCGTGAGCCTGCAGGATATCCGCACCTTCACCGCCGTGTACCACCTGGTGAAGCAGGCCTACGTGGAGGACAAGAGCGACGCCGAGCTGATGCAGGCGGCGATCAAGGGGCTGCTGTCCGGCCTGGACCCGCACAGCGAGTATCTCGATCAGCGCGAGCTGACCGCGCTCACCGAGGACACCAGTGGCGCCTACGAGGGCCTCGGCATCGAGGTGTTCAGCGCCGACGGTGTGCTGCGCGTCATCGCGCCCATCGACGACACGCCGGCGGAACGCGCCGGCATCAAGCCCGGTGACATCATCACGCGCATCGACGGCAAGACCATCACCAGGGAGAACGCCGGCGAATCGGTCGAGCTGCTGCGCGGCAAGCCCGGCAGCGAGGTCACCCTGACCGTGCTGCACGAAGGCGCCAGCGTCCCCATCGAGGTCAAGCTCAAGCGCGAGACCATCCGCGTCTCCAGCGTCAAGGCGCGCTGGATCGAGCCCGGCTACGCCTGGCTGCGAGTGGCGCAGTTCCAGGAGGACACCGGCAGCGAAGTGCGCAAGAAGCTGGCGCGGCTGCGCGAGAAGGCCGCCACCCCGCTGCACGGTGTCGTGCTCGACCTGCGCAGCAATCCCGGTGGCCTGCTGACCAGCGCGGTGGAGGTCAGCGACGCCTTCCTCGACAGTGGCACGATCGTCACCACGCGCGGCCGCCTGAAGGAGGCCGACCTCAGCTTCGGCGCCACGCCGGGCGACATCAGCGGCGGCGCGCCGCTGGTGGTGCTGGTGGACAAGGGCACGGCCTCGGCGGCGGAGATCGTCGCCGGCGCACTCAAGGACAACCGCCGCGGGCTCGTCATGGGCCAGAAGACCTTCGGCAAGGGCTCCGTGCAGACCGTCCTGCCGTTGGACGACGGCCATGCGGTCAAGCTCACCACGGCGCGCTACTTCACCCCCAGCGGGGTGTCCATCCAGGCCGCCGGCATCGTGCCCGACATCGCCCTGCGCGACCTCAGGCTGACCGTGCGCGACAGCGCGCCGACGCTCTACACCAGCGAACGCGATCTGCCCAACCACCTCAAGGGCGACCACGAGGCGGACGGCGCAGCGCCCAAGGCCGATGCGGGCGCGGGCGAGGGGGTCGGCGACGACTACGCCCTGAGCGAAGCCCTGCACGTGCTCAAGGCGATGGCGCTGCGTGCGCCCGCAGCCGCAGAAAGGAAGGGCTGAGCAAGCCCCAGGCTCAGCGCGGTGGGCGCGGCGGCGCCAGCGGAAACGGCGCGATTTTCTCGCCGCTGGCGGCGTCACGGATGGCGACCGGGCCGCGCTTCTCCACCTCTTCCACCTTCACTACAGCGTGCAAAGGCAGGTGCAGCACGCGCGTGTCGCCGAATTCCTCGCGCAGGCGTTCTTCGCCGGGGTCGACCACCAGCCCTTCGCCGCGCGGCTCGAACACCAGCTCGCTGACTGCGGTGAAGCCCCACAGCTCGCTGCTGCCGACCTGGTGGGCGTAGAGCTCGTAGCTCTTACCCTGGCTGAGGAAGGTGACCTTGTAGAGCTTCTTGCGGCGCATGGGAGGGATTGTCGCGCGCGCGCCGCGATGGACTCAATGCGCGCCGCGCCGGCTCAGTTGCGCAGACGGCGGGCGATGGCCGGGCGCGACAGAAAGGCGAACACGGCGCCGACGGCGAAGCCGGCGATGTGGGTCCACCACACCACCGCGCCGAACGCCGGGCCGAACCAGGTGAAGAGCAGCTGCACGACGATCCACACGCCGATGAGCAGCGAAGCGGGGATCTTCACGAACTCCAGGAACAGGCCCAGCGGCAAGACCAGGCCCAGGCGCGCGCGCGGAAACAGCGCGAGATAGGCGCCCACCACGGCCGATACGGCGCCGGACGAGCCGATGATCGGCGCATTGGCTTCGGGCAGGGTGAAGGCGCCGGCGAGGTTGGCCAGCGCGCCGCCCACCAGGTACAGGGCGAGGAAGCGGCGCGAACCCAGCGTGCGCTCCGCCGACAGGCCGAAGATCATCAGGAACAACTGGTTGCCGGTCAGGTGCAGCCAGTCGGCGTGCACGAACAGGGCGCTGAACAGGCGCAGCAGGCGCAGCTCCATCATCTGCCGCAGCCAGGGCACGCTGCCGTCGAGCACGCGGGCCGGCACCGTGCCCCAGCGGTCGATCAGGGTCAGGCGCGTCTCCGCCGGTTGCGCGGCGAGCCAGAAGAAGGCCAGCACGCAGGCTCCGACCAGCAGCATGGTGGCCCACGGCGGCGTGGGCTTGCGCCGGCTGTCCACGCGCACGAACACCTCAGTGCCCCGCGGCGGGACGCGGCGCGGCCGCGATGCGCGGCACGGCGCGGACGGGCAGGGTGCGCACGCGCGCTCAGCCGCCGCCGCGCGGCACCAGGAAGCGCGTGCCGCGGAACTCCAGCACCACGCCGTCGGGGCGGATCTCCTTCACCACGGTATCGCTGCCCAGGGTGTCGCCCTCGATGCGGTGGTCGCCGTTGAGGATGACGAAGCGGTGCTCCGGATCGGCGGCGTACACGTGCATGCTGAGATTGAGCTGGGGCAGATCCTTGCGCGTGGCGTAGGGCAATTGCCAGTACAGCGGCACGTCCGTCGCACGGGCGGCGGCGCCGGCGGGTGGCGCGCTGGCAGGGGCGCCGGGCGCGGCTTGGGCAGGCGCCGGCTCGGGCTTGGGCGTGCCTGCCGGGGGCGCTGCCGGCTCGGGCTTGCGCGTGCCCTCGGGCAGCGGCGCCGCTTCGGCCTTGGGCGTCCCCTCGGGTGCAGCGGCAGGGGGCGGCGGCGTGCCGGCCGGCGCCGCCGCCGGCGTTCCGGCCATGGGTCGTGCCGTCGGACCCGTGTCGGGCATCGGCACGGTCGCCGGGCGGGGGGCGGGCGAGGTCTTGAGGTCCGCGCTCGCCGGAGCGGCGCTCAAGGCCGGGGTCGGACCCGCTGCGACCGGGGCGGACTCGCGTTCGCCCACCGCGCGCGGCGGCGCCGGCTTGGGCACCGCCGGCGGCAGCGCGGCGGCCGCCGCGGCAGCACCGGTGCCGGTTTGTGCCGGCTGCGGTCGCCGCTCCGCTGAGCTGCTGGGCGCGGCGTCGCGTGCCGCGGCGTCCACGCCCGCGGCCGGGGCGGTCGCCGCACCGGCTGCTGCGCCGGCGGCCGGCGCCTTGCCTACGGCCGGCGGCGCTGCGGGCGTGCGGCTGAGCCACCAGCCGGCGCCGACGGCCACGCCGATGGCTGCCAGCAGCCAGGGCAGCAGGGAGCGCCGCGGGCGCGGCCGCGCGAAGGGCGTGCCCAGACCCGGCGGCTCGCCCAGGCGGCGTTGCTCCTCGGCCTTCTTCAGGGCTTCGTGTATCAACGACATGGGTATACGAATCCGTCTATTCCACATTGCGGGCGAGATGCGGCCCCTCGCCGCCCAGGGCGGCCAGGGCGAAGAGGGTCTCCGGGCCGACGATGCCGTCGGCGGCCAGGCCATAGGCCAGCTGCAGTCGGCGCACGCGCTCTTCCAGGGCTTGATCGTAGAACGCCGGGCCGAGTTCCGCCTCGCTGCGGCCGTCGAGCAGGGCAAGCTGGCGGCGTACCCACGCCACGCCGGCCCCGGCGTCGCCGCGCTTGAGCGTGGGCGGCACTTCGCTCGGCAGGCGCCAGGCGGCGGTGAATTCTCCCTGCCACAGCCCCGCCAGCGCCGTCCGCGGCAGGGTGTAGGCGTTGCCGGCGAAATCCAGGCGCACGCCGCGCGGGCCGACGCCCTGCAGCAGCGCGGTGCCCTCGTGCTCGCCCGCGCGCAGGTGCAGCAGCAGCGGGCGGTCGAAGCGCGCCAGCTGCTCCAGCGTGGCGCGACCGCGCAGGCACTCCAGGCCGGGGAAGACCGTGGCCGGGCACCGCGCCGCGTCGCGCACGCTGACCTGGTCCGAGCCGACCTGCCAGCGCGACAGCAGCTGCGTCCAGGCGATGATGTCCGATTCCCGCGCCTCGCCCAGGCGCTGGCGCAACGCCGCGAGATCCTGTTCCCGCGCATCGGGTGACGGGGGCGCGACGACGGCCGGCGGCGGCGCGGGGGCGGGTGTGGGCTGGGCGCGCCACCAGGCCAGGGTGCCGGCGCCTGCCAGCAGGGCGGCCAGCAGCACCCAGCGCCCGTAGCGGCGCAGGTAGTAACGCGCGTGCCCGGGCAGGGCCTCGTCGGCGGCGAGGTCGACCAGGCGCTCGCCGATGCTCTCCTGCTCGCGCGCATAGCCCGCCATGAGGGCGCGGTCGGCGATCACGTTGATCAGGCGCGGGATGCCGCCGGAGCGCTGGTACAGCGCCTTCAGCCCCAGACGTGTGAAGGGCAGTCGGCGGCAACCGGCCACGGCCAGACGGTGGCGCACGTAGGCTTCGGTCTCGCCGGCGTCCAGCGGCGTGAGGTGGTAGCGGGCGGTGATGCGCTGGGCGAGCTGGCGCAGGTCCTCGCGCGCCAGCATGTCGCGCAGCTCGGGCTGGCCCAGCAGGATGATCTGCAGCAGCTTCTGCGTGGGCGTCTCCAGGTTGGTGAGCAGGCGCACCTGCTCCAGCGTCTCCACCGAGAGCTGCTGCGCCTCGTCCACGATCAGCACGACGCGCAGGCCCTGGGCGTAGGCGTCGAGCAGGAAGGCATTGAGGGTGTCGATGAGAGCCTTGAGGCCGCCGCGGCGGGCGGCGACGTCCAGATGCAGCTCCTCGCACACGGTCTCCAGCAGCTCCAACGGAGTGAGCTTGGGATTGAGCACGAGGGCCACGCGGGTGTTCTCCGGCAGCTGCTCCAGCAGCAGGCGGCACAGCGTGGTCTTGCCCGTCCCCACCTCGCCGGTCAGCTGCACGAAGCCGCCGGAGCCGCCCTTGCCGATGCCGTAGAGCAGGTGCGCGAGCGCGTCCCGGTGGCGCTCGCTCAGGAACACGTAGCGCGGGTCGGGCGTGATCGAGAAGGGGGCTTCCTTGAGGCCGTAATGCTCCAGATACATCGGCCTAGCTTACCCGAAGCCCGCCGCCGGCCCGGCGTTCGCTCGGCCCGCCCGCGCACGTTTGCAGCACCGATCGCAGGCCGCGGTCGCCCACCGGAGTCGCCCCATGCGCCCTCGCCCCCCCGTTCGCTGCGCCCTCGCCGGCGCGCTGGTCCTGCTGCCGCTGCTCGCCGCGGCCAGCGGCAGCGGCACCTGCCGTTACCACGACAAGACCCTCGTCGTGGCCGACGCCGTGCTGTACCGCGCGGCCGATCCCTTCGACGCCGAGCAGCAGGAAACCAAGATCGCTCTGGCGTCCGTCAAGCTGGATGCCGCGCGCATCGCCGCGGCGCGCGACCCCGAGGACGCCCTGCGCGAACAGGTGTGGGCCGCCGAGAACGGCGGTCAGGTGCAACTGACCCTGGGCGAGGGCGGGGTGACCGCGCTCTACGCCTACCTGCCGCCGGGCAGCAACATCTCGCGCTCGGGCTCGGCCTTCGGCGAAGTCGAATTCAGCCGCAATGACGACGCGGGCATCGCCGGCCGCTTCCGCCTGGCCGCCGACGGCGCGGACGAGTTGTCCTGCGACCTGCACTTCGACGTGCGCTACGCCGCACCAGTGGCGCAGGCGGGTAGCGCGGCGGCCGGCAAGGCGTTGCCCGCGGGCGGCGGCGAGGCCGGCAAGGTCCTCCAGGCTAATCTGGCGGCGATGCGCCGGGGCGACGTCGACGGCATGCTGGCCACGGTGGCGCGTGCCCAGGCGGAGCAGATGCGCGCGCAGCGCAAGAGCGCGGACTTCTCGGACATGCTGGCCATGATGCGCGCCCTCGCCCCGGCCAGCGCCAGCGTCACCGGCGGCCGCGACTACGGTGACCGCGCCGAGCTCGACCTGGTGGGCGTGGATGCCGACGGCGGCAAGACCCGCGGCACTGCGCGGATGGTCAAGGAGGACGGACGCTGGAAGGTGGAGAAGACCTCGATGTCCTCGGGCGGCGACTGAAGGTCGGGGGTCGCCGGCGCGGCGACGGCGCCGCCACAGCGCTCAGCCGCGGAAGCGCGCCAGCCAGGCCGCTTCCGCCGCCGGCGAGAACCAGGCGAACAGGTCGAGCGAGGCGTCCTCGCCTTCGCCGCGTGCGGCCAGTTCCTCGGCCAGCAGCGCAAGGGCTGCGCGCAGCGGATCGAGGCGCGTGAGGGTCACCTGGCGCCCCTGCAGGGCCACGCGGTAGACGCGGGCGTCGAGCGCCGCCAGCTGGGCGGCGAAGCTGTCGGTGGCCACGCCCGCCCGCGACAGCAGCCCCGGGGCGAATTCCAGCATCATCCCCAGGCGCTCGCGCTGGCTGGCGATGAGGCCGGCCATGCCGTGCAGAACGCGCGGCTCGGCGCCCTGGGTATCGATCTTCACGAAGTCCAGCGCGAGCCCGGCCAGCGCCGCATCCAGCGACACGGTGTCCACCGCCACCGAGCGTCGGCCCGCCACCGCCTGCAGGCGGTGGTCGCCGCGGTTGCTGTCGCTGAGGAACAGGCGGGCCGAGCCGGCTGCGGCATCGACCGCGCTGGCGTGGACGGCCACGTTGGCGCAGTCGTTGAGCAGCAGATTGGCCTGCAGCAGGCGGCGGTTCTGCGCTTCGGGCTCGAAGGCGATCACGCGGCCTGCGCGCCCCACGCGCTGCGCGCACAGCACGCTGTAGTAGCCCACGTGGGCGCCCACGTCGACCACGGTCATGCCCGGCTGCAGCATGCGCAACAGGGCCAGGGTCTCGGCCGGCTCCCACAGCGCATGGTGGCGCAGGCACGGCGCGAAGTGGCGATCGCCGGCGCACTCCACAGCGAGCACGAAGGGCGGCGCGCCGGGGGGGCGCACCGGCAACAGCTGCAGCTGCGAGGCGGCCGCTGCCACGCTGCGCCCGCTCAGGCCGGCAGCACGCCGTGGTGCTGGGTCACCACGCTGGGATCGACGTGGATGGCGAAGCCGAGGCGGCGCAGCGTCTCGCAGGCCCAGTAGTCCTCGGACAGGTACTCCTCGCCCTGCACGCCGACGCGGAACACGTCGTAGTGCACGGCGGCGCGCGTGTCGCCGCGCCCGGTGAGGCCGA
>DAOOVM010000008.1:16871-35580 GCA_035370085.1 Rhodanobacteraceae bacterium | reverse complement strand
GCGACTCCTCCAGGGCGGCGGCACCGCCGCGGGTGAGCCGCTGCAGCGCCTGGCGCAGGGCGGCGACGTCGGCCGGGCGCTCGCGCTGCACCGGCTCGCGGCGGCCGTCCGCGTGCACGCGCTGCAGCGTCTCGGTGCCGCCGGCGCTCACCGCGACCACCGCGGCCACCAGGCCTGCATAGCGCGCCTGCAGGGCCTGCAGCAGGGTCGCGCGCTCGGCCGCGTCATAGCGGTCGATCTTGTTCAGGGCCAGCAACAGGGGTTTGCCGAACCCGGCCAGCCAACGCAGTTCGGTGTCCTGCGCGCGCGTCAGGTCGGCGTCGGCCACCACCACCACGGCGTGGGCGCGCAGTGCCTCGTCGCGCGCCATCTGCTCACGCTCGCGGCTGCCGACCTCGCCACTGCCCGGCACGTCGGCCAGCACCAGGGCGCGTCCGTCGTCGAGCATGCCGCGCCAGTGCGCCACCTGTCGCGTCGTGCCGCCCAGGACGTCGCTGTCGACCTGGGCCTGGGGGGCCAGCGCGCGCAGCAGGCTGGACTTGCCGCTGCTGATCTCGCCGAACAGGGCGACGTGGCAGTCGCCGGTGGCGCGGCGCCGATCAAGTTCGAGCAGTTCGGACTGCAGCGCGGCGGTGTCGCTGCCGAGTGCCAGCAGCCGCTCCACGCGCCGTTCCAGCGCCGGGCGGTCGGGCGCCGCCAGCGGCCGCGGGCGCCGCGCGCGCGGCCGCAGCAGGCGCAGGCCGACCCAGGCCCCGGCAGCGAGCACGCCCAGGAACAGCGCCCCCACCGCCCAGCGCAGCAGGGCGGGCAGGCCGGCCAGTTCGCGCCACAGCGCCAGGGCGCCGTTCAGCGCGCCGAGGAGGAACCACAGCAGGGCCGCCAGCAGGGTGGCGAAGGCGGCGAACAGCAGCAGGCGCAGGGTGCGGGGCGGCAGCATGGTCGCCAGTGTAGGGCCAGCGACGGGCGGCAGGTGGGCGTCCACAGAGTGGATTTTTTGGCATCATCGCCGCGGGGAGGTGGCCATGGGACGGACACACGGTGCGCTGACGCTGACGCTGGCGCTGATCGCGCTCGCGATCGCGGCCTGCGCCGCTGCGTCGGCGGCGGCACCACTGCAGGCGACTCCGCGGTTCCGCCTGTTCGGGGTCGAGCAGGGCCTGCCGTCGGGGCGGGTGTACAAGATCGCGCAGGATCATGAAGGCTATCTGTGGATCGCCACCGAGGACGGTCTGGCGCGCTATGACGGCACCGGCTTCCGCACCTGGCGCGTGGATCCCGGCGACCGGGCCGGCCTGGCGGGCAATCGCGTGCAGACCCTGCTGGTCGACGCGCACAACCGCCTTTGGCTGGCGAGCGAGGGCGCGGGCCTGAGCCTGTGGCAGCCGCGCTCGGGCAGCTTCCGCCACTACCGGCGCGTGGCGGGCGATCCCGCCAGCCTGCCCTCCGACGATGTCTGGGCCATCGCGCCGAACGGCGCGCAGCGGCTCTGGCTCGGCACCTATGCCGGCGGCCTGGTCGACTTCGACCCGGACAGCGGCCGTGGCCGGACCGAGCGCCATGCTGCGGAGAGATCCGACAGCCTCTCCTCGGACACGGTGCTGAGCCTGCTGCCGGACGCGAGCGGGGCGGGGCGCCTGTGGGTTGGCACCGACCGCGGCCTGGACCGGCGCGAGCCCGACGGGCGCTACGTGCATGTGGCGTTCCCGGCGGGAGCGGCACCCACCGTGGCCGCCCTGCTGCGCGACGGCGACGGCGTGCTGGCCGGCACACACGACGGCCTGTTCCGCGTCGGCCCCGACCTGGCGGTGACGGCGCTGCCGCTGGCGGCCCCTTCCACGGCGATCTTCAGCATGGCGCGCGAGGCGGACGGCACGCTGTGGCTGGGCACGCGCCGCGGCCTGCTGCGGCGCGCCCCCGACGGCACGCTGCAGGTGTTGCTGCCGCAGGCGGGCGTTGCCGGCAGCCTCGCCGGCAATTCCGTCTACGACCTGCTGCAGGATCACGAGGGCGGGCTGTGGCTGGCCTCGATCGACGGTGGCCTCGGCTACCTCACGCCGCAATGGCGCAATTTCTCCGTGTGGCGGAAAGTGCCGGAGGGGGGCGGGCTCTCCAGCCGCACGCCGCTGGGCGTGCACCTGGCGGCGGACGGCGCCGTGTGGCTCTCGGGAGCCGATGGCGTCGACCGCCTCGACCCCGCTTCGGGCGTCGTCGAGTCCTTCAGCGAGCGCCTGGGCGGCGCGACGCCGCGGCCGGAGGCGGTGCTGTTGGACCGGCGCGGCCGCATCTGGCTTGGCAGCGGGCGCGGTGTGCGGCGCTACGACCGCCCGGGCGCCCCGCCGCGCGACTTCTTCTCGAGCGACGTGGCGGACGGCGGCATGCCGCGCGGCATGGCCAACCGCCTGGCCGAGGATGGCAGTGGCGCGCTGTGGGCTCTGGTGGCCGGCACGGGCCTCGTGCGCATCGACGCCGCCGACCGACTGCAGTTGTTCCGCGCCGGCGCGGTCGGTGGGCCACGCGACGGCGACATCAATCAGATCGAGGTTGATGCGCAGGGGCTGCTGTGGGTGGCGCATGCGCAGGGCCTGGACCGTTGCGCCGCGCCGTGCGAGGCCTTCGCCGCGGTGGCCGGCGCTCCCGCTGCAACCGTGCACGCCGTCGACTTCGCGCCGGACGGCACGCTGTGGCTGGCCAGTTTCGGCAGCCTGGAGCACTACGCGCGCAGCGGTGAGGGTCTGCGCCGCCTGGAGCACTTCGACGCTGCCGACGGTTGGCCGGCCCTGATCGTTCTTGGTCTGCGTGTGGACCACGGGGGACGCGTGTGGGCCTCCAGCTCGCGCGGCCTGTATGCCTTCGATCCGGCGCGGCGCACGGTGCGCCAGTACGGCGCCGCCGACGGGCTGTCCGCGGTGGAGCTGCACCGCTTTGGCCTGCATCGCGACGCGGCCGGCCGCCTGTACGCCGGCGCGCGCGATGGACTGGTCGGCTTCGATCCGCTGGCCCTGCGCGACAATCCGCTGCCGCCGCCCCTGCGGCGGGTCAGCGCCAGCGTGCAGCGCGCCGGCGTGCGGCAGGAGCTCGATGTCGAGGCGCCCCTGGCGCTGCGCTGGAACGATGTCGACCTGCGCGTCGCCTATCGCGCCCTGAGTTACGCCGGGACACCGCGCTACCAGTTCCGCCTCGACGGCCTGGAGAGCGACTGGTTCGATGGCGGCGGTCGCGGCGAGCGCGAGCTGGGCCGCCTGGCCCCCGGCCGCTATGCCCTGCACGTGCGCGCCGCCAACGCGGCCGGAGTCTGGAGTGCCCCGGCCGAACCCCTGCGCCTGGTTGTCGCGACACCGCCCTGGCTGCGCTGGTGGGCCTGGCTGGCCTATGTCCTGGGACTGCTGCTGGTTCTCGGGCTATCTCTGCGCGCCTGGCGGCGGCGCCTGCAGCGACGCCACGTCCTCGCCCTGGCGCAGCAGCGGCGCGAGCTGGCCGAGCAGTCCAGTGCGGCCAAGTCGGATTTCCTCGCGCACATGGGCCACGAGATCCGCACGCCCATGACCGGTCTGCTGGGCATGACCGAGCTGCTCCTGCGCAGTCCGCTGGCGCCGCGTCAGCGCGAGCAGGCCGAGGCCATCCTGGGCGCCGGCCAGCACATGCTGCGCCTGGTCAACGACGCGCTCGACCTGGCGCGCATCGAGGCGGGGCGCCTGACCCTGGAGCGCGATCCGCTGGACCCGGCCGCGGTGCTGCGCGAAGTGGCGGGTTCGCTGGCGGCCCTGGCTCAGGCCAAGGGGCTGGCGCTGACCTGCAGCATCGATGCGGGCGTGCCGGCTGCGATCTGGGGCGATGCCGGCCGCCTGCGCCAGATCCTGTTCAATCTCGCCAGCAACGCCATCAAGTTCACGGCGCAGGGTGGCGTGGTGTTGGGGCTTGCGGTCGAGGCGGGCCGGCTGTGCTACCGCGTGCGCGACAGCGGCCCGGGCCTGTCTGCCGCGGAGCAGGCGCGCCTGTTCGAACGCTACGTGCAGACGCCGTCGGGACGCCGCGCCGGCGGCAGTGGCCTCGGCCTGGCGATCTGCCGCGAACTCGCCGGTCTCATGGGAGGCGCCATCCGGCTGGACAGCGTACCGGGGCAGGGCAGCGAGTTCCGCCTGTGCCTGCCCTGGCAGGCGGCCCCGGCGGCGGCCACCGCGCCAGCGGCGGACGACGGCTGCCGGGGCGCGCTGCGTCTGCTGCTGGTCGAGGACGATGCCACCGCCGCGGACGCCCTGCGCGGCCTGCTGGAATCGCTTGGCCACACGGTGGAGCACGCCGGCAACGGCCTGGCGGCGCTGGCGCGCCTGGCCCAGGGCGGGGTGGATCTGGTGCTGTGCGATCTTGACCTGCCCGGCCTGGACGGACTGCAGTTGACACGCACCTGGCGCGCCCGCGAGGCGGCGGCCGGCGCGCCGCGCCTGCCCCTGCTGGCGCTCACCGCGCGCAGCGATGCGGAGGCCGAGGCACAGGCGCGCGCCGCCGGGATGGACGGCTTCCAGCGCAAGCCGGTGACGGCGGAGCTGTTGCAGCGACTGCTGCAGCCCTGGTTGCCGCCAGGCGCGTGCTGAGGTCGCTCAGGCCGGTCGGCGCGACAGCTCGTGCACAGCGTCGACCAGGACGGCGACGTGGGCCGGGTCCACGTCCGGGGTGATGCCGTGGCCGAGGTTGAACACGTGGCCGTCGCGCGACCCGGCGTTGCCCGCGGCATAACTGTCGAGCACCCGCTGCACTTCGCGGCGAATGACCTCGGGCTGCGCGTGCAGGGCGGCGGGGTCGAGGTTGCCCTGCAGCGCCACGCGCCCGCCGCTGCGCGCGCAGGCGTCGGCCAGGTCCAGTGTCCAGTCCACGCCCAGCGCGGCGCAGCCGGTCGCGGCCAAGGCGTCGAGGTGCCCGTTGGCGCCCTTGGAGAAGAGGATCAGCGGCACCTCGCGCGCGTGCGCGTCCTCGCGCAGGGCGGCGGCGACCTGCGCCAGATAGCGCAACGAGAACTCGCCGAACAAGGTGGGCGACAGCAGGCCGCCCCAGGTATCGAACACCATCAGTGCCTGCGCGCCGGCCGCTGCCTGGGCCGCCAGATAGGTCGCCACCGACCGTGCCACCGTGTCCAGCAGGCGGTGCAGCAGGGCGGGGTCGTTCCAGGCCAGGGCCTTGGCGCGGGCGAAACTGGACGAGCCCGCCCCCTCGATCATGTAGCAGGCCAGTGTCCAGGGGCTGCCGGCGAAGCCGATCAGGGGCAGCTTGCCGTCGAGCTCGCGGCGGATCGTGCGCACGGCGTCCATCACGTAGCGCAGCGGGCCTTCCGGGTCGGGCACGCCCAGCCGCGCGATGTCCGCCGCGCTGCGCAGCGGGTGGGCGAAGCGCGGGCCTTCGCCCTCGGCGAAGGACAGGCCCAGACCCATGGCGTCGGGAACGGTGAGGATGTCGGAAAACAGGATGGCGGCGTCGAGGGCGAAGCGGCGCAGCGGCTGCAGGGTGACCTCGCAGGCCAGGTCCGGCTGGGTGCACAGGTCCATGAAACTGCCGGCCTGCGCGCGCGTGGCGCGGTACTCCGGCAGATAGCGCCCGGCCTGGCGCATCAGCCACACCGGGGTGGCGTCGACGGGTTCGCGCCGCAGGGCGCGCAGGAAGCGGTCGTTCATGGCAGGCGGTCCGAAGCGGGGAAGGCGGAAGGCGGCGCGGCGGCGGCCGGTGCGGACGGCGGGCGCCGAACCGGCGCTCGCAGGCGTCAGCGCGCGGCGCGGCGCAGTTCCTCTTGCAGCGGGCCGACGCGGCGCGGGTAGCCGACGGCGTCGATGCCGTGGGCGGCGGCCTCGTCGCGCGCGGCGCGGGCATCGTCGAGACTGTCGAAGGCGCCCCAGGCGAGCAGGAACCAGTCGCTGCCGGCATGGGCCAGACGCAGCAGGTACAGGCGGCCGCGACCGGCGCCGAAGGCGCTGGCTGCCGCGGCGACGGCGCTGCGCTCCGGCCCGTGCGCCAGGTCGATGACGTAGGCGCCGGCGGGCAGGGCGGCGAACTCGGCGGCTTCGCCCGGCGCAACCTCGGAGGCTGGCGTGGCGCTGTCGGCTGCCGTCGGCTCGGTGCGCGGACGCGGCGTCGGCGGGGATACCTCGGCCGCCGCGCCGGCGGGACTCGCAGGCGTCGCCGCGGCAGTCGCCGCTGGTGCCGACGCGGCCGCCTCGCGCGGAGCAGGCGTCTCGCGTTCGACGGCGGCGCGGCGCTCGCGCTCCTGCGCGGCGGCCGCGTCGCGCGCGGCCTGGGCGCGTTGCGCGGCCTCAGTGCGCTCCCGGCGTTCCTGCTCGACGCGGGCCGCGCGTTCCTCGCGCTCGCGTTCGCGGCGCGCCGTTTCCTCGGCACGCGACTGCGCGGCCTGTGCCTCGGCCTCGCGCCGGGCGGCTTCCCTGCGTTCGCGCGCGGCCGCGCGCTCCACCTCGGCCTCGCGCTGCAGGCGCTCGCGGCGCTGTGCCGGCGACTCGGCCTGCGCCGGCGCTGGCGCCGCGGGAGTGGCGGTCGCCGCGTCCGCAGCGGCGGTGGTGTCCGCCGCGCCGGCCGCGGCCGGATTGGCGAGCAGGTAGCTCGGCACGTCGCGGCTGCGCGGGCGCGGCGCTGCCGCTTCCGTCGGCCCGCGGCTCTCCGCCTCTGGCGCGACCGCCGCTGCCGGCGCTGCCGGGCGCGCCAGTGCCGCTGCGGCCGCCGACTCCGTGGGCTCGGTGCGTGCCGGCGGGTGGTCCGGTGTGCCGCAGTCCCAGCTGCGGCGGTCGGCCGAGGGCACGCAGACGTGCCGCGTGCCGGGCTCGAAGATGTGTTCGGTCTCCTGTGCGCGCACCGCCTCGGCGGCCAGCAGCAGCGCCAGGGCGATCGCGGCGGACCCCACGCACTCAGCGCGCATGCGGCGGCTCCAATCCCTGGCTGAACATCACGTGGAAGCCGCGCTTGATCTGCGCGTCGCGCGCCTGCTCGAAGGCCGCCAGGGCGTCGTCGCGCTCGAGGTAGACCTCGCGCTTGCTGCTGCTGCGCCCGCCCTGTTGCCCCCATTCGCGGTACAGGGTCCAGCCGCCGAGCAGGTCCTGCTGCAGCACGAGCTGGTAGAACTTGGGCGCATCGCTGGTCTGGGGCTTGGTTTGCATGAAAAGACGCATGAGCGGGATTGTAGCGGCAAGCTGAGCGGCACCGTAACGCGTTCAAGGTGCCGCGACCGCGGCGATCGGCGCGCGCCGGCGCTGGTCAGGCCAGTTGCCCGCGCACCGCCGCCTCGTCAACGTCCGACACCACCTCCGCCGCACCGATGCCGCGCCACAGGACCAGGCGCAGACGCCCGGACAGGTTCTTCTTGTCCAGGCGCATGAGCTGCAGCAACTGGGCCGGATCGTGCCCAGCGGGCAGGGCGGTGGGCAGGCCCAGCGTGGCGAGCAGGTCCTCCAGGCGCTGCGCCTCCGCCGCCGGGGCGCGGCCGAGCCGCGCCGACAGCCGCGCGGCCAGCACCATGCCGATGGCCACGGCCTCACCGTGCAGCAGGCTGCCGTAGCCCGCGGCGGCCTCCAGCGCATGGCCGAAGGTGTGGCCGAAATTGAGCAGGGCGCGCTCGCCCTGTTCGGTCTCGTCGCGCGCCACGACGCCGGCCTTGTTGGCGCAGCAGGCGGCGATGGCCTCGCCCACCGCATCGTCGCGGCGTGCCGCCAGCGCCGCGGCGTGCCGCTCCAGCCAGGCGAAGAACGCCGCGTCGTTGATCGCGCCGTACTTCACCACTTCAGCCAGGCCGGCGCGGTACTCGCGCGGCGGCAGGGTGGCGAGGGTGTCGGTGTCGACCACCACCGCCCGCGGCTGGTGGAAGGCACCGACGAGGTTCTTGCCTGCCGCGAGATTCACCGCCGTCTTGCCGCCGACCGAGGAGTCGACCATGGCCAGCAGCGTGGTCGGGAACTGCAGAAAGTCCACCCCGCGCATCCAGCACGCCGCGGCGAAGCCCGCGAGGTCGCCGACCACGCCGCCGCCAAGGGCGAGCACGCAGGCGTCGCGATGGGCGCGCAGGGCCGCCAGGGCGTCGAACACGCGCTCGGCGCCGGCCAAGGTCTTGTACTGCTCGCCGTCGGCCAGGATCACGTGATCCCAGGCCAGCCCGTCCAGGCCTGCGGCGAGGCGCTCGAGGTACAGGGGCGCCACGGTGGCGTTGCTCACCACCAGCACCTGGCGGCCGCGCAGGTACGGGCGCCACAGGGCCGCCGCGGCGAGCAGGCCGGGGCCGATCCAGATCGGATAGCTGCGCGCACCCAGGCGCACCTCGAGGTGGCGGCGTGCTGCGCTCACGACAACGCCTCCGCGCCCGCCTGCGCCGCGGCGGGCGCGGCGCTGCGGCGCCAGTGGTGCTGCAGCCGCGTCGCCAGCTCCCGCGCCGCCGGTACGACGGCGTCGTTCTCGGGCTGCACGGCAAGGTCCGCCACCTCGGCATAGAGGGGGTTGCGCTGTTCGGCCATGCGCTGCAGACGCTGCTCGCGGTCCGCTGCGGCCAGCAGCGGGCGCCGCCGGTCGCGCTCCAGGCGCGCCAACTGCTGCGCCACGTCGGCCTGCAGCCACACCACGAAACCGCGCTCGCGCAGCAGGCGTCGATTATCCGCGTCCAGCACGGCGCCGGCGCCGGTAGCCAGCACCAGCCCCTTGGCCTGACTGCACTCTTGCAGCAGCGCGCTCTCGCGCCGACGGAAGCCTTCCTCGCCCTCCAGCTCGAAGATCAGCGCAACGCTGACGCCGCAGCGCTGCTCGACGGCCTGGTCAAGGTCGACGAAGGGCAGCTGCAGCAGCTCGGCCACGCGCCGGCCGATCGTGGTCTTGCCTGCCCCGGTGGGGCCGACGAGGAAAAGGTTGGCGGAAGGATTCATGCGGCGATGCTAGCGGCGCGCCGTCGGCGCGACCAGCGCGGCGCTTATGGCGCTAAGCTATGCCGACGTCCCTGCCGGTGCTGCGCATGCTGCGTTTCCTCGTGCTTTTCCTCGTCCTGCTGCTGCTGCTTTTCGGCGCGGAACTGCTCGTGCCGGTGGAGCGCGCGGTGATCGTGCCGTTCACCGCGCTGGTGGCCGACGTGAGCGTGGCGACGATGCGCCTGTTCGATCCGGCGGTGGTGGCCCAGGGCAAGGTCATCGCCAATGCCTCCGGCAGTTTCGCCATTTCCATCGAGCGCGGCTGCAACGGCGTGGAGGCGATGATCATCCTCATCGCCGCCATCCTCGCCTACCCGGCACCGTGGAAGCACAAGCTGATCGGTCTCGGGCTCGGCATGCTGGCGATCCAGGCCCTGAACATCGTGCGCATCGTCAGCCTGTTCTATCTCGGTCAGTGGAACCGCCACTGGTTCGAGTGGTTCCACCTCTATCTGTGGCAGGCGCTGATCGTGCTGGACGCGCTGGTGGTGTTCCTCGTGTGGCTGCGCAGCCTGCCGCGGACCGCGCCCGCCGTGGATGCGCCCGCGTGAGCGCGGCCGGTGCCTGCCTGGTGGCCGGCTGCGGCGACGTGGGGCAGCGCCTGGCGGTGCGGCTGCGTGCAGCCGGACGCCGCGTTTACGGCCTGCGCCGCTCGGCGGCAGCGCTGCCTGCCGGTGTGCAGACGCTGCAGGCCGACCTGACTGACGCGGACAGCCTGCGCGTCCTGCCCGACGATATCGCCGACGTGGTGTTTCTGCCCGCGCCCGGGCAGCGCGACGAGGGCGCCTATCGCGGCCTGTATCTCGACGGGTTGCGCCATTTGGTACAGGCCTTGCGCGCGCGCGCGCCGTTGCGGCGCGTCCTGTTCGCGTCCTCCAGCGCCGTCTACGGCGAGCACGGCGGCGACTGGGTGGACGAAGACACGCCCTGTGCGCCGCTGGCCTTCAACGGCGCGGTACTGCGCCAGGCCGAGCAGTGGCTGGCAGCGCAGCCGGAGCAGGGCATCGTCGTGCGCCTTTCGGGCCTGTACGGTCCGGGCCGCACGCGGCTTGTGGACCAGGTGGCCGCAGGCACCGCGCGCGTTCCCCCGGGCGCGCGCCACTGGACCAATCGTATCCATGTGGACGATGCGGCTGCCGCGCTGCAGCACCTGCTGGACCTGCCGCAGCCCGCCGCCTGCTATGTCGCCAGCGACGACGCGCCGGCCGGCCTGGACGAGGTCTACGCCTTTCTGGCGCAGCGCCTCGGCCTGCCCGTGCCGCCCTCCGGCGCGGCGCCGCACCTGCGTGCCGTGGGCAACAAGCGTCTGCGCAATGCGCGCCTGCGCGACAGCGGCTTTGCCTTCGCCTTCCCGGACTTCCGCGCCGGCTACGCGGCGCTGCTCGCGCCGGCGCGCGGGGCGGTGTGAGGGCGGTGGCGCTGGGCCGTGCTGCTACACTGCCGCGAGGTGCCAGGCCACGTCCATGCCGGCCTGGCGGGCCCTGCACGAATCGATCCGCGGACCAGGGATGGCCCGTGCCCGCAGCGACGCAGGTCGCCGCGGTCGCCAGGGGGAGCGGCCTTGGCCGCCTCCCGCAGCTCCGTCGGCCCGGGAGCGGGCCGCACGGATTTCCGATGTCCCGGCGCACAGCGCCGACGAGGAGGAAGTCGTGCATACCATCGCAAAAGTGATCGAGATCAGTGCCGCGTCGAACAAGGGCCTGGAAGATGCCGTCACCGGTGGACTGAAGAAGGTGTCCAAGACGGTGAAGAACATCAAGGGCGCGTGGGTCAACGACATCAAGGTGATCACCGATCCCAATGGCGCGGTGACCGAGTGGCGTGTCAATATGCGCGTGAATTTTGTCGTCGAGTAGCCTTTTGCACGCACCCCGTGGCGCGATCCGCCATGACTGGACACCGCGCTGCGGGAGCGCGTGGCGACCCCCGATGGAACGAAAGGCATGACCAGACGCGAGGTGGTGATCGGATTCCTCGAGGACGACCCGGACCAGGCCGCTCTGGTCGCCCTGTGGCTGGAGGGCGCGGGTTACGCGCACCGCGTCTACCGCAGCGCCACCGAGTTCCGTCGTCGCCTCGGCGGTGAGGCCGTCGACCTGTTGCTGCTGGACTGGATGCTGCCCGACGCCAGCGGACCGGAGGTGCTGGAATGGATCCGCACCTCGCCCAACGCCGATCTGCCGGTCATCTTCCTCACCGCGCGATCGCGCGAGGAGGACATCGTCAAGGGACTGAGCGGCGGCGGCGACGACTACGTGGTCAAGCCGCCCAAGCAGGCCGAACTGCTGGCGCGCGTCGCGGCCGTGCTGCGCCGGCGCGGCGTGGAGACCGACGTCGGCGGGGAAATCGTGCTGCCGCCATTCACGCTCGACCTGCAGCGACGCCGCATCAGCATCGACGGGCGCGACGTGGAGTTGACCCAGCGCGAGTTCGACCTGGCCACCTATCTGTTTCGCCGCCAGGGTCGCATCGTCAGCCGCGACGCGCTGCTGGAGAACGTGTGGAACATGAGTGCCTCGGTGAGCACGCGCACGGTGGACACGCACGTCAGCCGTCTGCGCAAGAAGCTGGAGCTGTCCGGCGAACACGGCTGGCGCCTCACTGCGGTGTACCAGCACGGCTATCGCCTGGAGCAGACCTGAGGCGCGCCGCGCGACGGGTCTGCACGCGCGGCTGCGACCGCGCTACAGTCGCGGCGGGACGCGGCACGGCACCGCGGTCCATGGACGACCGTCGCGCCCGCCGCCGCCCAGCAAGGGGAGCAGAAACATGGCCGAGAAGAAGAACCCGCCCGCCGACGCTGCTGCCGACCGCAACGTGGAGCAGATCCGCGACATCCTGTTCGGCGGCCAGATGCGCGACTACGAGCGCCGCTTCCAGGAGATGAACCAGCGCATCGAAGGCGAGTTCGCCCGACTGCGTGCCGACGCCGATAAGCGCCTGGTGGCGCTGGAGCGGCGCCTGGACGAGCAGGTGGAAAAGCTGGCCAAAGGGCTGCGCCAGGAAGTGGGCGACCGCAACAAGGCCCTGGACGACCTCGAATCGCGCCTGCTGCAGGCCGCGCGCACGCAGCGCGGGGAAATCAGCGCCGCCATCGAGGGGCTCGGTCGCGAGCTGGGCGCCACCGACGAGCGTCTGCGTGGCCTGCTGGCAGAACTGGAAGCGACCCTGGAGTCGCACAGCCAGCGCGCGGTCCAGGCCCTCGGCGCGGCGCGGGAGGAACTGCGCGGCGAGAAGGTCGGGCGCGAGGACCTGGCCGCGCTGCTCACCGAGGTGGCGCTGCGCCTGCAGGGCCAGTTCGACCTGCCGGCGAAATAGACCGGCGCGGCGGCGGCCTTGGCCGAGTTCGAGCGCCTGCGCGCGCTGTTGCTCGATCCCGAGCGGCAGCGTCTCGACGCCCTGGAGGCTGCCCGGGATGGGTTGCCGCAGGCCCTGCCGGCCGCCCTGGAGGCGGCCGCGCGCGGTGCGGACGCGGAGCGCCTCGCGCGGGCACTGGCCGAGCCCGTGGCCGGCGCCCTGGGCAGCGCCGTGCGCGAACAGCGGCAGACCATCGTCGACGCGCTCTTCCCGATCATCGGGCCGGCGATCCGCAAGGCCATCGCCGAGGCCCTGCGCGACTTCACCGAGGGCTTCAATCGCGCCCTGGAATCCAGCCTCACGCCGCGCGGCCTGCGTTGGCGCCTGGAGGCCTGGCGCAGCGGCCTGCCGTACGCGCAGGTGGTGCTGCGCCACACGCTGCGCTGCCGCATCGACCACCTGTTCCTGATCGAGCGCGAGACCGGCCTGGTGTTGCACCACGCCGCCGCCCCCGACCTGCCCGACCTCGACGCCGATGCCATCGCCGGCATGCTCACGGCCATCGGCGATTTCGTGCGCGACTCCCTGCGCCTGGGCGGCGGTGCGGCCGGCTCGCTGGCCTCGGCTACGGTGGGCGAGCACTTGCTGTGGGTGATCGAGGGGCCGCGCGCCAACCTGGCGGCCTTCCTGCGCGGCGTGCCGCCGCCGGCGCTGCATGCGCAGTTGGAGCAGGCGCTGGAGCGGCTGCATGCCGAGCTCGACAACCCGCTGCAGGGTCTGCAGGCGGGCGCCGCCGACGCCGGCGCGGCCTTTGCCGCAGCGCTGGATCCAGGCGCCCTGGAGCGCGCCGCGGTGCAGCCGGAGAGGCCCGGGCGCGGGCCGTCGCGTCCTTGGCCTCTGCTGCTGGCCCTGCTGCTGCCCCTGTT
The DNA here is from genome assembly GCA_035370085.1 of Rhodanobacteraceae bacterium. Classification (GTDB taxonomy): domain Bacteria; phylum Pseudomonadota; class Gammaproteobacteria; order Xanthomonadales; family Rhodanobacteraceae; genus Tahibacter. The sequence goes on along the minus strand of DAOOVM010000008.1, from coordinate 22,427 downwards.
GCTCGTGCTGGTTTGGGCGGCGTGGCGCGGGCGCGAGGCGCAGCGTTGGCAGGCGCGCGTGCAGTCCCTGGGCGAGCGCGTGCGGGCAACCCCGGGTTACCTGCTGACCGCGGTCGAGGACATCCCGTGCCGGGAGATCGTCCTGCGCGGAGCGCGTGATCCCGACGCGCCGCCGCCGGAGGGTTTCCTCGCGCCACGGCCGCCCGGGTGCGAGGCGGCGGTGCGCTTCGAGTTTCAGCCCGTCCTGTCGCTGGCCCCCGCGATCGTGGCGGCGCGCGCACGCCGCCTGCTGGCGCCGCCGCCGCGCGTGGTGGTGGAGGTGGATGCCGCCGCGCGCCTGTCGCTGCGCGGCGCGGCACCCGCGGCGTGGATTGCCGCGGTGCGCGCGCAGGCGGCTTGGGTTCCCGGCGTCTCCGGTGTGGACGACGCCGACCTGCACGCCAGCGACGCGGCCCGCGGCGCAGCGCGCGCCGAGCTGGCGCGCCTGGACGGAGAACTGGCCGGACTACGCGTGGCCTTCGCGCCCGGCGGGACCGGTGCGGACGACAGCGCGGCGCTGGTCGCCATCGCAGAGCGTCTGCGCCGCGCGCTGGCGCTCGCCGGGCCGGCCGGACTGCAGGTGCGGGCCGCGATCCACGGCGGCAACGACGCCAGCGGCAACGAGGCGGTGAACGCGCCGCTGCGGCGCGCCCGCGCCGAGTGGCTGCGCGCCGCCCTGGTGCAGGCCGGGCTGCCGGCGGAGGCGCTGCAGTTCGCCACCGACGACGCGCTGGTGCCGCCGACGGCGGCGGCTACACTGCCGCAACGGTCCGCCCACGTGCGGCTGATCCTCGAGGACGCGGACGCGAAGCCATGACCGCAACGGCGCGCAAGGTGTGCATGCTTGGCGACTTCGGCGTGGGCAAGAGCAGCCTGGTGGCGCGCTTCCTGCGCAATACCTTCGACGAGAAGTACCTCACCACGGTGGGCGTGAAGGTGGACAGCCGCGAAGTGGCGCTGGACGACGGCCGCAGCCTCAAGCTCGTGCTGTGGGACATCGCTGGCAAGAACGCGCTCGATGCCCTGAACCAGAACTACCTGCGCGGCGCGACGGGCCTGCTGCTGGTGGCCGACGGTACGCGCGAGGCCACGCTGCGCACGGTGCTGGGCCTGCTCATGCAGGCCCGCAGCCTGCTGCCCGAGGTGCGCGCCGTGCTGCTGCTCAACAAGCTCGATCTGGTTGAGCGCTGGGAAGTGGCGCCGTCCACCGTGGCCGAGCTGCGCCACGCCTTGCCGGTGTTCGAGACCAGCGCGCGTACCGGCGACGGCGTGGAGCCGGCCTTTGCCGAGCTGGCGCGGAGCCTGCTGCCGTGATCGGCTTTCCCGCCGCGGTGGAGCGCTATGTGCAGCGCGTGCTGCGCGAACGTTCGCACCCGCTCATGCTGAGCTTCGACCGCGCCTGGCAATTGCGCGAGGCGCTCGGCGACGCGCGGCACTTCGGCGTCGACGCGCGTCCCGGCAGCGCCGACGTGGCCCTGCTGCGCGACCTCTTCCTCGGCCTGCCCGGCGACGAGGCGCACGACTTTCCCTTCGTCGGCCTGCCCGGTGGCCGCACCGCCCATGTGCACGGCATCCCCGACGGCGAGCTGTTCCACGTGCTGCTGCTGGACACGAGCGAGGAGTTCGAGCGCCTGCAGGCACAACAGCAGCTGGGGCACGAGGCGGCGCTGGTCAGCGCGGAGAAGTCGCGCGCGCTGGCGCGATTGCGGCAGATCCGCACCGAACTGGAAGACCAGCGCAGCCGGCTGGAAGAAGCCAATGCGCTGAAGAACGCGCTCATCGCCACGCTCAGCCACGAGTTCCGCACGCCGCTCACCTCGATCTTCGGCTATCTGCACCTGCTGGAGCGGCGCAGCGCCGACCCCACCCAGCAGCAGGCCCTGCGCGCGCTGCGCCGCAATGCCACCTACCTGTTCGCCCTGGCCGAGAACCTGCTGGAGTTCGGTCGCGGCGAGGGCGGCGCGGGATTGCTCAGCCCGGCACCGGTCGACCTCGCCGCGCTGGCCGCGGACCTGGACGCCATGTTCCGTCCGCTGGCCGAAGACAAGGGCCTGGCCTTCGGCCTGACGCTGGCAGTGCAAGGTGCCGAGGGCGCGCTGTTCGATGAGATCAAGCTGCGCCAGATCCTGGTCAACCTGCTCTCCAATGCGGTGCGCTACACCGCCCAGGGTGAAGTGCGCGCGCAGTTGGTATGGCGCGATGGCGCACTGCACGTTGAGGTCAGCGACACCGGCAGCGGCATCGCCGAGATCTACCGCGAGCGCGTGTTCGCGCCCTTCAACCGCGGTGCCCAGGAGGGCAGCAAGGGCGCCGGCCTGGGCCTGTCCATCGTCAAGCGGCTGGTGCAGCAGCTGCAGGGCAGTATCGCGCTGGATTCGCTGCCTGGTCGCGGCACGAGCTTCCGCATCGTGCTGCCGCCGTTGCCGCCGGCGGCCGGGGCGCCGGCCGCGGCGCGCGGCGAGCCCTGGCGTGTCGGCGGGCGTGTCGTCGTGCTGGACGATGACCCGGATGTGGCCGCGCTGCTGGTACTGCTGCTGTCCGACCTCGGTTTCAGCGTCGAAGTGTGCCGCAGTGTGGCCGAGGCGGTCGCCCGGGCGCAGGCCGATCCGCCGCGCGTGCTGCTGGTGGACGTCGAGCTGCCCGGCCTGTCCGGCAATGCGGCGGTCTACCAGCTGCGCGCGCAGGGTTACAGCGGCCGCATCGTCACGCTTTCGGCCACCGCGACCGAGCAGGCGCGTCGCGCCGCGCTGGCCGCAGGCGCCGACGCCTTCCTCACCAAGCCGATCGACCTGGAGCAATTGATGCACGTGCTGCAGCGGCTCAGCGCCGGCTGAGGTCGCGCGGGCGGCGCCGCGCGTCGAGCACGAAGCGGCGGTCGGCGCGCGCGGCCAGGCTCGCCAGGGCATGGCGACTGAGGCGTTCGTAGTGCTGCAGGAAGCGAGCGAGAGCGGCGGCATCCATGCCGCGCTCGCCGCGGCCGCTGCGCGCGCGCAGCCTTTCCTCGGCCTCGCCCCGCCAGCGTGCCACGATGCGCCAGGACGGCGCCTGCAGCAGCACGAGGCGGTCCAGGCGCTGCCACAGCGGGGCGTAGCCGGCCAGCCGCGCATTCACCCAGCGCCGCCAGCGGCCGTCGCGATCCTCGCGCCGCTCCAGCGCGTTGCACGGCTGCACGAGTGACGCCGCAGACTGCGCGGCCAGCCCCAGGCACCAGCCCTCCAGCACGACCAGGCGTGGCGGCCGCGTCAGGCGCGGCCAGCGCGACGGCGGTCGGCGCGTGTCGCGCGCCTTGTCGAAGCGCGGCAGGCGTACGGGCTGGTGCGGCGAGCAGCGCGCCAGGGCGTCGAGAGTGGCATGCAACAGCGGCAGATCGTGCGTGCCCGGCACACCGCGCGTGGCGAGCAGGGGGTGCACCTGCCGCGCCAGGGCCAGGCGCGCGCGCCGGCCGAGGTAAACATCGTCGAGGGACAGTGTCACCGCAGCGATGCGGCAGCGACGTGCCTGCGCCACGAGCGCCCGCGCCAGGGTGCTCTTGCCGCAGCCCTGCAGGCCCGACAGGCCCAGCAGCAGCGGCGCGCGCCGGCGCGCCAGGCGCGGCAGCAGATCAGCCCACAGCGCCGCCATCAGGCGCGGGTCGACCTGCGGCCGCGTGCTAGCATTTCGCGCTCGATGCATGCGCCGAACGTCCCGGAGAGTTGCGATGCCACTGTACCAAGCGGCCCTCGATGAATTCCGCCGTCTGCTTGACGAGGCCACGCACAGCGGCGATCCCGAGCCCACCGCCATGACCCTGGCTACGGCCGACGCAGCCGGCCGCGTGCACGCGCGCATCGTCCTGCTCAAGGGCGTGGACGAACACGGCTTCCGCTTCTTCACCAATCGCCACAGCGCCAAGGGACAGGAGCTCGCCGCCCGGTCCCATGCGGCCCTGGTCTGGCACTGGAAGCATCTGGGCGAGGGCGTGCAGGTGCGTGCTGAGGGGCGCGTCGAGCGGCTCTCCGAGGCCGAGTCGGACGCCTACTTCGCCACCCGCCCGCGCGGCAGCCAGATCGGCGCCTGGGCCTCGCTGCAGTCGCAGACCCTGCCCCAGCGCGGCGAGTTCGAAGCGCGCCTCGCCGCCTACGAGCGTGAGTTCGACGGTCGCGAGGTGCCGCGTCCGCCGCATTGGGGTGGCTACCTGCTGCAGCCGGATCTGGTCGAGTTCTGGTATGGCGCCCGGTTCCGCTGGCACGAGCGTCAGCGCCACGAGCTGGTCGACGGCGCCTGGGTCGTGCGGGAGCTCTACCCCTGAGGCCGGACGAACCAGCGAGCGGCAGGGGAGGGCGCGAATGAACGTCGGCAGCTCGCGGGAAGCGCACGGCGCGGCGCCGCCGGAGGCGCTGCCTTGGGCGGGGCCCGGCGGCGCAGGCTATCCGCAGCGCATCGTCTGCCTCACCGAGGAACCGACCGAGGTGCTGTACGCGCTGGACGAGGCGTGGCGCATCGTCGGCATCTCCGGTTTCACCGTGCGGCCGCCGCGCGCGCGGCGCGAGAAGCCCAAGGTGAGCGCCTTCACCAGCGCGCGCATCGACGAGATTCTGGCCCTGTGTCCCGATCTCGTGGTCGGCTTCTCCGACATCCAGGCCGACATCGCGCGCGAGCTGATCCGTGCCGGCGTGGAGGTGTGGATCAGCAACCACCGCAGCGTGGCGGGCATCCTGGGTTATATCCGCAGGCTTGGCGCCATGGTCGGTGCGGCCGAGCGCGCCGATGCCTATGCGCGCCAGGCCGAGGCCCACCTCGTTGAGGTGGCGGCGCGGGCGGCACAACTGCCGCGCCGTCCGCGGGTGTACTTCGAAGAGTGGGATGAGCCGCTCATCAGCGGCATCCAGTGGGTGGCCGAGCTGATCCGCATCGCCGGTGGCGAGGATGTGTTCCCGGAACTCGCGGCCAGGCCGCTGGCCAAGGACCGTATCCTCGCCGATGGCGACGCCGTGGTACGGCGCGCGCCGGATCTCATTCTTGGTTCCTGGTGCGGCAAGCGCTTTCGCCCGGAGCGCGTGGCGGCGCGTCCGGGCTGGGCCGCCATTCCGGCAGTGCAGCGCGGGGCGCTGCGCGAAATCAAGTCGCCGCTCATCCTGCAGCCCGGACCCGCGGCGCTGTTCGACGGTCTGGATGCCCTGCACGCCGCCATTGCCGACGTGGCCCACGCCCTCCACCGCGAGGGCGCCTGACGCGCGCCGGTGGCGGGTGCGCCGGCACGCCGGCTTGACGTCGAAGGATTGCAGCCCGAGCGGCCGACTGGCGACATGCAGGGGCAACGCCGTCGGCATGCGCTGGAACTTGCCGACCCGCGACGCTGCGGCGCCGCTGTAGCCGTCGCTGAAATCCGCGGCGCCGAAGCCGCTCTGCGCGGAGAACCGCATGAGGGTGTAGGTGGCACCGGTGAGCGGTGGCGTCCCGGCGTCGCCGAAGGCGAAGGCATCGCTGCCGTTGCCCAGGCGGCGACGGACGGAACCGCCTCCCTGCCTGTCGCGTTCG
>DAOOVM010000008.1:9090-16771 GCA_035370085.1 Rhodanobacteraceae bacterium | reverse complement strand
ATGTGCTCAAACGAGCGTTTGACACTGTCCGTGCGCCGGCGTACTGTCGGCCGGCCTGCCCCTGGGGAGAACTTGCGGCAGGCCACAATCCCGCGTTTCGCTCACCGTCGCCTGCTTGGAGGGAAGTATGGTTCGGTCGTTGCTCGCGCGCCTGTTTGGCGCCTTCTTGCTTGTGCTTGTCCTGTCCCCTGTCTGCATCGGATCGGCCCGCGCCGATACCTACACGCAGACCCGCTATCCCATCGTTCTGGTCCACGGCCTGCTGGGCTTCGACAGCCTGCTCGGCGTGTACGACTACTGGTACGGCATTCCATCCGAACTGCGCGCCGGCGGCGCGAAGGTCTACGCGGCCAGCGTCTCGGCCAGCAATTACACCGAGGTGCGCGGCGAGCAGCTGATCCACGATCTGGACACGCTGCGCGCCCTGTACGGCTACACGCGCTTCAACCTCATCGGCCACAGTCACGGTGGTCCGACCGCGCGCTACGTGGCGTCGGTGCGGCCGGACCTGGTCGCCTCGGTCACCTCGCTCGGCAGCCCGCACACGGGCAGCAAGGTGGCCGACGGCATCGCTACCGCGTTCCCGCCCGGATCGAGCGGCCGCGCCCTGGTCGCCGGCTTCGTCGATGCGCTCAGCACCTTCATCGGCTGGCTGTCCGGCAACAGCGATCCGCAGTACGCCCTGGGCGCGCTGGCCTCGCTCTCGTCCGGCGGCGCGGCCACGTTCAATGCGCTGCACCCGCAGGGGATGCCCACGAGCGCCTGTGGCCAGGGCGCGGCCAGCGTCAACGGCGTGCGCTACTACTCTCTGGGCGGAACCTCGGTGCTGACCAACGTGCTCGACGCGTCCGATCCGCTGCTCGGGGCGGGCAGCCTGTTCTTCGGCTGGGAGGCCAACGACGGACTGGTCGGACGCTGCTCCAGCCACCTCGGCGTGGTCCTGCGCGACGACTACGGCTGGAACCATCTGGACGAGGTCAACCAGATGTTCGGCCTGCGCGGGCTGTTTTCTTCCAGTCCCGCCAGCGTGCTGCGTGCGCAGGCCAACCGGCTGAAGAACGCCGGCCTCTGAGCGCGTCGCGTGCGCGCCCCGAGGCCCCGCACCACCGCGGTCGCCGTCCTGGCGATCGCGGTCCTGGGCGTCTGGCTGGCCTGGCCGCGGGCGCCTTCGCGCCCCGCTGCTGCCGCGCGCACCGGGAGTGCAGCGTCTGCCGCCGGCGCTGCGCGAGCGTCGGGTGAGGGTGCTGCGGCCGCGTTGCGCGGGGTCCCGGTCGTCACGGCGCCGGCCGCCGCGCGCGCGCGCGCGGACTCGCTGCGCGGCACCAAGGTGGACGGCGCCGTGCACCTCGATGCCGCGGGCCGCGCCATCGCCGACCGCGACCTGCGCCGTCTCTTCGACTATTTCCTCGCGCGCCTCGGCGAGCGCGACGTCACCGCCATCCGCGCCGACTTGGTCGCCCACCTGGATCACCTGGGCCTGCCCGTTGCGGTGCGGGAGCAAGTGCTGGACTGGTTCGATGCCTACGTGGCCACCGAGCGCGCGGCGACGGCACTGCCGCGCAGCGGCGACCTGGCGACGGACCTCGCGCGCCTGCGTGACCTGCACGTGGAGCGTCTGGGCTCCGCCCTGGCGGACGCCTTCTACGGCGCCGACGACGCGTACGCCGCCTACACGGCGCAGCGCCTGGCGCTGGAACACGACGCCACGCTGTCGCCCGCGGAGCGCAGCGCCCGCCTGGATGCCCTGGAGGAGCAACGCGATCCCGCCCAGCGCAGCGACGAGCGCGCCAGCACCGACTTCCAGTTGGCCGTGGCGCAGACCGACCAGTTGACCGCCGAGGCCGCCGACGCGTCGACCCGGCACGAGGCGCGGGCGGCCCTGTGGGGCGAGGCGGCCGCACGGCGCCTGGCGGCGCTGGACGAGGCCGAGGCGCGCTGGAATGCGCGCCTGGCCGACTACGCCCGCGGCCGCGCCGCCGTGCTGGGCGATCGCGGCCTCGATGCCGCGCAGCGTGCGGCGCAGCTGCAGGCCCTGCTGGCGGAATTCAGCGAGCCCGAGCGCCGCCGCGTGCTGGCGTTGGCCGAGGCTGGACTGCTGCCTGCGCCCTGAGGGTCGGGTTCACGCCGGGCCTGCGTCCATGGCGGCGGCGCCCAGTTCGGCAATGGTGCGCGTCATGCGCCCGGCCGCCAGCGCCTGCTCGCTCGACGCGTTGCCCTGCAGGGCGCGCTTCATCACGCCCTGCGCGATGGCGGCGAGACGAAAGAAGTGGAATGCGAGGTGGACGTTCCAGTGCGGGCGCGGGTCCAGGCCCGTGGCTTCGGCGAAATCATCCACCACGGCGTCTTCCGCGGGAATGCCCAGGGCGGCGCGGTCCACGCCGGCCAGACCCGGCAGGACCGGATTGCGCGGCAGACGCAGGGCCATGCAGAAGTAGCCAAGGTCGGCCAGCGGGTGGCCGAGGGTGGACAGTTCCCAGTCGACCACGGCGAGCAGTTCGCCGTCGGCGCCCCACAGCAGATTGTCGATGCGGAAATCGCCGTGTACCAGGGCGATGCGGCCATCGTCGGGCGGCAGGGCGGCCGGCAGCGCGCCGATCAGCTGCTCCATGGCCTCGATGCGGTCGGTCTCGCTGGCGCGGTATTGCTCGCTCCAGCGCGTGACCTGGCGCGCGAAGTAGTTGCCGGGCCTGCCGTAGTCCGCGAGGCCGAGCGCGGCCACATCCAGGCGCGCCAGCGCGACCAGCACCTCCAGCACGCGGGAGTAGGCCTGGGCGCGCTGCGCCGGCGTGTGCCGCGGCAGGGAAGGATCGAACTGCGCCGTGCCGGGCACGTGGCTCATCAGGTAGAAGGCGCTGCCGATGACGTGGGGGTCTTCGCACAGGTACAGCGGGGCCGCCACCGGCACGGCGCTGCCGTGCAGGGCGCCGAGCACGCGGAACTCGCGTTCGATGGCGTGGGCCGAGGCGAGCAGGACACCGGGCGGCTTGCGCCGCAGCACGTAGCGGCCGCTGGCGGCTTCGATCAGATAGGTGGGGTTGGACTGTCCCCCCTTGAACTTGGTCGCGGTGAGCGGGCCGCGGAAGCCGGCAACGTGCGCGGCGAGATGGTCGGCCAGGCCGGACTCGGGCAGGGCGAGGAGATCGGTCATGGCGTCCTTGGCCTCGCAGCGTGACGGGGTGTCGCTCGACCGCGCGCTTGCCCCGCCCTCGCCACAGGCGCGCGAACGGCGCGCGCTGGGGGCGTCGCCGCGTGCCGGGGGCACCTTGCCGGCAGGGAGCCCAGCGGGGGGCCGCACCGTCCTGTGCTCATGCCGGTCTCCGCGCCGCGTCCTCGTGCCGCTCCTGCAGCATCGACTTGGCCAGGGCCGCGCGGTGCACTTCGTCGGGGCCGTCGGCCAGACGCAGGGCGCGCGCGCCGGCGTAGGCCTCGGCGAGGAAATGGTCCTCGCCGAGGCCGCCGCCGCCGTGGATCTGCATGGCGCGGTCGATGACCTCGCAGGCCATGCGCGGCGCGACGATCTTGATCATGCCGATGGCGTCCTTGGCGCCACGGATGCCGTGGGCGTCGAGCTGCGCCGCCGCGGCCAGCGTGAGCAGACGCGCCTGCTCGATGGCGCAGCGCGACTCGGCGATGGCCTCGCGCACCACGCCCTGCGCTGCCAGCGGGCGACCGAAGGCCACGCGCTGCCGCGCCCGCGCGATCATCGCCTCCAGCGCGCGCTGCGCCAGGCCGATGAGGCGCATGCAGTGGTGGATGCGGCCGGGACCCAGACGACCCTGGGCGATCTCGAAACCGCGCCCCTCGCCGAGGATCAGGTTTTCCGCGGGTACGCGCACGCCGTCGAGGCGCAGCTCGGCGTGTCCGCCGGGTGCATCGTCGTAGCCGAACACGTGCAGCGGCCGCACCACCGTCAGCCCCGGCGCGTCGCGCGGCACCAGGATCATGCCGTGGCGCGCGTGGGGTGCGGCGCCCGGTGTAGTCACTCCCATCACGATGAACACGGCACAGCGCGGATCGAGCGCACCGGTGGTCCACCACTTGCGCCCGGTCACGACGTAGTGGTCGCCGTCGCGTTCGATGCGCGTGGCGATGTTGGTGGCATCGCTGCTGGCGACGTCGGGTTCGGTCATGGCGAAGCCCGAGCGGATCGTGCCGTCGAGCAGGGGGCGCAGCCAGCGCTCCTGCTGCGCGGCCGAACCGTAGTGCAGCAGCACCTCCATGTTGCCGGTGTCCGGCGCGCTGCAGTTGAACACCTCGCTGGCGAACAGGCAGCGGCCCATGCGTTCGGCCAGCGGCGCGTACTCGAGGTTGCTGAGGCCGGCGCCGATCCGTGGGTCGGGCAGGAACAGGTTCCACAGGCTGGCGGTTCGCGCGGCGCGTTTGAGTTCCTCCATGAAGCCAGGCACCGTCCAGCGTCGGGCCGGATCGGCCGTGTGCGCCTGCCAGTCGGCCTCGCGCGGCAGCACGTGCGCGGACAGAAAGGCATCGAGGCGCGCGGCGTAGTCGCGCGCTCGCTCGCTGGGAGAAAACAGTTCGCTCATGCAGCGATCCCTCAGAAGTGCGTGGCCAGCGGCAGGTGCTCGGCCGCGGCGAGGTGTGGCAGGGCGTTCCAGACCTGCAGATCCCAGCCCGTCCCGCGGTGGCGGAAGTCGCTGACGGCGCTGTTGGCGAGGCTGAGGTTCAGGGCAATCGTGCGCGCCTCGTCGAGGCCGAGCGCGGCCTGGGCGCAGCGCGCGATCACGCCGCCGGAGCTGATGACGAGGCTCGTCCCGGGGCCGCCCGCCAGCGTGCCGAAGGCGCGCCGGGCGCGGGCGGCGAACTCGCCCCAGCGTTCGGGCATGGCGCCGTCGAGTTGCCCGGTGCGCCAGGCGTCCAGGATGTTGCCGATCAGTCCATGCACGGACATCGCGGCGGGGTCCGCTCGCAGCAGGGCGAGACGCGCGTCGTCGCGGTGGCGCGCGGCATAGGCCTGGAACAGCGCCGCGTGGTCGAACTCGTCCCAGTCTGCATCGACCTCCGCCGCAGGCGCGGCGCGGCCCGCGGCGCGGCAGGCGCGCACCACGGCATCGAGGGTCTGGGCATGGCGGCGATGCGTGCCGCGCACCAGGCGCTGCAGGTGAAGCTCGGGGTGGGCGGCGATCCACGCACCGAGCAGGTCCGCCTGGCGTTCGCCACGGGGCGAGAGTCGGTCGTAGTCGACGGCACCAAAACTCGCCTGCGCGTGTCGCACCAGCAGGGCCCGGTGCCCCGCGGCGGGCCGCTCGCCGGGCCGTGGGCTGGCGTCTGCCTCAGTCAGTGACGTAGTCCTTGCTGAAGCGCAGCTTCAGCGGCGCGGTCGCGCCTTCCGGCGTGACGTCCACCTCGAAGCGCAAGGTGTCCGTGCCGGCGACGGCGAACTCGCCGAGGTAGTAGATCGCCTCACCGTCACGGACCTCGCGCACGCTGACGGGGATGCGCTGGCCCATCAGGTTGCTGGCGCGCGCTTCGACCCGGGCGGCGATCGCCCGTGCCGGGGCGCTGCCCGCCTCGCGCTGCACGGCGATGTTGAGCAGTCCCTTGCGGCTGGAGCGGGCGAAGCCGTAGGTCTTGGCCACCTCCGGCGGCAGCTGGTCGCTGGACAGCGCGTTGTAATGCACCACCACGTCGCCGAACCTCTGGAACTGTTCGGCCTGGCCGCGCTCCGGCGCCAGCAGCAGGGCGGCGAGGACACCGATGAGCACGCCGAGCTTGTGCGCGAGTTTCATGACGGACTCCCGGGCGGGATGGTGCCGCGATCTTACACCTGCCGGTGGACGCGACCGCCGCGCTGGCTACAGCGGAAACGCTGGCAGACCGAAATAGGCGAGGCTGAACTTGACCAGACGCAGCGCCAGACAGGCCCACAGCGGCGAGAGGTCGAAGCCGGCGAAGCGCAGCGGGATGCGCCGGAACGGCTTGAGCACCGGTTCGGCCACGCCGAGCACCAGTTCCACGGCGGGGTTGCCGTAGTCGGGAGAAAAAAAGCTCATCAGGGCCACCACCACGATGGCCCAGAAGTACAGGCTGAGCGTGAATTGCAGCAGGGTGCCGAAGCCGAGGGCAGCCGCCTCCAGGGGGCCGAGCAGGTTGCCCAGCGCGGCCAGCAGCAGCCACGCGGCCAGGGCGGCGACCAGCCAGGCGAGCACAAGCGCGCCCAGCGACAGTCCGCGCCAGTTGGGCAGCACCCGGCCCAGCGGCACCAGCAGCGGATTGGTCGCGCGGTACACCGCCTGGCACACCGGATTGCCGAAGCGAACCCGCGACAGCGGCAGGATCACGCGCAATACCGGCAGCAGCAGGAGGAGTCCCAGCAGCACCTGCGCCAGCATGAATCCGACACTGCCGAAGTAGCCCATGCCCATGTCAGGCTCCCGATGCGGCGGACAGCTCGCGGCCGCGCTGCACGGCAGCGGCGACGGCGCGCGCCACGATGGCGCGGAAACCGTCGCCGGCGAAGCTGTCCAGGGCGGCCTGTGTCGTGCCCTTGGGCGAGGTCACGCGCTCGCGCAGCGTGGCCGGCGCGGCGCCGTCCTCGCGCAGCATGCGTCCGGCGCCGAATGCCGTCTGCGTCGCCAGCAGGCGCGCCGTCTCGCGCGGCAGACCCTGCTCCACAGCGGCATCCTCCAGGGCTTCCACCAGCAGGAAGAAGTAGGCCGGGCCAGAGCCGGACAGCGCGGTCACCGCGTCCATCAGATCCTCGCGCTCGATCCAAACGCACAGCCCGGCGGCGCCGAGGATGCGCTCGGCCAGCGCGCGCTGTGCCGCGCTGCAGTGCGGGTCGGCGTAGAGCCCGGCCGCCCCGGCGCCGATCAGCGCCGGCGTGTTGGGCATGCTGCGCACGACGGCCACCCCGCCGCCGAGCCAGTGCTGCAGTTGCTCGACGCGGATGCCGGCGGCGATGGAGACGATCAACGGGCGGTCGCGCTGCACCGCCGAAGCCAGCTCCTCGCACACCGGGCGCATGACCTGCGGCTTCACCGCCAGGACGATGGCGGCGGCGCCGTCCGCGGCCGCGGCGTTGTCCGTGCCCGTGGCCACGCCGAAGTCGCGGGCCAGCGCTTCGCGCAGCGGCGCGTGCGGCTCGGCCACCGTGATGCGGGCGGCGGCTTCGCCGGCGCGTACCAGACCGCCGACCAGGCTGCGCGCCATGTTGCCGCCGCCGATGAAGGCCAGCGGGGCGGAACTCCGGGCGGGGTCGGGTCGGGACATCGTGCGGCCGTTGCAGAGGGGGCAGCAGAGGATAGCAAGCCGGGGCCGTCCGCCTGCGCCCCGGCGTGGCTCGCCGCTAGTCTGCCAAGCGCGTCGGCCTGGCGCCGAACAGGGCCGTACCGATGCGCACGAGACTGGCGCCCTCGGCGATCGCCAGGGCGAAGTCGTCGCTCATGCCCATCGACAGGGTGTCCACACCCGGGTAGTCGGCGCGCAGGCTCTCGTACAGCGCGCGCATGCGCCGGAAGGCCTCGCGCCGCACCGCGGGGTCGGGATTGGGGGCGGGAATGGCCATGAGGCCGCGCAGGCGCAGGCGCGGCGCCGCGGCCACGGCCCGGGCCAGCGCCGCTACTTCCGGTGGTGCGCAGCCGGACTTGCTCGCTTCATCGTCGATGTTCACCTGGATCAGCACGTTCAGCGGCGCGGCTCGCGCCGGTCGGAAGCGGTTCAGCGG
>DAOOVM010000008.1:6376-8990 GCA_035370085.1 Rhodanobacteraceae bacterium | reverse complement strand
CGGCCAGGCGGGCGCGGATCGTGGCATAGGCTTGATCGCAGGAAGTCATGGCAAACGCTTGCGTTGGCAGAAAAATGGCGAGCTATACTGCGGCCGGGATGCCGCGCCGGTGCGGTCATCCCGGGGACGCATCGTCGGGCTGGGCGGATTACCCGCCGTCGCCGGCGCTGCGGCGCAACGACCGCAGCGCCGCGGGCAGGCAGGACGCCGCGCCAGACGCCGACCGTCGACGGGGGCGCGCCACCCGGGCGGCCGCACACTGATCATGTAGGAGAGTCGCATGGATATTGCCGAGCTGCTGGCCTTTTCGGTGAAGAATAAGTCGTCCGACCTGCACCTGTCCGCCGGCCTGCCGCCGATGATCCGCGTGGACGGCGACGTGCGCCGCATCAACATTCCGGCGCTGGAACACAAGCAGGTCCACTCGCTGATCTACGACATCATGTCGGACAAGCAGCGGCGCGACTACGAGGAATTCCTCGAGTGCGACTTCAGCTTCGAGATTCCCGGCCTGGCGCGCTTCCGCGTCAACGCCTTCAACCAGAACCGCGGCGCCGGCGCGGTGTTCCGCACCATTCCCTCCGAGGTGCTGACCCTGGAAGACCTCGGTGCGCCGAAGATCTTCAGGGAGCTGATCGCCCAGCCGCAGGGTCTGATCCTGGTGACCGGGCCGACCGGCTCGGGCAAATCCACGACGCTGGCGGCCATGCTCGACCACGTCAACAAGAACGAATACGCGCACATCCTCTCGGTCGAGGACCCGATCGAGTTCGTGCACACCTCGCAGAAGTGCCTGATCAACCAGCGCGAGGTGCACCGCGACACGCACGGCTTCAACGAGGCGCTGCGTGCGGCCCTGCGCGAGGACCCCGACTACATCCTGGTCGGCGAGATGCGCGACATCGAAACCATCCGTCTGGCGCTCACGGCGGCGGAAACCGGACACCTCGTGTTCGCCACCCTGCACACCTCCTCGGCGGCCAAGACGGTCGACCGCATCATCGACGTGTTCCCGGCCGGCGAGAAGCCGATGGTGCGCTCCATGCTGTCGGAGTCGCTGCGCGCGGTCATTTCGCAGTCCCTGCTGAAAAAAGTGGGCGGTGGGCGCATTGCCGCGCACGAAATCATGGTGGGCATCCCCGCCATCCGCAACCTGATCCGCGAGGACAAGGTGGCGCAGATGTACTCAGCCATCCAGACCGGCGCGCAATACGGCATGCAGACCCTCGACCAGTGCCTGCTCGATCTGGTCAAGCGCGGCCTGGTGACGCGCCAGCAGGCCATCGGCTACGCCAAGAACAAGGAATCCTTCAAGTAGGCGGCCGCGGCGCGTTCCCGCCGCGACGCCGGACGAGTAAGCTGCGGCCAAGGTCACGGCAGCGGCGCCGCCCGCGGGCGCAAGCTGCCGCCGGGGCCCCTGCCTCCCGGAGAGTTCCATGAGCGCTGTCGATTTCACCTCCTTTCTCAAGCTGATGGTGCACAAGAAGGCGTCCGACCTGTTCATCACGGCCGGCGTGCCGCCTTCGATGAAGGTGCACGGGCGCATCGCCCCGATCACGCAGAACTCGCTCACGCCGCAGCAGTCGCGCGACATGGTGTTGAACGTGATGACGCCCTCGCAGCGCGAGGAGTTCGAGAAGACGCACGAGTGCCAGTTCGCCATCAGCGTCACCGGCGTGGGCCGTTTCCGCGTGTCGTGCTTCTACCAGCGCAACTGCGTCGGCATGGTGTTGCGCCGCATCGAGACGCGCATTCCCACGGTCGAGGAGCTGGCGCTGCCGCCGGTGATCAAGACCCTGGCGATGACCAAGCGCGGCATCATCATCTTCGTCGGCGCCACCGGCACCGGCAAGTCGACCTCGTTGGCCGCGATGATCGGCTACCGCAACATGAACTCGACCGGGCACATCATCACCATCGAGGACCCGATCGAATTCGTGCACAAGCACGAGGGCTGCATCATCACCCAGCGCGAGCTGGGCATCGATACCGACTCCTGGGACAACGCCCTGAAGAACACCCTGCGCCAGGCGCCGGACGTGATCCTCATCGGCGAGGTGCGCACGCGCGAGACCATGGAGCACGCGATCAACTTCGCGGAAACCGGCCACCTGTGCCTGTGCACCCTGCACGCCAACAACGCCAACCAGGCCATCGACCGCATCCTGCACTTCTTCCCCGAGGACCGCCGCTCGCAGCTGTTCATGGACCTGTCGCTGAACCTCAAGGGCATCGTCGCGCAGCAGCTCATTCCGACGCCCGACGGCAAGGCGCGCCGCGTGGCCATGGAGGTCATGCTTGGCACGCCGCTGGTGCAGGACTACATCCGCAAGGGCGAGGTGCACAAGCTGAAGGAGGTCATGAAGGAGTCGACCAACCTCGGCATGAAGACCTTCGACCAGAGCCTTTTCGAGCTGTACCAGGCCGGCGAGATCAGCTACGAGGACGCGCTGCGCCACGCCGACTCCGCCAACGAAGTGCGCCTGAAGATCAAGCTCGCCCAGGGCGGTGACGCGCACACCCTCAGCCAGGGCCTCGACGGCGTCGAACTCATCGAAAGCTGAGCGCCAGGGATGGCGCGAATGGCGGAAACGCAGGAGCAGTTTCCGTCGAG
>DAOOVM010000008.1:0-6276 GCA_035370085.1 Rhodanobacteraceae bacterium | reverse complement strand
CGCGAATGGCGGAAACGCAGGAGCAGTTTCCGGCGAGCGTCCGGGAATTGCGCGAACGCGGAAACCGGTTGCGCCGCGCGCCCAGGTCGCCGCCAGCGGCAAGGCCCCGGCGCTGATCTCCGTGGCCCCGGGTGCGGCCGCGGGTTCGGCCCGACCGGCCATCGCCTCTCACCCCGACCTGCCCAAGGGCGCGGCATCGACCGCGCCCTTGAGGGTTGCCGACCCGTCGTGGCGGTCGCCGCGAATGGCCTCAGGGTGCCTTGGGCGGATTGAAGCGCGTGGTCTGGTGCAAGGCCAGGCCGTGCGGCCCGAGGGCGAGGCGCACGTCGGTGTAGGCCATCCAGTCGCGATAGCGCTGGTACATCTGCCGCTGCAACTCGATCAACTCGCTGTGTTCGCCCCCGCTCTTGCCCATGAGGTTGCCGAGCAGATCGCCGTAGACGCCGTAGAACGCACCCGTGATGCGCATGTGCAGCAGGTCCTTGCCATCGCCGGTGGCGGCGGCGAGATACGGTGGCAGGTTGGCTCCCGCCCCCTGGCCGGCGGCGAGGGCCAGCGCGTTCGCGCTGCCGGCCACATATACGGGCAGTTGCGGCAGTGGCACCGCGCCTGTGGGCACCGCGACCGGTTTGCCGTCGAGGGCGAGCCGCAGGTCCTTCAAGGGAGGCGCTGCCAGCTGGGCCATGCTGACCATCAGCAGGGGATTGTCCGAGGCGATCAGCATGCGACCGCCGCTGTGGGCCGGGTCGGGTAGACCGTCCTTGGACAGCTCCATGCTGTCCAGGGTCAGGCGCAGGCCGAGGAGGTTGGACAGCGGCGGCGGAACCGTGCGGTCCAGGCCCTGTTTCATGTCGGCGAAGCCCTGGTTGAGCTTGGCCAGCGATTCGCAGCGGAACGGCGCGGCGGCCACGGCCTCGCTCTGCTTGATCCAGAAGTCCTTCCACTTCAGTACCGGCAGGGCCAGGGCCAGGTCGAGCAGGGCGTCGTCCTGCGAGCCCATGCCCGGCACCGCGGTAGCGAGCGGGGCGAGCTGCTGGCGCAAGGCGGCATCGAGGTCGAACTCCACCAGGAAGGACTGCTCGGAGGCATCGAAATGCGTGTAGCCGAAACTGGTGCGCGGCAGGCGGGCGGCCAGGGCCGCCAGCTCGGCGCGGCACACGGCGTCGGCCGCCGTGGTCGGCAGCGACAGCGCCGCGGCGAACTCGCCGTCGACACCGCGGTGCTCGCCGGCCAGGCGCTCTAGCAGGCGTGCGGTGTCCAGGTAGCCGACGCCCTGCAGCTGATAGCCGCGCTCCCGCGCCAGCTCGCGCAGCGCCTTGCCGTCGGCCATCGACTGCGTCGGCCGGGTGAGGCCGAGCAACTCCTTGAGGGCTCCCTCGCTCGCCTGACGCGGTGCCAGCGCGACCACCAAATGCTTACCCTCCAGCGCGAGCAGGCCGGCAAAGGGCACGTCGTCGGCGCCCAGGCGCCAGTATTCCTGGCCTGCCACGCTCGCCTTGGGCAGCGGTTGGCCGAGCTTGCCCTCGATGCGGCCGATCAGCGCGCGGAAGGCCCCCGCATCGGCCAACTCCAGGCGCATGACCGGTGCCAGGCCGATGCCGTAGAGCGCGCTGCGCCCCTGCGGGTCCAGTCCGATCTCCTTCCACTTGGCCAGGCTGTCGCGCTCGCGGAACTCGTCGAGTACGGCGCGTACGGCTGCCAGAGCGCGCTTCTCCGCGTCGTCCTTGGCCTTGCCGGCCGCTTCGCCGAGCAGGCTGTCGATCTGCGCGAAATAGGGCTTCCACAGCGGCTGGATGGCGCGGAAGCGGTCTTCCAGGGCGGCCTCGGGCACGGCCTCCAGCGAGGCGATCACGTAGGGCGTGTCGGCCGGTACATAGGCCAGCGGGGCGCCCTCGTCGGCCTTCTTGCCGCAGCCGGCCAGCAGCAGCGCCAGTCCGGCCGGCAGCGCATAACGCTTCAGCAGTTCCATGGTGGTCCCCGCAGGAGTTGGAATGGGATTATGCCGCGTCCGCGGCGGCCGTTCAGGCGCCGAGGAGTTCGGCCAGCACGGCCATGCGCAGGAATACGCCGTTCTCCACTTGCTCGAGGATGCGCGACTGCGCGCCGTCGGCGACGGGAGAGGCGATCTCGACCTCGCGGTTGATCGGCCCCGGATGCAGCACCAGGGCGTCGGGCCGCGCCAGACGCAGCCGGCGCGGATCGAGACCGTAGCGCGCGTAGTAGGCCTGCTCGGAAGGCACCTGGGCCAGGCTCATGCGCTCCTTCTGCAGGCGCAGCATGATCACCGCATCGACCCCGGCCAGGGCTGTGTCGAAGTCGTCGAAGAGGCGGCAGCCCGGCAGCTCCGCCGGGGCCGGCATGAGGTTGGCCGGACCGCACACGCGCAGTTCGCCCACACCGAGGGCACGCAGGGCGTGGATGTCCGAGCGGGCGACGCGCGAATGCAGGATGTCGCCGCAGATCAGCACCGTGAGCTCGGCGAAGTCGGGCCGGTGGCGGCGGATGGTGAGGACGTCGAGCAGGCCCTGGGTCGGGTGGGCGTGATTGCCGTCCCCGGCGTTGACCACGCGCGCCGCGCTGCGCAGATGGCGCGCCAGCGTTTCCGCCGTACCGTTTTCCCTGTGCCGCACCACGAAGGCATCGCAGTGCATGGCTTCCAGCGTGTGCAGGGTGTCGATGAGCGATTCGCCCTTGACCGTGGAGGAACTGGCGATGTCGAAGTTGAGCACGTCCGCGCCCAGACGCTTGGCGGCGAGGTCGAAGGAGGTGCGCGTGCGTGTGGACGGTTCGAAGAACAGGTTCATCACTGTGCGCCCGGCCAGCAGGTCGAGCCGGCGGGTGCCGCCGGCGCTGGCGCCGCGCAGGGCGTCGGCGCGGTCGAGCAGGCGCAGCAGCAGCTCGCGCGGCAGGCCGTCGAGCGTGATGAGGTGGCGCAGGCGCTGCTGCGCGTCCAGTTGCAGTGCATTCATGCGAGCGAGGCCAACCAGGATTCGGTGATGACTTCCGCCGCGACCGCGTCGATCGCTGCGGCGTGTTTGCGTCTGGCCAGACCGGCGGCGCGGCGCGTGGCGAAACGCCGGGCCGCCTCCTTCGAGCTGGAGCGTTCGTCGGCCAGGGCCACCGGCAGGCCATAGCGTTCGGCCAGGGCAGCGGCAAAGGCGCGCGCCCCGCGGCTGGCGGTCTGCTCGTCGCCGGTCAGAGTCAGCGGCAGTCCGACCACCAGGGTATCGGGTTGCCAGGCCGCCACCAATGCGTCGCAGGCTGGCCAATCCGGCCCGCCTTCGCCGTTGCGCAGCACCTGCAGCGGGCGCGCGCCGCGGGTCAGCCGGTTGCCCAGCGCGACACCGATGGCGCCGCTGCCGTAGTCGAACCCCAGCACGTTCACGTCAGGCGTGGCCGAAGTAGTCGGTGAGTTTGGCCATGTTCACTCCGACCAGGGCCGCTGCCGCGTCCCAGCGGTCCTCCAGCGCCGTGTCGAACAGCAGCTGGCGCTGTGCAGCCACGGTCAGCCAGGCGTTCTCCAGCAGTTCCTGCTCGAGCTGCCCCGCGGTCCAGCCGGCATAGCCCAAGGCCACCAGGGCGCGGCGCGGGCCGCGGCCGTCGGCCATGGCGATGAGCACGTCGCGCGAAGTGGTCACGCACACCTCGTCGCAGATGCGGAAGGAGGACTCCCACTCCCCGCCGACCTCGTGCAGTACGAAACCGCGTTCGGGCTGGACCGGGCCACCGAGCAGTACCGGCGCATCGCGCACCTCGGCGAGATCGGTCTGGATGCCCATCTGCGCCAGCACGTCGCCGAGGCGGTATTCCGACAGCCGGTTGATCACCAGGCCCATGGCGCCATCTTCGCCGTGCTGGCACACGTAGATCACGCCGCGCGCGAAATTGGGATCGCGCAGCGATGGCATGGCGATCAGCAGGTGATTGGACAGGGACTCGAACCCGCGCATGGCGCCATTGTATGCGGGAATGGGGGGCGGCGCGGATCGAGCGTCGCCGACTGGCGGCGGCGCGCCTCAGCGGTTGACCATCACGTCGCCGGGCAGGTACTGCCAGGTGCGCGTGATGTACAGCTCGTCCACGTCCTCGCCGGTTCGCGGCAGGGGCGGGAAGGGGGCGGACAGCTGCACTGTGCGCTGGGCCGCGTCGTCGAGCACCTTGTGACCGCTGCCCTGGATGATGTCCATGCGCTTGATGCTGCCATCGCGGTTGATCGCCACGGTGAGCACGAGTTGGCCGTGCACCTGCTGGCGCCGCGCCTCATCGGGGTAGTTGAGGTTGCCGATGCGTTCCACGCGCGCCACCCACGCCTTCATGTAGGCGGCGTACTCGTACTCCTTGGTGTTGGCCGAAATGAACTTGCGCTTGGGTCGTTTGGCATAGGCCTCTGACTCGCGCTGGATCTCCTCGGCCAGACGGGCCATTTCCACCTTCTTCTCGATCAGCTCGCGGGCCGTGGGCTGCTGCAGCGCGGGCATCTCCTCGCTGCGCTTCTGTGTGCGCACGCTGAAGTCGGCGCGCCTCTGCGTCAGCAGCTCCGCCTCGCTGGGAGGCGTAGGGCGCGGGGCGCCGGCCTCCACCGGGCGCGGCGCGACACCGGGGTCCGGCTTCGGCACGGGGCTCGACAGAGGTTCCGTCGGACGCCGCGCCTTGTCGTGTTCTCCGCCGCCCTGGTTGTTCGCCTGGGCGAGGAAGTCGGCCTTGTCCGGTTTCTGCGCGTTCGCCGACTGCACCAGGATGACGTCCAGCGCGGGCAGGCGCCGCACCGGCGGCTCGAAGCTGAACGTGAGTCCCAGCGCCAGCACGCCGTGCGCGATCAGCGAGAACAGCAGCGTGACGCCGAAGCGATCGGTGGAGGAAACGGCGGGACGGCTCACTGCAGCGTTGCTTCCAAGCGGTCGAACAACATGCCGGCGATGTTAAGGCCGAACTGCGCGTCCAGCTCGCGTGCGCAGGTCGGGGATGTGACGTTGATCTCGGTGAGCCAGTCACCGATCACGTCGAGGCCGACGAAGCGCATGCCGCGGCGCACCAGCTCGGGCCCGACCTGTGCGGCGATCCAGCGATCGCGCTCGGTCAGCGGCCGTCCCTCGCCGCGCCCGCCGGCCGCCAGGTTGCCGCGGAAATCGCTGCCCTGCGGGATGCGTGCGAGGGCGTAGGGCACAGGCTCGCCGTCGATCATCAGGATGCGCTTGTCGCCATCGACGATCTGCGGCAGGTAGCGCTGCGCCAGGGCGAGGCGGCGTCCTCCGTCGGTAAGGGTTTCCAGGATGACGTTCAGGTTCGGATCGCCGTCGGAACTGCGGAAGATCGAGCGTCCGCCCATGCCGTCCAGCGGCTTGAGCACGACCTCGCCCTGTTCGGCGGCGAAGCGCCGCAGCTCCGTTGTGTCGCGCGCCACGAGGGTCGGCGGAATGCACTGGGGGAAGCTCAGGGCGAAGAGCTTCTCGTTGGCGTCGCGCAGCGCCCCCGGGCGGTTGACCACCATCACGCCCGCCTGCTCGGCGCGGTCGAGCACGTGGGTGTCGTAGAGAAACTGGTCGTCGAACGGCGGGTCCTTGCGTTCGAGCACCAGTTGCAGGCGCGACAGCGGCGCCCACGCGGCGGGCCCTAGCGTGAACCAATCGGCCGGGTCATCGCGCACCCGCAACGGCGCCAGGCAGCCCCACGCCTCCCCGCCGCGCAGGGCCAGGCCGCCCTGTACGAGGTAGTTCAGGTGCCAGCCGCGCCGCTGACCCTCCAGCAGCAGGGCGAAGCTGGTGTCCTTCTTGATCTTGATGCGCTCGATGGGGTCCATCAGCACGGCGAGCTCGCGCGCCATGGATGCTCCTGGACTGCGGAAGGGGAAGGAAAGGGCCGGCACGCCCCGTGCAATACGTGTCTATACTGTAGCATTGCGGCCCCGGCGCGAGGCCTGCTGTGCTTGCCGCCCCGGCGCCTGGTTCCAAAGTGCGGGCGCGGACTTACGCGATTAACTTGACAGCTTTGCTAAGTAGAGGTTAAGAAGCCCTTGACCCTGTGTTTCGGTGTCCGGGGCCTTGGGGGAGGCGGATACCCGCGCAGGCATGCAGCCATTCAAAGCGCGTCGCGTCTCGACCCCGCATCGGCGGGACAGGCACCAGCGTTTTCCTGGGGGTTGGTAAGTGGAAGACAATGCGAACAAGGGCAGCCTGGCCGGGCTGAAGGTGATGGTCATCGACGACTCGAAGACCATTCGCCGCACCGCCGAGACGCTCCTGAAGAAGGAAGGGGCCGACGTGGTCACGGCCACCGACG
>DAOOVM010000007.1:38131-41374 GCA_035370085.1 Rhodanobacteraceae bacterium | reverse complement strand
ATGTAGGCCTCGGGCTGGTAGTAGTCGTAGTAGCTGACGAAGTACTCGACGGCGTTGTGCGGAAAGAACTCCCTGAATTCGCCGTAAAGCTGCGCCGCGAGGGTCTTGTTGGGCGCCAGCACGAGGGTCGGCTTCTGCACCTGGGCGACTACGTTGGCGATCGTGTAGGTCTTGCCCGATCCGGTGACGCCAAGGAGGGTCTGGTGCGCGAGGCCTTGCTCGAAGCCATCCACCAGGCGGCGGATCGCGTCGGGCTGGTCGCCCGCGGGCGCGTAGGGCGACACCAGCTGGAAACGATCGTCGTGCAGGGACATCGGTCGACTCGACTGTCGTGGAGGCCGCGGCGGTGCCGCGTGCGTAGGAATTTCCCTACCCGAGCGGGCGGCGTCCGGCGGACGCCGCGCAGAGGGCTCCGCGACAGACTTCGCCCCGGGCTTGGGCGAAGGAGGATGCGGTCATGGGTGGACGCTTGCAAGGGCTGCGCGGGCACAGCCTCATCGAACTGATGATCGTGCTGGCGATTGCAGCCATCGGCCTGGGTCTGGCGAGCCCGAGCCTGCGCGACCTCGGTGCGGCCACGGCCGGCCGCGGCGCCGCCAACCAGTTGATGCTGTCCCTCAACCAGGCGCGCCAGACCGCCGTGTATCGCGGCAGCAACGTGGGCCTTTGCCCCTCGGCTGACGGCCTGAACTGCAGCGAGTCGCGCCACTGGCATCAGGGCTGGATCCTGTTCGAGGACCGCGACGGCAACGACCAACCGGACGAGGCCTCGCACATTGTGGCGACGGGCGCGCCGTTGGCGGGGGTCGCCGTGACCTCGACCCAGGGACGCATGCGGCTGCGCTACCAGCCCGACGGCACCAGCCCCGGGAGCAACGTCAGCTTCACCCTGTGCGACGCGCGCGGGCCGGCGAAGGCCAGCAGCATCGTGGTCAGCAATGCGGGCCGACCGCGCCGCGCCACGGCCGATGCGCAGCAGGCAGCGCAGACCTGCGCGCTGCTCGGCGGCAGCTGAGGGCGGACTTGCGCCGTGCGGCAAAGAAAAAGGCCCGCATTGCTGCGGGCCTCGTGATTCTGGCTCCCCGAGACGGACTCGAACCGCCGACCCAGTGATTAACAGTCACTTGCTCTACCGACTGAGCTATCGGGGAACGCGATAGAAGCGAGATTTTTGCAGAGCCGATTTTTTGCGTCAAGGGGCGCCGTCTGGACACCCCGACAGACGGCCCGTCCGCGCCACCCTCAGTCGACCGCCACGCGGTAGCAGGGCCGGTAGGCCGAGCCTCCCGGGAGCTTCATGCGATGCTGCGCCACGAAGCTCTGCAGCATGGCGTCCAGGGCGCGCATGATGGCCGGTTCGCCGTGAATCTCGAACAAGCCGTGCTGCTCGATCGCGCGCATGCCCTCTTCCTTGACGTTGCCCGCCACAATGCCGGAAAACGCTCGTCGCAAGTCCGCGGCGAGCTCATGGCGCGGTTGCCCACGGTGCAGGTTCAGGCCGGCCATGTTGTCGTGGCTCGGCCGGAAGGGCTGCTGGAAGGCGTGGTCGATGTTGAGCGCCCAGTTGAAGAAGAATGCGTCCTTGTTGTCGAGGCGGAAGTCGCGCACCTTGTCCACGCCCTTGACCATGAGGCGCGCGACCTCGGCCGGGTCGTCGATGACGATGGCGTAACGCCTGGACACGTCCTCGCCCAGCGCCATACGCAGGAACTGGTCGATCTGCTCGAAGTAGACACGCGCCTCGCGCGGACCGGTGAACACCAGGGGGAACGGGATTTTCGTGTTCTCCGGGTGCAGCAGAATGCCCAGCAGATAGAGAATCTCCTCGGCCGTGCCGACGCCGCCGGGGAACACGATGATGCCGTGGCCAAGGCGCACGAAGGCCTCCAGCCGTTTCTCGATGTCCGGCATGATGATGAGGTGGTTGACCGCCGGATTGGGCGACTCCGCCGCGATGATGCCGGGCTCGGTGATGCCAATGTAGCGGTTGTTCTTCCGCCGCTGCTTGGCGTGACCGATGATGGCTCCCTTCATGGGTCCCTTCATGGCGCCCGGGCCGCAACCAGTGACGATGTCGAAGCCGCGCAAGCCCAGCTCGTAGCCGACGCGCTTGGTGTAGTCGTATTCAGGCCGCGCGATGGAGTGACCGCCCCAGCACACGACGAGATTGGGGTCGGCGTGCGGACGCAGCACGCGGGCATTGCGCAGGATCTCGAACACGGCGTGCGTGATGCCCGAGGAATCGTCCAGGGCGAAGCGCCCGGCCTCGATCTGGTTGGCCACATAGACGATGTCGCGCACCACGGCGAAGAGCAGCTCATTGACGCCGCGAATGATCTTGCCGTCGACGAATGCCTGCGACGGCGCATGGCTCAGCTCCAGGCGAATGCCCCGGTCCTGCTGCTGCACCTGGATGTCGAAGTCCGGATAGCGCTCCATCAGCGCGCGGGCATCGTCGCTCTGGTCGCCCTGGGTGAGCACGGCGAGGGCGCAGCGGCGCAGCAGGCCGTGCAGGCCGCCGCGCGTGGCGTCGCGCAGGCGGCTCACCTCGTCGCGCGAGAGCACGTCGAGGCCATTGGCGGGGGAGATGCGCGCCGACACGGTATCGCGGCGCAGGGGGGTGACTTGGGCTTGGCTCATCGTGGATCCGGATGGGACGCCGCGCGCCGGACGCAGCGGCAGGAAGAGGGGCCGACCGGGGAGGCGGCGACGCAGCGCGCGGCCGGGCGGCTCGAGGGCGGGGCGCCGTGCCCCGACGGGCGACCTGGGTCGCCATGCCTGTGACAGACGGCAAGCATTGCCAAGTCCCGGCGCCGGGTCAAGCGCGCGGGCCGCGCCCAAGCGTTGGGCAGGTGGCCTGGTGACTGCCCTGCCGCATTCGCGTCGGCCGGCGTCGCGCCCAAAAAGAAACCGGCACCCTCGTGGGTGCCGGTTGGTCGCTTGCATGCGCCGCAGCGGCGATCAGAACGAGTAGCGCACCGTCGCCATGACCGACCAGCGCGACACCACGTTGGTCTTCAGGTCGCGGCCGGCGTCGTACACGATCTTCGTGCCGGGCTGGTAGTTGCCGTTGGCGTCCTTGGGCAGGTCGTAGATGTACTTGCCGTCGGCGGTCACGCCCGCGAAGTTGGCCAGCGTGCGGGTATAGGGGAAGCCAACGTAGCTGGTCTGCCCCCAATCCTTGTTCAGCAGGTTGGCGAAGTTGAACACGTCGAGGCGGAACTCGCCCTTGTTGCCGGCGAA
>DAOOVM010000007.1:21458-38031 GCA_035370085.1 Rhodanobacteraceae bacterium | reverse complement strand
CGCGGGATGTAGACCAGGTCGCGGCTGTAGGAGTCGCCATTGGCGTCGTTACCGAACACCCAGCTGTAGTTCTGACCGCTGTGGCCGTCGAAGAACGCCGTGATCGCCGTGACGTTGTCGCCGAAGAAGCGATGCTGCCAGGTGAGCGACAGATTCACGCGCTGCGGCACGTTGTAGTTCGTCGGCGAGGCGATGTTTTCGTTCGGGTTGACCCAGGCGTTGTTGGAGAAGTTGGAGCTGGCCTGGCTGGACGTGCCCGGATTCACCTCGGTGGCGTTGCTCAGCGTGACGCTGGCATTGCCGAACAGATCGTCGCTGAACTTCACCTGCTTCCACTGCAGCGACAGGCTGGTCGACTTGCCCTGGTTGGTGTTGGTCAGGTAGGTGATGGCCTGACCGAAGGCCGGGTTGGCATTGGATCGGTTGGTGTTGCCCGACGTACCGCCCGTGGGGTTCTTGTAGTAGGTGTTGCGGCCGTCCGGCAGGGTGCCGGTGGGCGCGCCGATGTTGAGGTTCTGGTACCAGATGCCCTTGTAGGTATCGAGGTATTCCAGCTCGGCCGAGAAGATCGAGCTGAGGAACGGCAGCTCACGGTCGAAGGCCAGGCTGAACTTCATCACCGACGGCAGCTGGAAGTCCTTGTCGATGGTGTCCACCGTCATCTGGCCGGCGCGGGCGGCACTGCAGCCCGGCGCGGTCGGATCGGCCGCGGTGGTGTTCTGGTGGTAGGGATCCGCGCTGAAGGCCGGCAGGCACGGATTGACGGCGTTGGCCGCATTGCGGAAGTTGTAGGTGGTGACGGTCATACCGTTGTTCTGGTACGGGTTGGTCAGCCACACGGTCGGCGGGGCGGACTGGAACAGGCCGGCGCCACCGCGCAGCTGCGTCATGCGCTGCGTGTCGAAGTTGTAGTTGAAGGAGAAGCGCGGCTCGATCAGGTAGTTGCCGCTGATCGTGTTGTCGTTGCGGAAACCGTAGGCCTGCTGGAACTTGGCGTTGTAGACGGGCTTGTCGCTGGTCTGCGGGATGTCCATGCGCAGGCCGTACTGCAGCGACAGGCGGTCGGTGAGCTGCCAGGTGTCCTGCGCGAAGATGCCCCACTGCCGATACGACCAGTCGGCCGCCACGTCGGCCAGGGTGTAGCCGTCGGCCGGCTGGTACAGGTCGTAGTTGTTGTAGATGCCCTTCTGGAAATTGTCGATGCCCCAGAAGGTGTAGGCGCCGAACTCGGTGCGGCCGAACAGGTTGTAGATGTCGCGCTGTTCGATGTCCGCACCCACCTTGACCACGTGCTCGCCAAGGTTCCAGGTGCCGGCGAAGAAGCCGTTGTAGGTCTTCACGCCCAGCACGTTGTAGTGGCGGAACTGGTCAGCACCGAAGTCGACGAAGGGCGGGCTGCCGTTGGGCTTGCCGCTGGCGTCGACGCCGAGGTTGACGAAGATCTGCGGCTGGTTGGGGCCGTTCGGCGTGGCCACCTGGTCGAACTTGGAGTAGGAGAGCGAGCCTTCGGTGGAGAAGTTGTCAGCCCAGTCGTCGTAGAAGTTCAGCGTGTAGCTCTTGGTCTCGCTGTCCTTGTTGTACCAGTAGCTGGACAGACCCACGCTGTTGGCCGCGTTGCCCTGGATGATGGGCTGCTTTTCCTTGGTGTCGCGCAGGGTGAGGCTCGCGCGGTGGTAGTCGTTGATGTTCCAGTCCAGCTTCACCAGGCCGCGCTTGTCGGTCAGGTTGCCCGCGACCGTGCCGAAGTCGCCCGGGGTCAGGCCCTTGGTCTTGGCGATGTCGATGATCTTCTGCAGGTCGGAGGGCGACACCTTGTTGGAGGTGGAGCTGCCGCTCAGGCTGAAGTCCAGGCCGTTGGCCGAGTCCGCGCCGAGACCCGTGGTCTTGGTCTCTTCGTAGTTGGCGAAGATGAACAGGGTGTCCTTGACGATCGGCGCGCCGACGGTGAAGCCGGCCGTCCAGTCGGTCTTGAAGCCCTTGTAGTCGTAGCCCGGGTTGTCGCTGGGCAGCCAGCCCGCCTCGCCCACCAGGTGGCTGGCGTTGCGGTAGGAGTAGTAGACGGACCCGTGCAGGTCGTTCGTGCCGGACTTGGTCACGGCATTGATCTCGGCGCCGACGGTGCTGGAGCTGACGTCGTAGTTGGCCGTGGAGATGTTGTATTCCTCGATGGTGTCCACCGAGATCGGCGAGCCGACGTAGGGCATGCCGTTGGAATTGAGGCCGAACGGGTCGTTCACCTGCACCGCGTCGACGCTGATGTTGTTGTAGCGGCTGTTCTGGCCGGCCGCGGAGATCGAACCGTCGCCACGATCGGTGATGACGATGCGCGGGTCGAGGCGGGCGATGTCCTGGATGGAGCGGCTCGGGCTCGGCGTGTTCTTGAGGTCGCGCTGCGAGATCGTCGTCGACAGGCCCTTGTTGTCGGCCTGGAACACGGTGGCGGCCGCCGAGGCGGTCACTTCGATCTTCTCCAGGGACGCCGCTTCGGCGGCCATCTGCAGGTCGAGCGTGGTGTCCTCGGCGAGCTTCAGGTAGACGTCCTTGCGCTCGGCCTTGGCCATGCCGGACTTCTCGGCGTCCACGACGAAGGGACCGCCCACGCGCAGACCCGAGGCGCTGAAGCGGCCGCTGGCGTCGGTGGTGACCTTCTTGGTCGTGCCGGAGGGCACGTGGAGGATTTCCACCTCGGCGCCGGCCACCGGATTGCCGGCGGCATCAAGCACGCGGCCGGACAGGCCGGCGGACGTGTTTTGCGCCATCGTGGGCGAGGAGGCCAGCAGGGAAGCCAGCACCAGCGGGAGCACGCGGACCCGGAGTCGCTTGTTCATCGTTTCACCTTCTCTGTCGTTACGCGCGGTAATGCGAAGTTAAAAAAAAACCGCGGCACGGACACATCCGATGCGCTGCACCGGACTGCCCTGTCGCTGCATCTTGTCCCCGGACCAAGGCCTTATGCCGACAAGCCATGGTCATTAACCTGAGTTTAACAGCATCCCGTGACGGATTTGTAACATCCGCCGCCGCCTCTTGAAACAGTCGATTACGGGCCGCCGGGCGGCCGCAGGGGACGCCCTCCCCCCGGCGATATCAATCGGCGCCGAGGTAACGCGAGCGCTTGGCGGGCTTGAGGCGCGCCAGATCCACGCGGATCAAGCCGTCCACGCAGGCGCCGAAGGCCGGATCGAGGCCGAAGTCAAGAAAGCGCACCCCGTCCGGCTCGCACAGGTCGACGTACTGGCGGTAGAGCGTCGGCACAGACACGCCGAGGTCGGCGAGATGCTGGCGCAGGGCGGCCAGGGCCGCTGCCGGCTCCAGCCCGTCCACCAGGGCCGCGATCCGCGCGGCGACGGGTCCGGCAACGCGGAAGGGGTGGCGAGCCCGCGCCAGGCCCTCGGCATCCCCGAACAACTGGCGGTGGCCGGCCACGATGGCCTCGCGGGCGGCGGCGGGCAGGCTGGCCGACAGGCTCACCGGCCCGAGCAACCAGCGCACCTCCGGGTGCCGCCGCAGGTAGGCCCCGATGCCCTGCCACAGATAGTCCAGGCTGCGCGACCCCCAATACGCCGGCTGCACGAAGCTGCGCCCCAGTTCCACCGCCTGGTCGAGGAACGGCCGCGCTGCCGCGGCGTAGTCGAACAGGCTGGCCGAATACAGCCCGTCCATGCCGTGCTGCCGCAGGATCGCACCCGCCTCGCCCAGCCGATAGGCACCAACGACCGCCAGCGCCTCCTCGTCCCACAGCACCAGGTGGCGGTAGTGGGCATCGAAGCGGTCGAGGTCGCGGCGCGTGCCGGTGCCCTCGCCGACGCGGCGGAACGCCAGCTCGCGCAGGCGGCCGACCTCGCGCAGCACCGGGCAGCCCGGCGCGGCGTCGAGCAGGAGGATGCGCTTGCCGTCGCGGGTCTCGCCCAACACTTCGGCGCGCTCGCGCAGGGCACGGCGCACCGCCAGCGGCGGCTCGGGGTGGGCCACCGCGGCCGCGGTGGGAAAGCGTCCGCGACGACGACGCACCAGGCCGTAGACGTGGCGCCGCACGGCGGCAGCCACCGCCAGCGAGGACTGGCCCTCCCGCTGCAGCGCCTGCGGCGGGATCGCCTGGCCGATGCGGAAGCCGACGCGCGTGTGCGCCGAGCCGAACATCTCGCGCGCCAGCAGCAGGGCCGACAGCGGGCGCGCCAACAGCGACAGGCCGTAGAACAGCGCTGAGTTCTGCGCGGTGATGTGCACCGGCAGCAGGGGCACGCCGGAACGGCAGGCCATGCGCACGAAACCGTCACTCCAGCGCCCGTCGCGCACGCCGGTCGGGCGCACGCGCGATACCTCGCCGGCCGGGAACACGATGACCGCCTGACCGGCTTCGAGCGCGCGGTAGGCGGCGCGCAGCTCCACCGGCGCGGCGCCCTGGCCACCAAACACGTTCACCGGCAGCAGCAGCGGACGCAGCGGCTCGAGTTGACCGAGGACGTCGTTGGCCAGGATGCGCACGTCGCGACGCACACCGCCGACCAGTTGCAGCAGGGTCAGCGCGTCCAGGGCGCCGAGCGGGTGATTGGCCACGATGAGTACGCCGCCCTCCACCGGAATGTTCTCGCGCTCGGTGTTGGCGACGCTGTAATCGACCTGGAGACGCTGCAGCACCTGCTCGACGAACTCGAAGTCGCGGTAGCGACCCAGTTCGCGCAGCGTGGCGTTGATCCGCTCCTCGCAGGCCACCCGGCGCAGCAGTTCCACTACCGGGCGGGCGAAGGCGCGCGCCCGACCGTCCGCCAGGCGGGGAAACTTCTCGTAGACGCTGCGTTCGACGCTGATCATGGCTTCGTCCGTACGGAGGCGAAGCCATGCTCGGCGCGGCAGGTTACAGGCGTGTGATGCGCGCGGCGACGGGCCTGGGCCAGAGATCAGCCCAGGTGCAGGTAAGCGGTCACGCCATCGAGGAACATCTGCACGGAAAGCGCCACCAGGATCATGCCCATGAGGCGTTCCAGCGCGGTCAACACACTCTCGCCCAGCCACTTGAACAGCACGGTGGCCGACAGCAGGATGGCCGCGGTCGCGGCCCACGCGGCAAACAGCGCGGCGCTCCACTGCAGCAGCTTGCCTGGCTGGGTATTGGTGAGCAGCAGCAGGGCGGCCATGGCCGACGGGCCGGCCACGCCGGGAATGGCCATCGGCACGATGAAGGGCTCGCCGTGGCCGGCCTCGCCGAAGATGCCGCCGTCCTTGGGCGGAAACACCATCTTCACGCCGATCAGGAACAGGATGATGCCGCCGGCGATGCTCACCGATTCCTGCTTGAGCTGGAGCAGCCGCAGCACGTACTGCCCGCCCAGCAGGAAGCCGAACAGCACCGCCAGCGCGATCAGCAGCTCGCGCACCAGCACCACGCGCCGGCGGCGCGGCGCCACGTTCTTCAACAGGCTGAGGAACAGCGGAATGTTCCCCAGCGGATCCATGATGAGGAACAGCAGGATGCCTGCCGAGAGCGTGCTCATCTCCGTGGCCATGACGACTCGCTCCGGGACGCGGCCCTAGCCGCGCAGGTCCAGCACGTCGCCGCGCGCCGCGCGGCCGTCCAGCGCCAGCAGATACACCACCGCCGGCGCGACCGCCTCCGGCAGGGGACGCTGCAGCGTGTCTTCGCCGAAGTAGGCCATGCGCCGCAGTGCGGTGCGCAGTGGCGGCGGCAGCAACCCGTGCACGCGCACGGGCCCGTTCTCCGTCTCCTGGTGCAGGATCGCCATCAGGCCCGCCAGTCCATGCTTGGCCACGCCATAGCCGCCCCAGAATGCTTTGCGCACGCGCTCGGCGTCGTCCAGCACGAACAGCACGGCCGCATCGGCCTGCGCGCGCAGCAGCGGCAGGCAGGCCTGGGTCAGCAGAAAGGGGGCAGTGAGGTTGACCTGCAGCGCCGCCTGCCAGTCCTCCGGGGCGAGCTGATCCAGCGGCGTCAAGCCGTCGAAACGCGCCGCCCCGTGGACCACGCCGTGCAGACCGCCGCACTGGCGCTCCAGCGCCTCGGCCAGGGCGGCGTAGTCATGCGGGGCGGCGCCCTGCAGATCCATGGGAAAGATCGCGGGTGTCGCGGCGCCCGCCGCTTCGATCTCGTCGTACACCCTTTCCAGCGCAGGCACCTTGCGCCCCAGCAGCACGACGGTCGCACCCGCCCGGGCGCAGGCCAGCGCACTGGCCCGACCGAGGCCACCGCTGGCGCCGGTGACGAGGATGGTGCGGCCGGCGAGCGCGTCCGCGGCGGGCTCCCAGCCCGCGGGCAGCAGCGCCATGTCAGGCCTTGCGCACTTCTTTGACCATGCGCGCGAGCTCGCCGGACTCGTACAGCTCCAGCGTGATGTCGCAACCGCCGATCAACTCGCCATTGATGAACAACTGCGGAAACGTCGGCCAATTGGAATAGCGCGGAAGATTGGCGCGAACCTCCGGATCCTCCAGCACGTTGACCGAGTCGAACTCGGCCCCCACCGCCTTCAGGGCCTGCACGGCGCGGCTGGAGAAGCCGCACATCGGAAACTGCGGCGTGCCCTTCATGAACAGCACGATGGGGCTGCCTTCCACCGTGCCCTTGATGCGCTCCAGGACGTCCATCATTTTCTCGCGTTCGACGGGCGCCGGTCCGGCGCCGAGGGCGCGGATTGTAGCAGCCGTGCATCGCACCGGCCGACGTGGCTACCTATAATCGTGCGTTCCCGTCGACCGGCCGGCCGGCGCCGCCCACCGGCCCTGCCGGCACACACCCCGGATCCCGCATCGCGGCCTCCGGACCACCCGTACCCACCGCAAGGAGTTGCCCCATGGCGATCGAACTGCCCGCCCTGCCCTATGCCCGCGATGCCCTCGCGCCGCACATCTCGGCCGAGACCATCGACTACCACTACGGCAAGCACCACCAGACCTACGTCACCAACCTCAACAACCAGATCAAGGGCACCGAGTTCGAAAACGCCGATCTGGAGACGATCATCCGCAAGTCCTCCGGCGGCATGTTCAACAACGCCGCCCAAGTGTGGAACCACAGCTTCTACTGGAACTGCCTCAAGCCCAACGGCGGCGGCGAGCCCGGCGGCAAGCTGGGCGAGGCGATCGCCAAGGCCTTCGGCAGCTTCGCGGCGTTCAAGGAGGAGTTCAGCAAGACCGCCATCGGCACGTTCGGATCGGGTTGGGCCTGGCTGGTGCAGCGCCCGGACGGGGCGCTGGCCCTGGTCAGCACCTCCAATGCCGCCACGCCGCTGACCGGCGCCGACCGCGCCTTGCTGACCTGCGACGTGTGGGAACACGCCTACTACATCGACTACCGCAACGCGCGCGCCAAGTACGTGGAGGCGTTCTGGAACCTGGTCAACTGGGACTTCGTGGCCGACCAGATGGCCTGAACCACCCGCTCCATCCCGCTGCGAGAGGCCGCCGCAAGGCGGCCTTCTGCTGTGCGCCGCGGCCTGCGGGTTGCCGGACGCGAAGCGGCTGGCGGTGTGAGCCCCCAAGGCGCCCGCGGGAGCGCAGTCCTGCCCTGTTGCCGCGATCACCTCGCGGCAGAGGAGGACACTGTGGACTGCGGCTGCGGCTGCGGCAGATTCCGCAGTTGCAGCGCCGTGGAGCGTCTGCACCGACCGGACACGCCGCAACGGCACGCCGTGCCCGACGTCACCGGCGCCAACCCGTGCTGCGGGAGCGGCTGCCAATGGCGGCTACGTGCCGCTCCCGCGCCGCGGCCGCTCAGGGCGCCGCGGGCAGCCCCAGAGTCTCCAGCACCGGCGCGGCCTGGGCGCCACGCCCGAGCGCCTGCGCCACCCGTGCCAGTCGCTCGCACATCTGCGCCGCATTGCCGGCGCACAGGGTGGCGTGGCCGACCTTGCGCCCCGCGCGCGGACTCTTGCCGTAGTCGTGCCAGTGCGCCCGCGGCTCTGCCAGCACGGGCGTCGCCGGGGGCAGCTCGCCCACCCAATTGAGCATGACGCTCACCCCGATCGCGCTGGTGTCGCCCAGCGGCAGGCCGAGGACGGCTCGCACGTGGTTTTCGAACTGGCTGGCCGGCGCGCCCTCGATGGTCCAATGGCCGGAGTTGTGCACGCGCGGCGCCATCTCGTTGCCCATGAGCCCCCCATCCTTCACGAACAGCTCCAGGGCGAACACGCCGACGTAATCGAGCTCCTCGGCGATGCGCCGGGCGTGCGCGAAGGCAACCGGCGCCAGCACCTCGCAGCCCGGCGCGGGCGCGAGGCTGGCGGACAGGATGCCGTCGGCGTGCCAGTTCTGCGTGAGCGGGTAGGTGCGGAACTCGCCCTCGCGCGAGCGCACCGCGATCACACTGAGCTCGCGCTCGAACGGCACGAAGGCTTCGAGGATGGACGGCGCCCCGGCCAGGGCATCCCAGGCCGCATCGACGTCGGTCGGCGCCTTCAAGCGGAACTGCCCCTTGCCGTCGTAGCCCAGGCGACGCGTCTTCAAGATCGACGGCACGCCGATCCGCTCTACCGCACGAATGAGGTCCTCGCGGCTGTCCACCGCCGCGAAGTCCGGCGTGGGCAGGCCGATGTCGCGGAACAGGGACTTCTCCGCCAGGCGATCCTGCGCCACCGCCAGCGCGCGCGGGTTGGGGAAGACCCGCGTGTGCTCGGTCAACCACTGCGCCGTATCGGCCGGTACGTTTTCGAAATCGAAGGTGGCCACGTCGATGCGGCGGGCAAACTCCGCCAGAGCGGCGAAATCGCGCCAGTCGGCGGTGAGCTGCGGCGCCACCTGGCTGGCGCAGGCCTCGGGCACGTTGTCCACCACCAGAAAGCGTACGCCCAGCGGCGCACCCGCCAGGGCCAGCATGCGCGCGAGCTGGCCGCCACCGAGGATGCCGACGGTGCTCATGGCGCGCGTGGATCGGGTTGCGCCAGGACCGTGTCGGTCTGGCGACGGCGGTAGTCCGCCAAGGCCGCGCCGACGGCGGGAAACTCGTGCTGCAGCAGGGCGGCCGCAAACAGGGCGGCGTTCACCGCCCCGGCCCGGCCGATGGCGAAGGTGGCCACCGGCACGCCGGCCGGCATCTGCACGATGGAGAGCAGGGAGTCCATGCCGTTCAGGGCGTGCGACTGCACCGGCACACCGAGCACAGGCAGGGCCGTCTTGGCTGCCAGCATGCCCGGCAGGTGGGCCGCCCCGCCGGCACCGGCGATGATGGCGCGCAGGCCGCGGCCGGCCGCCTGCGCGGCGTAGTCGAACAGGAGATCGGGCGTGCGGTGTGCCGAGACCACGCGCACTTCGTGCGGCACGCCCAGGCGGCCCAGCGCCTCGGCGGCGTGCTGCATGGTCTCCCAGTCCGAGCGGGAGCCCATCACGACGCCGATGAGCGGCGCACTGTCGGGCGGCGTATGCATGGTCGGTGTGCCCCAAAAAGGCTATTGTAGCGACAACGGCGCCGGCTTCGGCGCGGCCATTGCATACGGTTTTCGCACCATGGACAAACGCCTGCTCGAGATCCTGTGCTGCCCGGCGAGCAAGCAACCGCTGCGCCCGCTCAGCGGCAGCCAGCTCGACGCCCTGAACCGCGCCATCGCCGCCGGCGGGATCGCCACCACGGCGGGCGCGGTGGTGGCCGCGCCGCTGCGGCAGGGCTTGATGACCGCCGACGGCAAGCTGATCTACCGCGTCGAGGACGATATTCCCGTCATGCTGTTGGAGGAAGCCATCGGCACGACTCAACTGCAGGACTTCCCCGCCTGAGGCGGAGGCGTGACCGCGTTCCGGTGCGAACACACCCGACCGTCTAAGCTCTCCTTCGGCACCCAGCCAGCGCGACCGACCCGTTCCCGATGAGCACGCAAGACAACAATCCCAAGGTCGTCGACTTCAGCCAGCGCACCACCGTGCCCGGGGAACGCCCGGACCGGGCCGCCGGCGAGATGCTGGGGCAGGTGCGCGCTCACGCCACCAAGCGGGTGATCGGCCTGGTCACCACGCTGTTCGAAAACGCCGACGACACCCTGTTTGACCTCGCCAGCAAGGCCGAGAGCAACGCCGCGCAGGCCAGCTTCTTCGACGGCATG
Organism: Rhodanobacteraceae bacterium; assembly: GCA_035370085.1. Classification (GTDB taxonomy): domain Bacteria; phylum Pseudomonadota; class Gammaproteobacteria; order Xanthomonadales; family Rhodanobacteraceae; genus Tahibacter. Next base: position 27,988 of record DAOOVM010000007.1, on the reverse strand, counting down.
CGCGAGGTGCGCAAGCAGCGCCAGAGCATCGAAACGAAGTTCCAGGAGCGCTTCAGCCGCCAGTTTTCCGACTTCCAGGCCGGTCGCGCTCCGGCCGGCGGCGGCCGGCCCGACGGCGGCAGCGCGCCCGCGCCAGGCGAGCTGTCACTGTCCCTCGTCGACGACAGCGAGCTGGAGGAGTCCCTCGCCGTCGGCAGCATGGTCGCCAAGGCGGAAAACCGCCTGCAGCGGCCGCTGTTCGCCCTCAACCAGCGCCTGGCGCACCTGGCCAACGCGCGCGTGGAAGACGCCAGCAACCCCATCGGCCCGGCGATCATCGCGCAGACCTTCCGCGAGGCCATGGCCAATGCCGAGACCACGCTGGAGGTCAAGCTTGTCGTCTACAAGCTGTTCGACCGGTTCGTGCTGGGCGGCCTGGACGCCCTCTACGACGAATTGAACGCGCTGATGATCCACGCCGGCGTGCTGCCGCAGCTGCGCGGCGTGGTGGTGCAGCGGCAGACCGCCGCGCCGGCACGGACCGGCGGCGCCGGACTCCCTGCCGGCGCGGAGCTGCCGGGCGGCGCCGCGCCCATGACGGCGCCCGGCGCTGGCCTGGGCGCTGCGCCGATGGCGGGTGGGGCCGGCGCGGCCTACGATCCGGTCGCCGCGGAGCTGCAGTCCAGCCTCTACGGTACCCTGCGCGCCCTGCTGGCGCACCGCCGCGATCTGGGCGACGGCGGCGAAGCCGCCGACGGGGGCGGCTACGCCGGCCCGGTGCTGGGCGCCACCGACCTGCTCTCGGCCCTGGCCGTGCTGCAGGGACAGGCGCTCAGCACGCAGAGCCTGGCGGATTCGGCGCAGATGGTGGCGCAGGTCAAGGAACAACTGCTTTCCCAGGCCGGCAAGCTGCACGGCGCGGACAAGGCCCACGTGGCCGGCAGCGACGAGGACACGATCGACCTCGTCGGCATGCTGTTTGAGTACATCCTGCAGGACCGCAACCTGCCGGCACAGATGCAGGCGCTGCTGGCACGGCTGCAGATTCCCTTCATCAAGGTGGCGCTGCTGGACAAGCACCTGTTCGCGCGGCGCACCCATCCGGCGCGCCAGCTGCTCGACGCGCTGGCCGACGCCTGCGTGGGCTGGTCGGAGGAATCCGACCGCGATCGCCGCCTGTACGACAAGGTCAAGGAGATCGTCGACGTCCTGCTCAAGGACTTCGAGGACGACCTGGGCATCTTCGACCGTCTGCGCGTCGACTTCGAGGCCTTCGCCGAAGCCAACAAGCGTCGCGCCGAGCTGGCCGAGCAGCGTGCCGCCGAGGCCACGCGGGGGCGTGACCGCCTGCAGGGCGCGCGCCGCCAGGCAGCGCGCGAGATCGTGCAGCGCATGGAAGGACGCGATCTGCCGGAACTGGTGCGCAACGTGCTCTCCAAGCCTTGGGCGAACTACCTGGTCCTGGTGCTGCTGCGCCAGGGCGAGGGCTCGGAGGAGTGGCAGCAGGCGCTGCGCTTCGCCGACGCGCTGATCTGGAGCGTGCAGCCGAAGAACGACGAGGCCTCGCGCACGCGCCTGCGCGCGCTGCTGCCGGAGCTGGAAAAGCGCCTGCGCCACGGCCTGGCCACCGTCGCCTTCGACGAGAACGACGTGCGCCGCCTCATGCAGCAGTTGCACGGCCTCTACGCCACCGTGCTCGGCGAAGCCACGCCGGAGACCGAGGCGGCCACCGCGGCGCCATCCGCCAGCGCCAACGAACCGGTGCACGATCCGCTGCAGGCGGCGGGCGACAGCGTGCTGACCGCGCTGGAAGAAGACGCCGCTCCGGTCGAGACGGTGGATGAGCGGCACGCGCAGCAGGTACGCGAGCTGAAGGTCGGCACCTGGATCGAGTTCACCGACGCGCAGGGCAACAAGGAGCGGGCCAAGCTGTCGTGGATCAGTCCGATCAGTTCCAAGTACCTCTTCGTCAATCGCAAGGGGCTCAAGGTGGCGGACAAGACCGCGGTACAGCTCGCGGCCGAAATCGGCGCGGGTCGCGCCACCGTGCTGGAGGAGGTGCCGCTGTTCGACCGCGCCCTCGACGCGATCGTGGAGCGGCTCAAGTCAGCGCACGCGGCCAAGGCCGGCGAAGGCGCCCACCCGGCGCCGGAGGCATGATCGCGCCGACGCTGAGCGCGGCGGAACGTACCGCCGTGGCCGACGACGTGCGCCGGGCCCTGGCCGAGGACCTCGGTTCGGGCGACGCCACGGCCGACCTCCTCCCGGCCGACCGCCGGGCCGAGGCCACGCTGATCACGCGTGAGGACGCGGTGCTCTGCGGCAGCGCCTGGGCCGAGGCCTGTTTCCTGACCCTCGATCCGCAGGCCGAACTGCACTGGCAGGCACGCGACGGCGACGACGTGGCTGCCGGGCAGCTCCTGCTGACGGTCCGAGGCCATGCCCGCGCGCTGGTGAGCGCAGAACGCTGCGCCCTCAATTTCCTGCAGACGCTGTCCGCCACCGCCACCGCCACCGCGCGCCACGTCGCGGCCGTGCAGGGCACGCGCTGCCGCGTGCTGGACACGCGCAAGACCCTGCCCGGCCTGCGTCTGGCGCAAAAGTACGCCGTGCGCTGCGGCGGCGGCACGAATCACCGCGTGGGTCTGTTCGACGCCATCCTCATCAAGGAGAACCACATCGCCGCGGCAGGTTCGCTCGGCGCGGCGGTGGCGGCAGCGCGCGCGCGCCATCCGCAGCTCCTGCTGGAAGTGGAAGTGGAAGACTTTGCCGAGCTGGACCAGGCGCTGGCGGCGGGCGTGGACCGCATCATGCTCGACGAATTCTCCGACGCCGACCTGCGCCGCGCCGTGGCCCATGTCGCCGGCCGCGTGCCGCTGGAGGTCTCCGGCGGCGTGGATCTGACACGCCTGCGCGCCATCGCCGAAACCGGCGTGGACTACGTTTCCATCGGTGCGCTGACCAAGCACGTGCGCGCGGTGGACCTGTCCCTGCGGTTGCGACTGTCCGGGGCCTGAGCGCCCTATCGCGCGGCGCGCAGGGAATTCCCTGCTAGAACAGACCGTAGTGGTACGCGACCGCCGCCGCGGCCAGCAGCACGCCAATCACCATTGCCGCCCACAGGCCGGCGCCGATCCCGCCGGACTTGGGCGGGGCGGCCATCACCCGTGTCGGCGCGGAGGAGGCGGGCGGGGCCTTGCCCACGTCCATGCCGGGCGACATGAGCATGAAGCGCACCGTGTCCAGGCGCAGTTCCTCGCCTGGCCTGAGCAGCGCCGTATGCACGCGCTTGTCGGCGACGAAGGTGCCGTTGGCCGAGCCCAGGTCTTCGACCATCACACCGTCGGGCGTGACCTGCAGGCGGGCGTGCTGGCGCGAGATCTCTTCGGCCGCGATGGGAATGTCGCAGTCCTGCTGACGGCCGATGGTCATGGTGCCGACCAGGGCATAGGTCTTGCCGAAGGTGGGCCCCGATACGCCGCGCAGAATGTACTTCGGCAGCGCCTGGCGAATGCGCGTGCGGCCGTCGTCGCCATCGGCGACGCTGGCGCGCGTTGGCGGCGGAGTCGGCACCGGTGCGGCGACCGGCGCCGCCATGACCTGGCACCCCACCTTGGCGAACAGCAGCAGATCGCCGGCTTTCACCGCGGTTGGCTGTGCCACCTGCTTGCCGTTGAGCACGACCGTATTGGCAGCATCGACCGCGCGCAACATGGCATTGCCGGCGCGCACCTCGATCTCGGCGTGGTGCAGGGCGATGCCCGGCGCGGTCAGCACGATCTGGCAGTCCGCGCCCGTGCCGATCACGCTGCGGCCCTCGCCGAGCACCATCGGTTCGTGTTCGCCATTGGGAAATGTCAGTTTGATCGTCACTGCGGTTTCCTCGTTCGCGCGCCGCGGCGTGGGCCGCGCCGGCTGGGTCGTGGCGGTGCGCCGGGAACGGCGGCCGCGCCTGTGTGCCTGCAATTCATTGGTCGATCTCGCGCGCGATGCGGAAGCCGATACTGTTGGCCGCCACGTCGCCTGCGGCGCTGTCGGAAAAGCCCGCCGGCTCCTTGTCCGGCAGCGACAGCCAGGCGCGGCCACGGTAGCGATGGTCGCGGCAGCCGGCACCGGCCGCTGTGCCGTTGCCGCAGGCGTTGACCCATTCGCGCACGTTGCCGTCGGCGTCGAACACGCCGCCCGCCGCGGGAAAATGACCCGTCGGAGCGGTGCCGGGATACCCGTCGCTGCATCCCGTACCCTTGCTGTCGTAGGCCTTGGCGAAATCCGCGTCGGCCAGGTTGGCGCTGGTGCAGGCGGGCGTACCCGCGCCTCGCACCAGTTGATCCCACTCGGCATTGGACAGCAGGCGATAGCGGTGCCCGGTCTGCTCGGCCAGCCAGCGCGCATAGGCGGCGGCTTCGTCCCAGCTCACACACACGACGGGATGGCTGTCGTCCTGGGTCAGGTCGGGCGCCTGCCAGTTGCGCTTCTTGGAGCTGCGGAAGAACGACTCGCGATCGCGGCAGCTCGGCTCCTTGCCGGCGAAGGCGCGGCCCCCCGCGGCGTTCCAGTAGCGGCGAAAGTCGCCGCGCGATACCTCGGTGCGACCCACCGCCACGCCGGAGACGACGATCATCTCCGGACCGGCCGCGCCGTCGGCAAGCCTGTCGCGGAACACGTAGCCGGGAGCGCCGATGGCGGGGAGCTTCTTCAGTCCTTCCCTCGCCGCGGCGTTGTCGGGATCCAGAGCCAGAGCCTGATCGTAGGCGGTCTTGGCCGTGGCCTTGTCCCAGGCAGCGGCCGCCTTGGCCGCCTGCTCCAGGAAAGGGGTGGCGAGCGCGGCGCGGCGCTGCGCCACCTCATCCAGGACGGGCTTGCCCTCCGGCAGAGAGCCGGCGATTTCCAGCGCCTTGGCGAAGTGTTGGTTCATGGTCGCGTTGTCGCCGGCGGCGTGCGCCTTGTCGGCAAGCCCCAGGTAGGCGCGCGCCGTATCGACCACGCCCTGGCGGGCGCTCCTGTCCTTGCCGTCGATGCGCAGCGCCAGGCGGAAGCGCTCCAGCGCGTTCATCCCGGGCGGCGTCGTGTAACGCTGTGCAGCCAGGTCGGCCCGCCCCAGCTTGACCAGTTCCTGCACGGGATCCACCACCGTCGGCGACGCAGCCAGCTCCAGCGCGGCGAGGGCCTGGTCGCTGCCGTCGACCGCGGGAGTCTGCGCGGCCTCCTCCCCGGTCGCCGCCGCGGGCGCAGCGCCCGGTGGCATTGCGTCGGTGGCCGCGGCAGTTGCAGGGGCATCGCCGCCCGACGGGCTTGCCCCGGGAGCGGCACCCGCCGACGTCGCCGCGAGGGGTGCGGTGACCGGAGGCGTTGCCGTCACCGCGGGTCGGGAAGGGGCACTGCTGCTACCGCGGTTCGCCGGCATCCACAGCGCATAGCCTCCCGCCGCGAGCGCCAGGGCGCCGATGGCCAGACCGGCCCACAGCCCCCCCTTGCCGCGTACCGTCGGGGGAGCGACCGTGAGTGCCGCCGGTGCAGGCGCCGCGGCGGGCTCGTTGCCGCGGGACGGTGCAGGGCGCACCGACCCACGCCCGGGCGCCGCCGGGGCGGCGACCGCAGGCCGGGGGGGCGGTGCGGCGGCCGGCGTGGGCGCCGGGCGCTCCGCGGCGCTACGGGCCGGTCGCGGCGACGGCGGTGCGGGCGATACCGCAGGCACGGGTGGCGCGGCCGCCGTCGCGCCATTGCGCGTGGCGATGCTCTCCAGCGCGGCGACGAAGGCGGCGACATCGGCGAAGCGGTCCTTCGGATCCTTGGCAAGGGCCTTGTCCACCAGCCCCTGCCAATGGGCCTTTTCCGCCGGCAGGCGCGGAATGGCTTCGAACACATGGGCGTAGGCCACCGCGAATCCGTCGGCGCCGTCGTACGGGGGTGCGCCGGTCAGGCCGAACCAGGTGAGCACCCCCAGGCTATACAGGTCCGAACGCGCATCGATATCGCCGCCGCGGGCCTGCTCCGGGCTCATGTAGTGGCTGGTGCCGACCGAGAATCCCGTGCTGGTGATGCGCGTGCCCTGACTCGCCGCCAGGGCGATGCCGAAGTCGGTCAGGACCGGGTTGTCATTGGCGTCGAAGAGGATGTTTCCCGGCGCGACGTCGCGGTGCACGTAGCCGCGCTGGTGGGCGTAGCCAAGGGCGTTGGCGACGCCCAGCAGCACGCGCTTGAGGTCGGACTCGGACAGGCCGCGCTGCACCCGCGCAGCGAAGTCGCCGCCGGCGAGGTATTGCATGGAGAAATAGTGCTGTTGCGCACCCGTCACGCCCACGTCGAACACCTGCACGATGTTCGGATGGGCGAGCGAGGCGAGCATGCGTGCTTCCTGCAGGAAGCGGCGCGTGAACGTGGGATCGGCCGCCAGCGCCGGGGACATGACCTTGAGCGCGACCTCGCGGTCCAGCGAGGTCTGCAGAGCCAGGTACACGCTGGCCATGCCGCCGTGGCCGATCTCGTGTCTGATCACATAGCCGGGAATCTCGATCACGCCGGTCCGCGCCCCCACCGCTGCCGAATGCCCG
>DAOOVM010000007.1:16585-21358 GCA_035370085.1 Rhodanobacteraceae bacterium | reverse complement strand
CTGCGCCGCTGGTACAGCTTCGACATCAGCACCGACGGCGTGGACCGTCACCGCGGCAGCGTGCGCCTGCTGGGCGACAAGGTGGAGGAGTACAGTCTTCCGCAGCTCACGCCGACGCCAGACCGCACGCTGCTGCACTGACCGCACCGGCGCCTGCGCGCCAAGGGCTGATGGGCGCTGGCCCGATCGGCGCAATGGCGGACGCGAACTATTTCACCACGCGCAGATGGCCGCCCTTGCGCGGCGCGTCGGATTCACCGGGCGAAGTCGGTGTCGGCGGGGCATCGTCGGTGCGGAACATCATGCCCTGGCCATTTTCCTGGGCGTAGATCGCCAGCACAGCGCCCACCGGCACCTCCACGCCCTGGCTTACGCCGGAGAAACGCGCCAGAAAGCGCACGCAGTCCTTGCCCAGATCGAGCCGGTCCACCGCTCGCAGGGCCACGTTGAGCACAATGCGTCCGTCCTTGATCGCCTGCGGAGGCACCACCACCCCGGGAAACGCTGCGTCGACCAGCAGGTACGGCGTCAGACCGTTGTCGCTGATCCATTCGTACATCGCCCGCAGCAGGTACGGACGGTTGGAACTCATGCCGATGTCGTTCACTTGCTAGGCCTTCGCAGGGCGGCGGCCGTCGGGCGGCCGCGCCGGGTCATGGGAAGCGCTCATTCGCGCAGGGCCTTTTCCTCGGCGGTGAGGCTGCGCGTGAAGCCGGGGTTGCGGAAGATGCGCTCGCCATAGTCGAGGATGACGCTGGCCTCGCGCGGCAGGCTGACGCCCAGGCTGGGCAGGCGCCACACCAGGGGGGCAAGGGCACAGTCGGCCAGACTCATCTCCGGATTGAGGAAGAACTTGGCGGCCTTGAACAGGGGCAGCGAGGCCACCAGCGCATCGCGCAGGCGCTTGCGCGCCGCATCGACGTTCTTGCCCGCCGCCACGATCTGCTCCACCAGAGGCAGCCACTCCTTCTCCAGCCGCACCATGGCCAGGCGCAGGCGCGCCCGCGACAGCGGGTCCACCGGCATCAGCGGCGGGTGCGGGTAGCGCTCATCCAGGTACTCGCAGATCACACCGGTGTCGTACAGCACCAGGTCGCGATCGACCAGGGTCGGAACGCTGTTGTAGGGATTGAGGTCGGACAAGTCCTCGGGCGGCTTGCCCGGATCCACCAGCACGAGGTCGTAGGCGACGCCCTTGGCGGCCAGGACCAGGCGCACGCGATGACAGTGCACGCAATCACGCGCCGAATACAGCGTCAGCACCGTCCGCGAACGTGAGCTCAAGGCCATGCGCCCTCCCCTGCCCCGGCGGCCCTTCCGCGGCCGTCGTCCGCAATCTACACCGCCCGGCCCGGCTGGGGAAACCGGGGCGGGGTCGGATCGGTGCGAACGGGGGGCGGCGAGCATTCGCCGCCCCCCGCCGGCCTCAATGCACGTCCTTCCAGAATTCCTTCTTCAGGGCATAGGCGATGAGGGTGAAGAAGGCCAGGTACAGCACCACCCACACACCGAGCTTTTCGCGCTGCAGCGCTGCGGGCTCGCCCACGTACTGCAGGAAGGTGGTGATGTCGCGCGCCGTCTCGTCGAACTCCTGCGCCGACTGCCGGCCCGGCTGGGCCAGCACCAACTTCTCCACGCGCGCGTCCTCGCCGGGCTTGGCCGCGGCGAACTCGGCATGCTGCACACCCTGCAGTTCCCACAGCACGTTCGGCATGGAAGCGCCGGGGAACACGGTATTGTTCCAGCCCACCGGGCGCGCCGGATCGATGTAGAACGACTTCAGGTAGTTGTAGATCCAGTCCGGCCCCTTGGCGCGGGCTTCCAGAGACAGGTCGGGCGGCGCCTTGCCGAACCAGGCCTGAGCGCCCTCGGCCGGCATGGTCGAGCGCACGTAATCGCCGATCTTCGCGCCGGGCACCGACAGGTTGGCGCGGACCTGGTCCTCGCTCAGGCCGAGGTCGTCGGCCATGCGCGAGTACATCATGTACTTCAGCGAATGGCAGCCGATGCAGTAGTTGAAGTAGAGCCTGGCCCCACGCTGCACGGCGGGGATATTGCCGACCTTGGTATTGGCCGGCGGCATGCCGCCTTCATTGGCGAGAGCCGGTGCGGCGGCACCCAGGGCGAGCACCGCGGCCAAGCCGAGCTTGGTCAGGTTGAGCTTAGTCATGCATCGTCACCCGTTCCGGCACCGGCTTGGTCTTGTCGAGCTTGGACCACACCGGCATGGTGATGAAGAAGGCGAAATAGAGGAAGGTGAGCACGCGGCCGATCTGCGTCTCGACCGGGTCGGTGCCCGGACCTGCGCCGATCTTGCCCAGCCAAACGAAGCAGACCGCGAGCAGCGCCAGCATGATCTTGGTGAGCCAGCCGCGGTAACGCACCGACTTCACCTTGCTCTTGTCCAGCCAGGGCACGAAGAACAGCAGGGCGATGGCGCCGAACATCACGCACACGCCGCCGAGCTTGGAGGGGACCACGCGCAACATGGCGTAGTACGGGGTGTAGTACCACACCGGCTTGATGTGCGCGGGCGTGACCAGGCGATCAGCCGGCAGGAAATTGTCCGGCTCCAGGAACAGTCCGCCCACGGTGGGCTCGAAGAAGATGATGAAGGCGGCGATGAGCATGAAGAAACTGGCGCCGAACAGGTCCTTCACCGTGTAGTACGGGTGGAAGGCGATGCCATCCAGCGGCTTGCCGCTGGCATCCTTGTTCTTCTTGATCTCCACGCCGTCGGGATTGTTGGAACCGACCTCGTGCAGGGCGAACAGGTGCAGCACCACCAGCAGCAGCAGTACCAGCGGCAGCGCGACCACGTGCAGGGCGAAGAAGCGGTTGAGGGTGGCGTCGCTGGGCAGGTAGTCGCCCATGATCCACTCCACCAGCGTGTCGCCCACCACCGGGATGGCACCAAACAGCGAGATGATGACCTTTGCACCCCAGAAGGACATCTGGCCCCAGGGCAGCACGTAACCCATGAAGGCCTCGGCCATGAGCACGAGGTAGATCAGCATGCCCAGCAGCCACACCAGTTCACGCGGCTTCTGATAGGACCCGTACATGAGCCCGCGGAACATGTGCAAATAGACGACGATGAAGAACAGCGAGGCGCCGGTGGAGTGCATGTAGCGCACCAGCCAGCCCCACTCGACGTCGCGCATGATGTACTCGACCGAGGCGAAGGCTTCCGCCGCGCTCGGCTTGAACTGCATGGTCAGGAAGATGCCGGTGACGATCTGGTTGACCAGCACCAGCAGCGCCAGCGAGCCGAAGTAGTACCAGAGGTTGAAGTTCTTCGGCGCCCAATATTCGGACAGATGCTTGCGGTACGCCGGCATCATGCCGGGAGCGCGGTAGTTGACCCAGTCCTGCACGCCGGCCACGGCGCGCGCAATCACGTTCGCCATCACGCGGCTCCTTCCGGATCGACGCCGATGACGAGGGTGTGCTCATCGGCGAACTTGTAGGGCGGCACTTTCAGATTGGTCGGCGCGGGCACGCCGTCGTAGACGCGGCCGGCCATGTCGAAGCGCGACTTGTGGCAGGGGCAGAAGAAGCCGCCCTTCCACTGTTCGTCGAACGGCTCGGGCTTGAGCTCGCCGTGGAACTTGGGCGAGCACCCCAGGTGCGTGCAGATGCCGACCAGCACCATGATGTTCTTGTGCTGCTCGAAGGAGCGCCAGGCGTTCTGCGCGTACTTCGGCTGCTGGTCGGCGTTCTCCGACTTGGGATCCTTCAGGCGCGGATCCTGGCTCGGCAGGGCGGCGAGCTGCTCGTCGCTGCGGTGGATGATCCAGATGGGCTGCCCGCGCCACTCCGGAACATTGCCGCCGACGACCAGCATCTGGCCGACTTCGAGCTTGGATATGTCCACGGTAACCGGCGCACCCGCGGTCTTCGCGCGCGCACTGGGCAACCAGGTCTTGATGAATGGCACGGCCGCAGCCACCACCCCCGCCCCGCCCACGACTGCAGTCGTGGCGGTAAGGAAGCGGCGTCGCCCATGATTGACGCCTTCGTTCGCCATCCGGCTCTCCGAATTGCTGATGCTGGAAATCGCCTGCGGCTCCACCCGGACTCCGCGCCTCGACTACGACGGCGCGGCGCTGCCCGACGGCTTCGGGTGGCCCCAAAAATCGTGTTAGTTTAACGACACTGCCGACAGCGCACAATCAAACCGGACGGCGCGGCGACGCCGCACCGGATCGTGTCCATCGCGCGCCCGCTCCCCGCCTGCCTGCCCAGCCTGCCGATGAAAAACGCCGCGCGTGCGCTTGCCTTCCTGCTGCAGTTCGCGACCCTCGGGTTGGCCATCGCCTTCGTCGTCACGCGACTGTGGCCGGCAACCGCCGAGCGCCTGCGCGGGGAGGCGGCGCCCGCCCCCGCGGCCGAGACGACCCCGACGCCTCCGACCGCGGCTGCGCCGACCTTGTCCGCCGCGCCGACGGCCGGCGCCGGGCCGGTGTCCTATGCCGACGCAGTGGCGCGCGCAGCCCCGGCAGTGGTGAACATCTACGCCAACAAGGTCGTCACGCAACGTACCGTGCGGGTCTTTCCCGACCCGACCCTGCAACGCCTGTTCGGCGCCCTGCCCGGGCCGGTGCTGCGCCGGCGCGAGCAGAGCCTCGGTTCGGGCGTCATCGTCAGCGCCGATGGCTACGTGCTGACCAACTACCACGTGATCGCCGCCGCCGACGACATCCAGATCCTGCTCTACGACGGCCGCGTCGCGCGCGCCCTGGTGGTCGGCAGCGACGAGGACACCGATCT
>DAOOVM010000007.1:0-16485 GCA_035370085.1 Rhodanobacteraceae bacterium | reverse complement strand
GTCAACGCGCGCGGCGAGCTGATCGGCATCAACACGGCCAATTACCGCGAGCAGGGCGGCGACACCTATGGCGGTCAGCGGCCCATCGCCGAAGGCATCGGATTTGCCATTCCGGTGCGGGCGGCCAAGACGGTCATGGATCAGATCATCGCCCACGGCCTGGTGGTGCGCGGCTGGATGGGGGCGGAATTCGGCCCGGTGCAGGTCGCCGCCGAGGCCGGCCTGCCCGCCGCCGCGCGCGGGGCGATGGTGCTGGAGGTCTACCCGGGCAGCCACGCCGCAGAGGCCGGCATGCAGCCGGGCGACGTGCTGCTGCGGCTCGATGGCCAGGACATCCTCGATGCGGCCGAACTGCGCACGCGCGAGGCCGCGCTGGCGCCCGGCACCAGGGTGCATCTGAGCGGCCTGCGTGCAGGTCAGCCGGTGGAGTTCGACCTCGCCCTGGTGCAGCGCCCGTCGCCCAACCGCATACGCATTCCCAGCGCCTGAGCCCGGGCGGCGGCCCTCAGTTGGCCTTGCGGTAGCGGTCCTTCAGCACCGCCACGCGGTCGACGTACACCTGGGTTTCGTCGAAGGGCGGCACGCCGCCGTATTTGTCCACGTTGGCCGGACCGGCGTTGTAGGCGGCCAGCGCCAGGCGCTCGTTGCCAGAGTAGGAGCGGAGCAGGTTGGCGAGATACAGCGCCCCACCGCGGATGTTCTGCGCGGCATCGAAGGGATTGCCGACGCCGAGATCGCTGGCCGTTCCCGGCATCAGCTGCATCAGTCCCTGCGCGCCCGCCATGGACAGGGCATTGGGATTGAAGGCCGACTCGGCATGGATCACGGCGCGCAGCAGGGCCTCGTCCAGGCCGTTGTCGCGCGCCGCCTGGGCGATCTCGTCGCGGTAGGCGCGCAGATTCAGGGCCACCGAACCGAAATTCACGTGCGAGTGCACGTCGCAGGCGAAGCAGGTGGCGATGTAGGTGAACAGCACCTGGTAGCGGCCGGCGGGGCGGATATTGGTGTACTCCACCACGCCATTGGCCTTGGTCACCTTGTACACGGCGCCACTGAGCACCTTGGGCCGCTCACCGTCGCCGGAGGGGCTGGGCTCCTGCACCGGTCCGGCGCCCGAACTGACGACGCCCGCCCGGTCCTGCGCCGACGCCGTCGCGGCGCCGCCCTCACGGTAGTTCCACTGCCCCGGCGCGCCGCCCGCGGCAGGCGCGGGGGCCGGCGCGGCTGCGGCGCTGGGCTCGGTGTAGCTGGCCACCTTGATGCAGTTGCTGTAGCCGCCGGGCTTGTTCGTGTAGGCCATCTCGCCACGCTTGCCGCTGCAGCGATACAGCCCGCCAGCGAGGGCAGTGGGCGTCCCGGCAGCGAACAGAGCCAGCAGCGCCAGGGCGGCGAGGAGGCGGCGGAAGGGGCGGATGGGCTGGCTCATGGCGTTGGCAGGAAAGCGCGGCAAGTTTCTGCCACTGCAGGAGAAATGCCAAGTGCAGGGCCGACGGCGAACGCGCGATGGACGGCCGCGGCGCCTCCCGCGGACCGCTGGCATCCCCCGCCCCCGGCGCGTAAACTTGCGCCCCCCTTCGATTTTTTCCCCAGGACCCATGGCCGGCAAGCTGTACATCAAGACGCACGGGTGCCAGATGAACGAGTACGACTCGGCCAAGATGGCCGACGTGCTCGGCGCCTCGCACGGCCTAACCCTGACCGACGACGAGGCCGAGGCCGACGTCATCCTGGTCAACACCTGTTCGGTGCGCGAAAAGGCCCAGGAGAAGGTGTTCTCCCAGCTCGGCCGCTGGAAGGAGTTCAAGCGCGACGGCCGTCCCGTGCTGATCGGGGTGGGCGGCTGCGTCGCCTCGCAGGAGGGGGAAGCCATCGTCAAGCGCGCGCCGCATGTGGACCTGGTGTTCGGCCCGCAGACCCTGCACCGCCTGCCCGAGCTGATCGAGGCGCGGCGCAGCACCGGCAAGCCGCAGGTGGACATTTCCTTTCCGGAAATCGAGAAGTTCGACCGCCTGCCCGAACCGCGCGCCGAGGGCCCCACCGCCTTCGTGTCGATCATGGAAGGCTGCAGCAAGTACTGCACCTTCTGCGTGGTGCCCTACACGCGCGGCGACGAGGTCAGCCGGCCGTTTGACGACGTGCTGGCCGAGGTCGCGGCCCTGGCCGAACAGGGCGTGCGCGAGGTGACCCTGCTGGGTCAGAACGTCAACGCCTACCGCGGCCCGATGCACGACGGCAGCATCGCCGATCTGGCCCTGCTGATCCGCGCCATCGCACAGATCGACGGTATCGGCCGCATCCGCTTCACCACCTCCCACCCGCTGGAGTTCTCCGACTCGCTGGTCGAGGCCTACGCCACCGTGCCGCAGCTGGCCAACTTCCTGCACCTGCCGGTGCAGTCCGGCTCCGACCGCATCCTCGCCGCCATGAAGCGCGGCTACACGGCGCTGGAGTTCAAACAGAAGATCCGCAAGCTGCGCGCCGCGCGCCCGGACATCTGCATCTCCTCCGACTTCATCGTCGGCTTCCCGGGCGAAACCGAGGACGATTTCGCCCGGACCATGAAACTGATCGAGGATGTGGGCTTCGACCAGAGCTTCAGCTTCATCTACTCCAAGCGCCCCGGCACACCGGCCGCCAATCTGGAGGACGACACTCCGGCCGCGGTGAAGAGCGAGCGCCTGGCGCGCCTGCAGGCGGCCATCAACGCCAACGCCGCGCGCATCAACCAGGCCATGGTCGGCAGCGTGCAGCGCGTGCTGGTGGAAGGCCCGAGCCGCAAGAACGCGGCCGAACTCACCGGGCGCACCGAGAACATGCGCTTCGTGAACTTCCCCGTGCCAGCCGAGGCGCTCGGCCGTCTGATCGGGCAGTTCGTCGACGTGACGATCACCGAGGCGATGAGCAACTCCCTGCGCGGCCGCCTGGCGCTGCCAGCTGTCGCCTGATTCCCGTCCTGCCGCTGCGCACCGGGGCCGCAGCGCGCGCCTCAGGTGCGCAGGGCGAAGCGCCGCAGCAGCCGGCAATCCCGCGCCGAGGAGCCCGCGGCGCTGGCAACCAGCACGAAGGCGTCGACCGGCCAAACCAGCGGCTCCAGCTCCGTGACCGGGAGGGCAAGGCGGGCGCGGCGCAGCACAGTCAGGTGCGGCACAAAGTCCCGACACGATTCGCGCGGCACGCCGGCGCGGTCCAGCGCCGAGTCCAACTGCCGCCACAGTTCGAACAGCGCCGGCGGCGGCGCGCCGCACCCCAGCCACCAGGGATGGTCGCGACTGGCGAAGCTGCCGGCCTGATCGAGCCGCAGCGCGAAAGCGGGCGCATCCACGGCCTGCGCGGCGGCGCAGACCTGCGCCACCAACGCCGGCGCCAGCGGTGCGAAGTCGCCGAGGAAGTGCAGCGTCAGGTGGTAGCCCGCCGGATCGAGCCAGCGTCCGGCCGTGGCGTGGCGCGCGCGCAGCGCGGCGACGGCAGCGACCAGGCGCTGGCGCGTTGGCGCATCGGGCCACAGCGCAAAGAACAGACGCTGCGCGCCCTGCCCTGTCGATGCCTGCAACGTCGCCGCGGACTGCATCGCCGACATCTCCTCGCTCACGCGCGGCGGCGCGTGGCCGCGCCGATCGCCGCCGCCCCAGCCTAGCGCACGCGCCGGCACGGCGCGGCGCACGGTGGCTCGCCCGCGCGCCGCGCGCTACCCTTCGCCGCCCATGAGCACCCTCACCACCCGTGACCTGGCCCTGGAGCCCGACGATGGCGCGCGCCTGGCCAACCTCGCCGGGCCGCTGGACGAACACCTGCGCCAGATCGAACTGCGTCTGGGCGTGGAGATCGCCAATCGCGGCAACCTGTTCCGCGTCATCGGCGAAGAACGAACTGTCGCCGCCGCGGCGCGCCTGCTGCATGACCTCTACGCCGCCACCGAGCACGCCGCGCTGAGCGCTCACGACGTGCACCTGCACCTGCAGGAGTCCGGCGTCGACGCCCTCATCGAGCGGGGCGCCGAAGGCGCGCAGGAGGTGACCATCCGCGTCAAGCGCGGCGTGATCAGGGGCCGCGGCCCCAACCAGGCGAAGTACCTGCACGCCATCGCCACGCACGACATCAACTTCGGCATCGGCCCTGCCGGCACGGGCAAGACCTACCTCGCGGTCGCCAGCGCGGTCGATGCGCTGGAAGACAACCGCGTGCAGCGCCTGATCCTGGTGCGCCCGGCGGTGGAGGCCGGCGAGAAGCTCGGCTTCCTGCCGGGCGACCTGTCGCAGAAGGTCGACCCCTACCTGCGCCCGCTGTACGACGCGCTGTACGAGATGCTCGGCTTCGAGAAGGTGGCCAAGCTGATCGAGCGCAACGTGATCGAGGTGGCGCCGCTGGCCTACATGCGCGGCCGCACCCTGAATGACTCCTTCGTCATCCTCGACGAGGCTCAGAACACCACGGTGGAGCAGATGAAGATGTTCCTGACGCGCATCGGCTTCGGCTCGGTGGCGGTGGTGACCGGCGACGTCACGCAGACCGACCTGCCGCGCCAGGTGCGTTCCGGCCTGCGCGACGCCATCGAGGTGCTGCGCGGCGTGGACGGCATCAGCTTCACCTTCTTCACTTCGCGCGACGTGGTGCGGCACCCGCTGGTGCAACGCATCGTGCGTGCCTATGAATCGCGCGAAACCGGCGAGCGGGCGCGGGACGCCGGGGCCGCAACGGTCGCCACCGCCCGCGCGCGCGCGCCGGACGATGCCGATGGCACATAGCCGCGGCGCCCGGCGCCCCGCACGCGCCGGCGCCGGACGCGGGGAGGCCCCACAGGCGCGCCCTGCCCGCACCGCGGCAGCGGGGCGCGGTCAGCTGCAGTTGTGGCTGCGCAACCAGGCCGGGCGCGCGGGCGTGCCGCTGCGGCCGACGTTCCAGCGCTGGCTGCTGGCCATACCCGCACTGAGCCGACGCCGCGCCGAGGTGAACATCCTCATCGTCGACGCGCACGCGGCACGCCGCTACAACCGCGAGTTCCGCGGCCGCGACTACGCCACCAATGTGCTGAGCTTCCCCTACGAACCGCTGCCCGGCGAGGCCAGCCGGCTGCTCGGCGATCTGGTGATCTGCGCGCCCGTGGTGGCGCGCGAGGCGCGCGAACAGGGCAAGCGGCCGCGCGACCACTGGGCCCACCTTGCCATCCACGGCGTGCTGCACCTGCTCGGCCACGACCACGAGGATGCAGCCCAGGCCGAGGCCATGGAAGCGCTGGAGCGGCGCATTCTCGCGGGGCTCGGCATTGCCGATCCCTACCGCACGGCACACTGAGACGGCCGCCCCGCCAGCGGCCGTCCGGGAGCTTTTGCTACACTGCCGCTTCCGCCGATTCCGGCGCCAACGCCCGCTGGCATGAGCGAGGACCACCCTAGTACGCCGCCGCACAGATCTTGGTTCGAACGTCTCACCCAGGCCCTGTCCGGCGAGCCGCGCAACGTGGAAGAACTGCTGGAGGAGCTGCGCCAGGCCCAGGCCAACGGCCTGCTCTCCAACGACACGCTGTCGATGGTGGAGGGCGCCATCGAGGTCACCGACCTCACCGTGGCCGACGTCATGGTGCCGCGCGCGCAGATGGTGTCCCTGCCGCTGGGGGCGCCGCTGCAGGAGATCCTTGCACGTGTCATCGAGTCCGGGCATTCGCGCTTTCCGGTGCACGGCGATGACAAGGACGAGATCGTCGGCATCCTGCTCGCCAAGGACTTGCTGCGCTGCTTCACCGCGGCCGAGCCCTGCGACATCTCGCGCCTACTGCGCCCGGTGGCGCTGATCCCGGAATCCAAGAAGCTCAACATCCTGCTCAAGGAGTTCCGCCTCTCGCGCAACCACATGGCCGTGGTGGTGGACGAGTACGGCGGCGTGGCCGGGCTCATCACGATCGAGGACGTACTGGAGCAGATCGTGGGCGAGATCGACGACGAGCACGACACCGACGAGGGCGAGGCCAAGGGCATCGTGGCACAGACCGACGGACGCTACCTGGTCAACGCGCTCACGCCCATCGCGGAGTTCAACGCGCACTTCGGCTGCGCCTTCTCCGACGAGGAATTCGATACCGTCGGCGGCATGGTGACGGCCGAGTTCGGCCACCTGCCCGAAGTGGGGGAGGAAACCGCCCTCGGCGGCTATGCCTTCCATGTGACGCGCGCCGACGACCGCCGCGTGCACCAGTTCGCCGTGCGCAGCCTCGACGCATGAGGCCACGCCGCCTGCGCCGTGCGCGCGGCGCCGCTGTGCTGTGGCTGGGCGCGCTGCTGGCGCTGTGGGGCGCCCTCGCCGCACCGGCGCCGGCCGCCGCGCAGGCCGCCCCGGGCAGCGCGCTGAGCGTGTCCCTGCTGACCTTCGGTCCCGGCGAGATCTACTGGGAGCGCTTCGGCCACAACGCGATCCGCATCCGCGACGCCGCCAGCGGCAGCGACGTGGCCTACAACTACGGCATCTTCGACTTCGGCGAAGACGATTTCCTGCTGAACTTCGCCCGCGGTCGCATGCAGTACCGCATCGCCGCCGACGCCACCGCCGAAGACTTGGCCCTCTATGCACAGGAGGGCCGCTGGATCGTCGAGCAGGCCCTGGCCCTCACGCCTGCGCAGCGCCAGGCACTGCGCGACTACCTGGAATGGAACCTGCGCCCGGAGAACGCGCGCTATCGCTACGACTACTTCACCGCCAACTGCTCCACGCGGGTGCGCGACGCGCTCGACCGCGCCCTCGGCGGTGCCCTGCACGCCCAGCTCGTGGCCCCCTCCAGCGGCTTCACCTACCGCATGCACGCCGACCGCCTCATGCGGCCCGATCTCGCCCTGATGCTGGGCATCGACGTCGGCCTCGGCCCGCTGGCCGACCGGCGCCTGTCCTTCTGGGACGAGAGCTTCGTGCCGATGCTGCTGATGCAGCGCCTGCGCGAGGTGCGCGTGCCTGCTGCGGACGGCACGCCCGTGCCGCTGGTCCAACACGAGACCCTACTGGCGTCGCCGCGCCTGGCCGAACCGGCGGATTTTCCGCCCGACCTGCGCTGGCCCTGCGGCGCCCTGGGTCTCGGCCTCGCCGCGCTGCTGCTCGCGCTGGCGCGTCGCCGCGGCCGTGCTGCGGCGCGCGGCGCCTTCGCGTTCATGGCGCTGAGCACGGCGCTGCTGTGCGGCCTCGGCGGCCTGGTGCTGGCGGCGCTGTGGGGCCTGACCGAACACACCTCGGCCTGGCGCAACGCCAATCTCCTGCTGCTCGACCCGCTGTGTCTGCTGCTGTTGCCCGCCTGGTGGCGCGCGCGCCGCGCCGACTGGCGCCCGAGTCGGACCACGCTGCGTCTGGCGCAGGCGATCGCCCTGCTCGCCGCCGCGGCACTGTGCCTGCGCGTGCTGCCCTGGTTCGTGCAGGACAACCGTCCCTGGATCGCCCTGCTGCTGCCCCTGCACTTCGCCCTGCTGCTCGCCCTACGGCGCATCGACGCGCGCCCTGGCTGAGGCGGCGCCGTCCGCTGGCCGAGGCGCCGGCGTGGCGGCACACTGCCGGCATGCGCCATCCCGCGATCCTGCTGCTGGTCCTTGCCGCGCACGCGGCCCTGCTGGCTGCCTCGCTGCACCCTGATCGGCCGGCCGCCACGCGGCCCACCGCGGCGCCGCCGGCGGCACCGCGGCCTGCGGCCGCCACGCAATCGCCCCGCCCGGCCCGCCCTGTGCCGCCCGCACGGGCGACCTTCGCTACACCGGCGCCGCCGGCAACGCGGGATCGGCTCACGCCGCAGGCTTGGCTCGATGCGCAGGAGCACGCGCGCCGCCAGTTTCGTGAGCGGCGCTTCGGCGGCGCGGTCGCGGCCCTGCTCGCCGCGCCGGACGACGGTCTGGCGGCGCTGGCGGAACGCGCCCGCCACGGCGATGCCGCGGCGCTCGACGCCTGGCTGCTGCGGGCGGACGACTGCCAGGCGGTGGATCGCCCGCCGGCGGCCGTGCTGGCACCGCTGTCGAGCGAGCGCGAACCTGATGCGGTGCCCGATCCGCGCCGCCAGTTCGCCGACGCCCTGGTGCAGGCGCGGCGCGAGGCGGATGCGCAGCGCGCCCTGGCCTGTGCCCGCACCAATGGTGACCGCGCCCGACTGGAGGCCGACTGGGCCGCACTGGCGCAGGAGGTGCGCACGTCGGCGGCGCAGCGCGCCCTGGCCGAACTGCTGTACGACCAGGACGGCGATCTCGCCGCCCTGCTGGCGCGCCTGCGCGCGCTGCTGCGCGCAGGCGACGACGCCGCCGCGGCGCTGGCACTGGCGCAGCACCTGACCGAGAGCGCGGACGCGGCCGAGCGCGAGGACGGCCTGGCGCGCCTGCGCGATCTGGCGCGCCTGGACAGCGACGCCCTCAGCGCGCTGGCGCAATGCCTGGCCATCGGCTGCGGCGCGCTGGCCCCGCGCCCGGAGCAGGCCGGAGAACTGCTCGAGCGCAGCGCCGAACTCGGTTTCGCCTGGGCCCTGGAGCGCGCCATCGACACGGCACTGCGTCGCGACGAGCGCGTGGCCGCGCTGGGCTGGAGCCGCTACCGCGCCTGGCTCAATGCCTACGGCTGCTTCGCCGCTCCCGACGATCTGGGCTTGCGCTTCTACCTGGCCGACCTGCGCCTGGAGGAGCAGGTCGGCGACAGCCTCACCGCGCCGGAGCGCGCCGCCGCCGATGCCCTGGCCGCGGCGCACGTGCGCCGCGCGGGCGCGCAGGCGCGGCGCCGCGCCGCCTGCGACTGAACGCGCGCCCCACGGCGGCCCGCAGCGCATTGCCCAGGCCCGGAGCGGTCCGGCATGATGGCGCGGCTTTCGCGTCCGCTGCCGGAGACCCGCATGAACCTCGCCCCGCTCAGCGCCGCGCCCGCTCCCAGCGACCCCGCCATGGTGGTCAACAGCGTCGCCTACGATGCCGACGGCAACAAGCTGCGCAGCATCACCCTGGACGAGATCAGCGAAGTCGTGCGTGACCGCAACAACTTCGTCTGGGTCGGCCTGCACGAACCGGACGAAGCGCTGCTGGAAAAGCTGCAGGAGGAGTTCGGCCTGCACGACCTCGCGATCGAGGACGCGAACCATGCGCACCAGCGCCCCAAGATCGAGAGCTACGGCGAATCCCTGTTCATCGTCGTGCACACCGCGCAGATGGTGGCGGGCAAGATCGAATTCGGCGAAACGCACATCTTCCTCGGCCGCAACTACCTCGTGACCGTGCGCCACGGCGCCTCGCTGTCCTACCAGCCGGCGCGGCGCAGCTGCGAGCAGAACCCGGAGCTAATGGCGCTGGGGCCGAGCTACGGCCTGTACTCGGTGCTCGACTTCGTCGTCGACAATTTCTTCCCCATCGTGCGCGAGTTCCGCGCCGAGCTGACCGAGCTGGAGCAGGACATCTTCCGCGACGAGTTCAAGCGCGACACGCTGCTGCGCCTGTACGACCTGAAGAAGGACCTGGTGGAGATGCGCCTGGCCGTGGCGCCGCTGCAGGACATCCTCAACCAGCTCACGCGCTTGCATCCCGGCCTGATCCGCGACGAGGTGCGGCCGTATTTCCGCGACGTCTCCGACCACGCTGCGCGCATCAACGAATCCACCGACGCCATGCGCGAAATGCTCACCGTGGCGATGAACGTCAATCTTGCCCTGGTCACCGTGGCGCAGAACGAGGTGGTCAAGCGCCTGGCCGGCTGGGCCGCGCTGCTGGCCGCGCCCACGCTCATGACCAGCTGGTACGGCATGAACTTCCACCACATGCCCGAGCTGGACCGCCCGTGGGGCTATCCGTTGATGATCGCCGCAACCCTGGCCATCTGCGGCGGACTGTACGTGGTGCTCAAGCGCGCCAAGTGGCTCTAGGTCGGGCGCCTCAGGCCGGGCGCGGCTGGCGCTGCGACAGCAGCAGCAGCGCCACGCCGGTCACGATCAGAGGCAGAGACAGGATCTGCCCCATCGTCACCCAGCCGAAGGCAAGGTAGCCGAGCTGCACGTCCGGCTCGCGCACGAATTCCACGGCGAAACGGAAGCAGCCGTAAAGCAGCGCGAACAGGCCCGATACGGCGTAGCGTGGCCGCGGCTTGCGTGAGTACAGCCACAGCACACTGAACAGCACCACGCCCTCAAGCGTGAATTCGTACAGCTGCGTGGGATGACGCGCTTCGCCGTGGAGCTGCCCGGCGAGGAACATGGCGCGCAACTCGTCTGGCGCCTTGCCCAGCGCCTCGAGCGCGCGCGGGAAAACCACACCCCAGTCCCCACCGGTGCGCTTGCCCCACAGCTCACCGCCGATGAAATTGCCCAGGCGCCCCAGACCCAGTCCGATCGGCACCAGCGGGGCGACGAAGTCCACGGCATCGAAGAACACCACACCGTTGCGGCGCGCCCAGTACAGGCCGCCGACGAGTACGCCGAGCAGGCCGCCGTGGAAGGACATGCCCCCCTCCCACACACGCAGGAGCGACAGCGGCTCGGCCAGCAGCTGCGGAAAGTTGTAGAACAGCATGTAGCCGATGCGGCCGCCGAGGATCACGCCGAGCATGGCGTAGAACATGAGGTCCGAGAATTGCTCCTGCGTCACCGCCCCCAGGCGCCCGGCGCGCAGGCGGCGCTTGCCCAGCCACCAGCCGCCGAGAAAACCGCCGAGATACATCAGGCCGTACCAGTGCACGCCGAAGGAGCCGAAGGCGTGCCCGAACAGGCTGAAGGGCGGGAACTGGACGGCATAGGGATCGATGTCGTGGAAGTAGGCCATGGCCGGCGTCGGGGCAGAGGGAGCGCGATTGTCGCCGATCGGTGGCGGAATTGGCGCGTTGTCCCCGCGGCGGCGATCGGCCAGACTGCGAGCCCGGTTGTCCGCCCCAACCATGACCCCCGCTCGCGCCACTCCCCGCCGCTGAGGCGCACCATGTCCCTGCAACTGGCTCTGGTCGCGCTACTGGTGCGCGAGTACGACGAGGCCCTGGATTTCTACGTCGGCAGCCTCGGTTTCACCCTGGTGGAGGACCGCCCTGTGCCCGCGCAGGGCAAGCGCTGGGTCGTGGTGGCACCGCGCGGCGGCGGCGCACGGCTGCTGCTGGCGCGGGCGGCCGACGCCGAACAGGCCAGCCGCGTCGGCAACCAGACCGGTGGCCGGGTGTTCCTGTTCCTGCACAGCGACGACTTCTGGCGCGACTACCGCACCTACCGCGAGCGGGGCGTCGAGTTCGTGCGCGCGCCGCGCGAGGAGCCCTATGGCACCGTGGCCGTCTTCCGCGACCTCTACGGCAATCTCTGGGATCTGCTGCAGCCGGCCTGAGTGGCCCGCCCTTCGCCGCGCCGTGCGGCCCTGCCGGCGCCGCCGCACGGCGCTACACTGCGGCATCCTCCGATTCCACGGCAGCCTTCGCCATGTCGCGGCTCACGCCCCTGTGGAATACGCCCGAACTGCAGGTGCGACGTTTCGACCACGCGCACGCCGGGCACGCGCCCGACGACGCCGAGGAAGTGGCTGGCCAGTACATCATCAGTGTGGTGGAGCGCGGACGCTTCCTGCTGCACTGCCGCGGTCAGCGCTGGGAACTCGGCCCGGGCGATGTGATGCTGAGCCGGCCGGGCATGGAATTCCGCGTGCAGCACCCCGGCCACGACTACGGCGATGTTTGCCTGTCGCTGTGTCTGGCGGACGCCAGCATGGAGGCGGCCGACCCGCAGCGGGTGTGGCCGGCCTCGCGCCCGCCGGTGCTGCGCGCCGCCGATCGTACGGCCTACCTGCACTGGGCCCTGCTGCGCGCCGTGCGCGACGCCCAGGGGCTGCACGCCGAGGCCTGCGCGGCGGACTGGCTGGAGGCGCTGGCCGTGCCGCCGCGAACGGCACCGCGCCCGTTCCGGCCGCACAACCTGCGCTGGCACGCCGAACGGGTTCAGACCGC
This sequence comes from Rhodanobacteraceae bacterium, assembly GCA_035370085.1. Taxonomy (GTDB): domain Bacteria; phylum Pseudomonadota; class Gammaproteobacteria; order Xanthomonadales; family Rhodanobacteraceae; genus Tahibacter. The sequence goes on along the minus strand of DAOOVM010000007.1, from coordinate 4,590 downwards.
GCGCGAGCGGCTCGATGCCGAGCCTGCCGCCGAGCACCGTCTGGTGCAGCTGGCGCGGGATGCCGCCATGAGCCCGTTCCAGTTCGCGCGCGTGTTCGAGCGCCTCGTCGGCCTGCCGCCGCACCGCTACCTGCTGCGTGCGCGACTGCGCCGCGCCGCCGCCATGCTGGACGCCGGCAGCCGCGTCACCGATGCCTGCTACGCCTGCGGCTTCAATCACCCGGCGCACTTCACCCGACTGTTCCGCCGCGAGTTCGGCGCCCTGCCCTCGCACTACCGGGGCGCCAGCGCCGGCGCAAATTGGGCAAGAAACTGCAAGCAGGCGCCGCCGTGCCTGCCCTAGGCTGGACGCTCCCAACGGAGCCCATCGCATGCTTGCCACCAGCCTCGCCCTGACCTCCCTGCTCGCCGCCGGCCTCGCCTCCGACCGCGATACCGTCGCGGCGCTCGACACCGCCTACCAGGCCGCGGTGAAGCGCAACGATGCCGCGGCCATGGCACGCATCCTTGCCCCGGATTTCGTCCTCGTGCTGGGCGACGGCCGCCAGTACGGGCGCGAGGACCTGCTGGCCGAAGCGCGCCGCGGCCATATCGCCTACACGCGACAGGAGGAGGACCCCGGCACGCAGACCGTGCGCGTGTGGGGCGACACCGCCGTGGTCACCGCCCGCCTGTGGGTGCAGTACCGCGACGGCGCGCACGAGGTCGACCGGCACCTCTGGTTCAGCGATACCTATGTGCGCGGCGCCGACGGCTGGCGCTATGTGTTCGGCCAGGCCTCGCGCCCCCTGGATCCGGCGCCGGCGACTCCCTGAACGCCCACGTCGGCGCCCGCGCTCCGCGGACACACCGCGTCGTGCGCGGCCAATCGCGCCCCGCACCGCCCGGTGTCGCCACGCGCGGCCTGGATACAGTGCCGTCGGGCGCGCGCGCACTGCCGCCGGTCGGCATCGCCGCGGACGCGCGTTCGCCCGCGCCGCGCGCGCCCCTTGTCTTCCCCACACCCGCCGCGGCGCCGCGCGCGCCGCTCGTCATCGCGCCCCAGGGGAAGCCATGTCCGTCTCACGTCCACGAATGCTGCATCGCCTCGTCCTGCCCCTGCTGGCCAGCCAGGCTGGTCCCGCGGCCGCCCAGTCGGCCGCCTGGACCCTGTGGGCCAGTGGCCTGCAGCCCGGCATCCATCCACGCCTGGCCATCGCACCCGACCACAGTCTGTACTACGGACTGCTCGCCACCGGCGGCCCGCAGGGCGTCATCTACCGCGCCGCCGACGCCCGCGCGCCGAGCGGGCAGTTCAGCGCCCTGCCGCCGATTCCCTACGTGAGCCTGACCAACAACATCGAGGCCCTGACCAGCAACGCCGCTAGCGAACCCGTCGTCGGCATCTTCCACGGCACCGCCGCCGCCAACCTCGACGATCCCATCGCTTTCGTGCTCGACCGGACCAGCGGCCAGTGGGTCGCCGCGAACCTGTCGGCGCCGGCCAACCTCGGCGTCTTCGCCCTCACGCGCGCCCCCAACGGCGACGTGTGGTTCGGCGCGAAATGGAGCCAGGTGTACCGCAGCAGCGACGGCGGCCGGCACTTCACCGCGATCGACGAGAGCGCGCTGGTGCAGGCCCGTGCGCCCTGCTACTACCCCACCCTCGGCGGCGCCGGCGGCGACGGCGCGATCTACAGCATCGCCGTCGACCGCCGCGGCTGGGTGTACGCCGGCACCGAAACCGCGGGCCTGGTCTATTCCGCCGACAACGGCGCCAGCTGGCAGCCGGTCGACCCCTACGCCTGCCTCGCCGCCGACCCCGCCCAGCGCAATCCGTCCAGTCCCATGGAGCCGCTGGTGCGCTCGGGCAATGTCGGCGCCATCGGCTTCACCCTCGGCCACGATCCGGTGTGGAACGGCGTGTCGCTGTTCTATTACAACTGGCCCAGTTCGATCGGCCGCGCCGACCTCGCCGCGCACACGGTGGCGCCGGCCACGGGCTTCACGCCGAACTTCATCTACAAGGGGCTGCAGGTCACGCGCATCGTCACGACGGCGAACGGTACGATGTTCCTGCACAGCGGCGCCAACCCGAGCTTCGACCCGGTGCAGCCCCCGCCGCCCTCCAGCCAGTATTCGCTGGGGCTGTTCCGCTCCGACGACGGCCTCAACTGGAGCGCCTTCAATACCGGCATCCCCGGCAACAACGACGGCCTCGCCGAGGGCGCGCTCGCCGTGGACGGCAACCGCGTCTTCACCGCCACCACCGACGGCAAGATCTGGTACCTCGACACCGACGACACCCTGTTCCGCGACGGCTTTGGCGGCTGACGGCGGCTAGGCCGGCAGCACGCGGCAGAGGTAGCCCTTGAGGTAGTCGGTTTCAGGAATGGCCGGATGCACGGGATGGTCCGGTCCCTGCTGCAGCTGCACCAGCGCCTGCACGCTGCGGTCGAGGTGGCGCGCGCCGTGCTGGATCGCCTCGAGCAGGGACGTGCGCGGCAGGTGGTGCGAGCAGGAGCAGGAGATCAGCATGCCGTCGCGCGCCAGCACCTGCATGGCCAGTTCGTTGATGCGGCGGTAGGCGAGCTGGCCCTCCTTCAGGTCCTTGCGCCGCTTGATGAAGGCCGGCGGATCGCACACGACGACATCGAAACGCTCGCGCTCCTCGCGCAACTGCCTGAGCAGGTCGAAGGCATCGGCCTTGACCGCGCGGACGGTCGCGGCGAGGCCGTTGCGGGCGGCGTTGTCGCCGATGCGCTCGACTGCGCTGGCCGACGCGTCCACGCACAGCACCTCGCTCGCACCAGCCTGCGCCGCGCGCAGGCCCCAACCGCCGAGATAGGCGAAGAGATCGAGCACGCGCTTGCCCGGCACGAGCGCGGCCAGATGGTCGCGATTGGCGCGCTGATCGTAGAACCAGCCGGTCTTCTGCCCGCCGATGGGATCGACGGTGAACTCCAGGCCGTGCTCGCGCACGGTCACCGGCGCCTCCAGCGCGCCATAGCCGAGGTCGGCGTATTCGGGCAGATTCTCCTGCGCGCGCGAGCCGGCGTCGTTCTTCCACACCAGCGCGCGCGGCTTAAACACCTTCACCACCGCCTCGGTGATGGCGTCCTTCAGGCGCTCCATGCCGGCGGTGGTGGTCTGGCCCACCAGCACGTCGCCGTAGCGGTCGAGGGTCAGGCCCGGCAGGCCGTCAGACTCGCCGTAGACGAGGCGGTAGTAGGGCTCCGCGTACAGGCGCTCGCGCAGCGCGAGGGCCACGTTGAGCCGGTGCACGAGCAGCGAGCGGTCGATCGGATGCTTGATGCCGCGCACCACCAGGCGCGCGGCGATCAGCGAGTTGGGATTGACGTAGCCGAGGCCGATGGCCTTGCCCGCGGCGTCGACGAGGGCGCAGGGCTCGCCCGGGCTGAAGGCCGTGAGTGGCGTGCGCTGCACGTCGACCTCGTTGGAGAACACCCACAGGTGGCCGGCGCGCAGGCGCGCATCCTCGCCGCGCTTGAGGATCAGGGCGGGATAGTCGATCGGTGCAGGCTCGGACACGGCGGGACTCGCGCGATAAGGTGACGCATCATAGCGGCAGCCCGCCACCGAACCCGCGCCATGCCCAACCGCCTCGCCGCCAGCACCAGTCCCTACCTGCGCCAGCACGCCGACAACCCGGTGGACTGGCATCCCTGGGACGCCGACGCCCTGGCGCTGGCGCGGCGCGAGGGCAAGCCGATCCTGCTGTCCATCGGCTACAGCGCCTGCCACTGGTGCCACGTCATGGCGCACGAATGCTTCGAGCACGCCGGCACAGCGGCGCTGATGAACGCGCTGTTCGTCAACATCAAGGTCGACCGCGAGGAGCGTCCCGACCTCGACAAGCTCTACCAGCGCGCGCACCAGGCGCTCACGGGCCGCGGCGGCGGCTGGCCGCTCACCGTGTTCCTCGCCTGCGACGACCTGCTGCCCTTCTACGCCGGCACCTATTTCCCGCGCGAGGCGCGCCACGGCCTGCCGCCCTTCGCCTACGTCTTGGAGCAGGTGCGCGGCTTCTGGGACACGCGCCGCGACGACCTGCGCCAGCAGAACGCCGCCCTGGCCGATTTCCTGCGCGAGGCGGCACCGCCGTCCCGCCCGGACGCGCTGGACGGCGCGCCGATCCAGCGCGCACTGGCGCTGTACGCGCAGCATTTCGACGCCGCCAACGGCGGCCATCGCGGCGCACCGAAGTTTCCCCACGCCGGCGAACTGGTCCTGCTGCGCGCCGCGGGCGACGCCGGCAACCGCCATGACGCCATGCGCCACACCACCCTCGACGCCATGGCCCGCCGCGGCCTCTTCGACCACGTCGGCGGTGGCTTCTTCCGCTACTGTGTGGATGCGCGCTGGGACATCCCGCACTTCGAGAAGATGCTGTACGACAACGCCCAGCTGCTGCCGCTGTATGCCGAGGCCGCAGCGCAGTGGCCCGAGGCGGATTTCGCCGCGGTCGTCGATGCCACGGTGACCTGGCTGCGGCGCGAGATGCAGGCACCCGGCGGCGCCTTCTACAGCGCCCTCGACGCCGACAGCGAAGGCGAGGAGGGGAAGTTCTACCTGTGGACCGAGTCGGAG